>DAOMZH010001704.1:0-1502 GCA_035437985.1 Polyangium sp. (in: bacteria) | reverse complement strand
GCTACAAAGACACGCGGATCATCTGTCGCGAGTGGGACGCCGAAGAACGGCACTTCATCATCGCCATGACCGCGAACGCCATGCCTGGAGATCGTGAGAGAGGCCTCGAAGCCGGAATGGATCACTACATCGCCAAACCGGTTCGTGTGGACGAACTCCGCGCGGCACTCGAGCTAGCAGGGGCACGTATTGCAGGGCGCGGCGAAGTAGAGACGAGTTTGTCCACGGAGGTTTTCGATCCTGGGCCGCTCGAACAATTGCGCCAGCTGGGCGCACTCGGCGACGGAGGGATCGCCAACGAAATCGTACAGTCGTTTTGTATCGATACGCCGCGGCGGATGACGACGTTGCGCGTGGCGATCGACAATCGCGATTTGAAGCAAGCCGAACTCATTGCGCATTCGCTCAAAGGTGGAAGCGGCACTGTTGGAGCGCGTCGCCTTGCCGCCTTGTTTGCGGACATCGAAAGCAAGGCCGAGGCTGGGGATCTCGACACGGTCAAGCGGCTCGCGCAGGACCTCGAACGCGCATTCTCGAGTGCTCGCGAGGCGCTCGAACGTGCCTTACGCAAGCCCGAAGCATCGTCCTGGCCGTCGCGCTAAAGCGAAAATCCCGCAAACGTCGCTGCGCCGGCTTGAACCTTGACCGGGATGACATACGCTTGCTGATTGACGTCTTTCAACGTGAACATTTGCAACTCGGGATTACTCGGACCGCTGACGTTGAACACCAAGATCACGCCGGCTTGTCCCGTTTCTTGCACTTGGTTTGAGTACAAACCAACCCCGATGTCGTAGGCCAAGGTCGCTCCGGACGGAGGCGTCGTCAACGTCACCCCAGCCAAGGGTAGACCATTGCGGATCACCTTCAAAACAAGCACACCTTGGGACGGATCAACGGTGATGGGTGATGGCAACGTCCCCGCGATCGACGTCACGAGGTTGCGATCGACGACGGGCAGCGTCACTGGACTACTGGTAGGAATGTTGAGGATGGAGAACGTCGAGTAGATGCCGGTTGCTCCGAGCGTCTTGTCCTCCACGAAGAACCACGTGGAACCATTCATGACGTCGGCCAACGAGAACGACGGCATCATGTCTCCGTATTGAGCTTCGATGGGCATGCCTGCGGCCGAGGTCGTGTGAATCGTCGTCGTTCCGATGAACGGTGAGGCTTGCGAGAAACTGCTTTCGTCGAGAACCGCGACCTTGCCCGTGATGTCGTTTGTCGCGGATGAACCCCCTGCCCCACCATTGCCGCTCGAACCTCCGCCGCTCGTGTTTGTCCCGCCTCCCGTAGGGCCGATACAATCCGTTCCGGCATCGGGAGGGCACACCGGTCGAGGATCAGTGGTGTTCGTATCTGCCGTGTCACAGGCCGCAAACGCGAAGAGGCTCAATGTCAAGGCAGATGTCGCGACAAACGATGAACGAAGGAATTCAAGGCGCATGAGGGTCATGGCCACAGGATACGCTTGCCTGACCAAGGCCGCAAAAGGGCAG
>DAOMZH010001703.1:0-1503 GCA_035437985.1 Polyangium sp. (in: bacteria) | reverse complement strand
GCAGGTGCGCTTGCAGCACCTTGCTGAAACGGGAGCATGGCGTGTTGCTTGACCGGATTTGGTGCCGTAATGCCGCGTGTTGGCTCTACGTAGATCGCGTAGTCTTCTTGTGGGTGGCGCAGAGGAATCGTTGCGCGCCAGGTGAGCGAGCACGTTGTGCGATCGACGTCGATGAGCAGTGTGTCGGGTCGTAACCAAAGATCGCGAGGCGCAGTACCAGGGACGGTGGTGATCCGAGCTCGTGGGCGAATGTCTTCGATGACCGTAGCAAGCCGTGGAACGTCGGGATGGAAGTGGTCGAGGACAATCGGTGTCGATTCAGGCAGCTCGTGGAGTTGTTGATCGGTCGGTGCGGCGTTGAAGTACCCGGCGTCGAGATCCGGCGGCAGCAGGCTTTCGTTCCATTTCGCGTGATTCCAAGTTGCCGCCCATTTCTGCACGTACGCCGCACGCGCGGGCCAATGTGGAGCGATCGCGCCAAAGCCGACGGGCGGGATCAAATGGTTCGAGTTCTGAATGACGAACCCACGCGGCAACAAATTCGGAATCGGGGGTTGTTGCGTGGGATCGATGCGCGCTCCGACGGGCACTCCGAGCGGATTCCACGTCGCGGGACCCCCTGCCGCTCGTTCCCAGCACAACGGCATGCGTGTAAATGGCGCGGGTTCCGGACAGGTACCATTCGCATTCCACGAGCGATCACCGGTCACGAGAATCGACTTGTTCATGCCGCCGACGGACAAACCCACGAGAAGCGTGGTTACAGGTCGATGTTGCGGTGCATATGCGTGACCGATGAGGAGAACGTCGACATTACGTTTGAGCGGAACGAGGTCCGTCGGCACGCCAATGCTCTTGGCGTCACGGTGCCAGAGAAAATTCGTCGGGGCAGGTGCGTCTGGAGAAACCAGCGTTGCGGGCTGGTTCGGCTTCAAGAGAAACGTCGCTTTGCAGACGACCGTATACATGTACGCGTCTGGTCCAGGTCGCCAAAGCAACGAGCCAACTGCAACCGCGGGAGCAGACGTGAGCCGCACGGCTCGAAGATATCATTGAAGGATTCGTAAGTGGAAGGGCGAATCTGGGACGTTCACGCTGTTGAGCGCTGGCCAATCCGCTCGATATGGCGCGCGGTTTGTCTTTGCTGCGACGACAGCGGGCAATTTCATTTTGGGACGCATGCGAGAGTTTTCGCATGTTTACGTGCTTCTTCGGCTAGCGCTACGCGAGGTTTTGCGTTTCCCCATCGGTTGAGCACCACCTGATATTCGGCACAAGCTTTTTTCCTGTCGCCCGTGATTTCATAAGCCAGCCCCAAGCGCTGATGTCCGACCGTATCGTCAATGGGCTGTGTGAACAAGGCACAACCCGAAACTGCTCGTTCGAGGTGAGGAATGGCTTCTGCAGCGTGGCCCGCCAAAAGGTACATCGCCCCCAACTCCGCATGGTGGACCTTGATTGAATATGAATAATATTCTGCGAATTTCCAATCTAATGGCTTTT
>DAOMZH010001702.1:0-1503 GCA_035437985.1 Polyangium sp. (in: bacteria) | reverse complement strand
ATCATGCTGAGCGCGTTCTCGAGCAAACTCAAAAGAATGACCGAACGCCGTCCGTACTTGTCCGACAAACTCCCCAGCCACGGCGTTGCAAGCGCTTGCGCCAGTGAATAGCTGCCGATCATGAGGCCCGTGTACTCACCTGCCTTCTCCGGGCTGGCCATGTCTTTGATGTAAAACGGAAGCTGCGGGATCGTGATGCCATACCCGACCAAGTCGAGAAAGACCGTCAAGACGACAACGAGCAGAACACGATCGCGCACCTGCTCACGCGCAGATGCATCGGGATTGGACATATGCGGTACTCGGCAAAAAAATGTGGAGGTTAGTGAAGGAGTGACAGAAAAAATCGCCGCTGTCACGAACGGATGACAGCAAAATAATGTTGGTTAACCATCGCGACGAATCCGGTGTGCCCGAGCCTCGTGATTCACTCGTGAATCACGACCGTGGTTCCCTCCCCAAATTCTTCACCCGTGTTGATCGCATGCCAACCTTCCGGAACGGGAGGGTCTGTCCAGAGAAACACTCGATGCGCGTCGACCGGCGCGAGATTGACACATCCATGGCTCCGCGGCGTACCGAAAACGTCGTGCCAATAGGCCGCATGCAATGCGTAGCCGCTCTCGAAATATTGGATATACGGAACGTCGCGCAGCTGAAATGTGCCCTCACCTCGACGCTTCGTCACCCCATATTCGCCATCACCGCGGCGCGGAACGACCTTCTTGTCGTCACCAGGTTTGTCCTTCCCACCAGGTTTGGCCGGAGCTGGTTTGGCGGGAGCTTTGTTCGGTGCCGGAGCCGCTTTCGTCTTGTTTGTCGAAGCTTTGCCGCCACCCTCCGAAGGCGAAGACGCCGACGCGACCTGCGTTTTGGCTCCGCCCACACCCGATCCTTCGTTCGAGTCCATCATCGCCGTGATGTGTTTGTTGCGAATCTTGAAAATGCCGCGCACCGTCGCGGTCGTCTTTTTCGGATCATCCAATCCGGCTTGACCAGTCGACACGAGCGTCACGTAAATGGGTCGCTTGCCTTCCCAAAGCACAAGCGTCTGATTCGCAATTGAAATCTCAATCCACTTTTTGCCTTTTTCCGCATCATCAGGCCATGAAGCCGGAGGCAACGCCAATCCAACGTCGAGTTGACTGAGCCACCGTTTGTCCTTCGTCCGATAATACTTGACGCCTTCCGCCGTGCGCATCGTTCCCACAAGCGCGTGCACACTGCGAAAATCGAGGTCATCGGTGGCCATCGCCTTGTTTTTCGAGATTCGATACGCCTTGGCCCCCTGCGTGCGAATGAAAGCCACCGGCAAGGTGAATTCATCCGTCAATTCCAAACCATGCCACGGCGAACCCATATCGGGTTTGATTTTCGTATGCGGCGCCATGCGCAAATCCGTCGTAATGGCAAAACGCCGCTCGAGTGATTCCGGGCCGGTCGCAAAGGACCCCACGAGCGCCAAACCCGTATGTCGCCGCGCCCGATCCGCAAATACCGCAT
>DAOMZH010001701.1:0-1511 GCA_035437985.1 Polyangium sp. (in: bacteria) | reverse complement strand
ATGGAACATCCACATTCCTGGACGCTCGTCGTACTTTACGACAAACTGACTTGTTTTGCCTACAGGAACATCGATCGTGTCCTTCCATTCGAGAGGTCGGCGCGGCGAACCACTATCGTCGAGCGCTTGGAAGAAAAAACCATGCAAATGAAATGGATGAGCAAAGTCCATCGTGTTTTTTACGACAAACACCTGCGTTTCTCCCAACATGGCGGGTAGGGGCGTTGCATCCCAGGACGGAATGCCATTGATACCCATCGCGAGGTGCCCATTTACATCATTTTTCGTGAGCTCCAACATTACGTTTGTCGCGCCTGATGGATCCGTGGGGACAATCTGCCTTTCGAGTGCTGGCAGAGGGTTTGGCGTGACTGGCGCGAGATCGGCCAAGTGGATGCGAAAGAGTTGTTCTTCTGGCCGATTGAACGTCGTTCCATATCCACGATCAAACGGCACCCAGCGTACGACCAACGTTGATCCTGGCGCACCTCGGGGCACGACCAGAACGTCGGCGCGTTCGCCCGGAGTGAGCACGAGCTCGTCGGATTCAATGGGCGATTCGATGCGTCCGCCATCTCCACCAATCCGCGTGAAGGTGTGATTGGCGAGCGCGAGCTGAAAATAGCGGCTCTTGGCGGCATTGACGATTCGCCACCGTTGTCGCCGACCCGCGCGCGCTTCAATTGTGGGATTGGATCGACCGTTGACGAGCAGCACATTGCCTTCGCGACCAAAAAGCGTGCCGAAATCACCACCCGAATCTGGGCTTTCCAAGGATCCGTCGTCGTTGACCGCAATGTCCGAGAGGACCAAAACGAGCTCGTCTCCAAGGTCCTCGGGTTCGTCCGGGTCGTCAACGAGTAGGGCCCCATAGAGGCCAAACCCCAGTTGCTCGGAGGACGCGAAATGCGGATGGTACCAATAAAGACCTGGATCGGGCAGGACAAACTCGTACGTGAATGAACCACCGGGGGCGACTTCATCCTGGGAATGCCCGGGTGTTCCGTCCATCGTCGCGGGAATGCGCAGGCCGTGCCAATGAATCGTGGTTGGGCTGGGCAAATCATTACGAAAGTGAACGATCAAATCATCTCCCGGTTTGGCCCGCACGAATGGTCCCGGCAATGAGCCTTCGTAGGTCCACACCGGCGTGGGTTTTCCGGCGATGATCTCTGCGCTTGCAACGCGAGCGGTCAAATTTGTTTCGAAGATGTGGGGATCGGCATTTTCGTCACGAGCGGATTGCAGGCGCACGGATGAATCCCATCCTGTTGGTTGACCATCGGGTTCGGTAGAGCCGCCACAACCGAGCAAACCTGGAAGGGCAATGAGCAAAGCGAGGGCAGAAGCGATATTGTTCATGCATTCACCGTACCGCGCGCTCGAGTCGGGTGCTTGTGGGCAAAGGATGTGTCGCTGCGTCACGCACGCAGAGGGACGTGCGGTGTCGAAAAGGACTTTACGTCCCGTCGTGGCAGTGCAAAAACAACAGAATGGACTTGCGCTCTTTC
>DAOMZH010001700.1:0-1517 GCA_035437985.1 Polyangium sp. (in: bacteria) | reverse complement strand
TGACCACATCGTCCACCTCGAAACCGCCACGCCTCTTTCGCATGAGCGCTACACGAACGCGACCGGGGGCACGAGCTACGGGTACCTGCACTCTCCTGAACAGTCCGGGGACAGTCGCCCCCAACACAGATGCCCACGCCCGTGATGCCTTCATCCGTCTGACCGTCGCAATCGTTGTCGATGCCGTCGCAAACTTCCGCCGAAGGTCCGACATAGCCGATGCAGTTCATGCTTCCGCAAGCCTGCGAGCCTTGTCGGCATTGGCTCGGCGGACCGTACACCTGACCGCCTGGCGTTCCCGGAGGAAGGCACGCTGTTGGGGCAACACCGTCGTCGATGATGCCGTTGCAGTTGTTATCGACGCCGTCGCACGTTTCGGTTTGCGGATTGGCGACACACGGTTGCAAACCGCCACCTGCCGCGCATTGCCCCGGTTGCGGCACCGTTTGCTGCGCTCCACAGGCTTGCGTACCAATGCAGTTTGGCGCGGGATTGGTTTGGACCCCCAAAATGCATGATTGCGCCATGACGCCGTCGTCAGCGACACCGTCACAATCGTTGTCGCAACCGTCGCAGGTTTCCGTCGACGAGACGCAGGTCGGACACATCAAACCATCGTCGGCAACGCCGTCGCAATCGTCATCGCGGCCGTTACAAACTTCGGCCGTCGGACACGCGAGCGGAGTGCCGCATTTCGTTTGGTTTTCGTCGATCCCGGCCGAACAGTTGTTGTCGTTGTTGTCGCAAACGTCGCCCGGGTTGTAACAGAGCCAGTTTGCCGGTTCCGTCTGGTTTGTCGTGGTCGTACACGGCAACAAGGTCAAATCGCCATTCGGCGGGGTTGTCGCAATGGAGGCTTGGTATTGGCTCACGCACGTCGCGCGTTGGGCCGCGTTTGTCCAATTGCAACACTTACACGCGGTCGCGCCGCACGCCGTGCGTTGTGCAAGCGTGTTCCAGCTGCAACACGCACCCGGTGTCGGAACGTTGCAATAATGCGTGAACCCTTCGTCCGTACAGCCGTTGCAGTTGTCGTCGCCGTTGTTGCAGACTTCAGGCTTGATCGCGCCGGCGATGATCGCGCTGAGGGCGCTCGAAAGTTGCGTCTCGTTGTTGGCCAAGATCGACGAGTGGCCATCCGGAAAATTCGGCACACCACCAGCTGTGGCAATGGCATCCGTGTTTGCCTGGTTCGCTCCGGCAAACGCGATAACGTAGGTCCTTACTTTCCAAATCTTGCCGCCGATGTTGACGCCGTTGTTCCAGAGATCGGAGGCGACGGTCGTTGAACTCCGGAGATTCCCGCAGTTCTCGTCACCGTCGGTCACCAGCAGGATGTTGATGTTGCGACACGTGCGATCATTGGTATCGAGAGCCGTGGGGAACGTGAGTCCAAGCGGCGGGCAGTAGTCGCTGGTCGACCAGCGCGACCAACCTGACTTCAGGTATTGAGCAACGCTTTGCAGCGAACCGCTCGTTGGCGTTCCACCCAGGGCGAAGATCTCGCGATTGAAGTC
>DAOMZH010001699.1:0-1518 GCA_035437985.1 Polyangium sp. (in: bacteria) | reverse complement strand
ACTTTTGGGCCCCTACACCTTCTCGATCGACTGTTTGCCCAAAAGTCCCGTCGGCTTGACCAGCAGCACCACAATCAAAACCGCAAAAACCAAGACGTCTTGCAGACCCGAGTACTGCGTCAATTTCGTCAACTCGCCGATGATGCCGATCAGCAAACCGCCCAACATCGCCCCAGGAATGCTGCCAATTCCTCCAATGACCGCCGCGACGAACGCTCGCGTTCCAATCACGACACCCATCGTTGGATACGCCTGTGACTGATCGAGGCAGTAGAGCACCGCGCCAATCGCTGCGAGCACCGAGCCTGTGATGAACGTGATCGCAATGACGCGTGAGGTGCGAATGCCCATCAAACGCGCAGCTTCGATGTTCACGCTGAGGGCACGCATTGCTTTGCCCATCCATGTTCGGTGCACGAGAAACTGCAGCGCGAGCATCGTGGAGAACGCCGTGATGAAAATGACCTTGCGCGTGTGCTCGATCGGCAACAGCTGCGGATAACCGCGGTACTGCGCCGTGAACAAAAGCTGCGCCAAGTTCTGCAGAAGCACGCTCATGCCGAGGGCCGTCACGAGCGGGGTGATGCGCGTGTTCGCTTTGCCTTTGCCGCGCTTGCGAAGTGGTTCGTATGCGATGCGTTCGACGAGCATGCCGAGCACTCCGGCAAACAGCATCGCGATGAGTGTTCCGCCCACACCAGCGAGCACCGGAGCGTCTTTCCCGCCCAACCCCGTGATGGCAAACAGTCCCACGAAGGCCGCCATCATGAAGACTTCGCTATGCGCGAAGTTGATGAGCTTCAAGATGCCGTAGACCATCGTGTAGCCAAGCGCGACGAGAGCAATCATCGACCCTTGGGCGAGCCCTGTAACAAGGGCGTTGACGATCTTCATGATCATGGAGCCACCAAACCTCGAGCCGGAAACAGCGGGGGCAGAGGGTAACCGAAACCAGACCGACGCGGGAAGCGCATGGGCCGAGGTGCGTCAGTGTTTATCGTTTACGGCAGAGTAATAGGTGAATTTCTTGTTTTTGATCTGCACGATCACGATCGATTTGTCGGCGTTGCGGGCTGGATCGATCGTGATCGTCCCCGTTGCTCCGGCAAACCCTTTCGTCTCGGCGATCGCGTCGCGAATGCCTTCGGGCGTGTCCGTCTTCGTGCGGCCGATGGCATCGAAGAGCAGTTTGGCCGAGTCGTACCCCATCGCTGCGAGGCTGGTCGGGATTCGTCCGCTGAAACGCGCCGTGTAGGCTTTCAGGAACGCTTGCGCATTCGGCCACGGAACATCGGGCGCGTAGTGGTTTGTAAAGTACGCACCATCGAGTTCGTCACCGGCGTCTTTGAGAAGCGTATCGGCATCCCACCCATCGCCTCCGACAAACATATTTCCCGGCATTCCGGCAGCTTTTGCTTGGCGCGCGATCGGTACCATCGCGTTGTAAAAAATCGGCGCGTACACGATCTCTGCCTTCGAATCGCGGATCTCGTTGATGTACGTCGTGAAGTTCGTCTC
>DAOMZH010001698.1:0-1524 GCA_035437985.1 Polyangium sp. (in: bacteria) | reverse complement strand
AATCGGGGTTGTACGCCTCGAATCTCGCCAGTATCTCCCGCGCTTTCGCCACTCTTGGAAGCCGGCGCGATTCTCGGGGCAGCGTGCGCATGCAAATGATCTCTTTTTCCCGGTCGAACGATTGCGCGCAGAACCGTTCCGCAAATGCAACCATCACGTCGCGCTCCCAAGACGTCACGTCCGCGTCTTGTAAAAAACGCACGCGATCCGAAAATCGCCCGCCGGAAATGACGGAGGACGGATAACCATGCCCCACGATGGCCACGTGCGGATTCTTGAATTCGAGCGCACCCCGAGCATAACAATCGAATGCCAAGGCACTCATCATGAAATGCCCACGCAACGATGATTTCATGAAAAAATAATCGGCATCAATCGCCACCCTGTTTCCTTGCGAGATTGGCACCTCTCGAGCATACCAACCAAGAAAACCGACAATGGATGCATTGCTTTGGCGCATCAAGGTGACGCGTGCGCCGTCGCTTGTAAAAAAACGCTGAAATGAAGCGAAATCCTCTTCCTCGCGCACGTCCGGGCGGAGATCGATGAGGTCGCGGCGCAATGCATAAAGCTCCGCGAGCAGCGAGGCGTCGATTTCGGGCCCGTGGAGTGTATCGAGATGTAATCGAGGTGTAAATCGCATGAGAATCAAGCTCGCGAAGACTGTAGCATGAAGGACCTAGCGAAACGAACCTACAAATTCTCCCGCTCAAGAATACAGCGCGCTTGTAGGGTGCGATCGTCACGGCGGCGGGGCACCGAAGCAACTTTTAGGAAAAACATTGTTCGCATCAATGGCTCGGACGGTCGTGCCGCGCAAGGTCACAGCCAAAGGCAAAAACTCGCGCGCTCGCTCGCGCGACACCCAATGGCGACAGAAAACGAGCTGCGCGAAAAACAGGTCGTCTCGAAATGCTCGGACCAGGCCAAACACCGTTTGCACTCTGTATTCTTCCACGAACGGCTGCACCGCGACGATTTTTCGCCCCTGCGCATCGAGCGTGTGCGCCGCATTCTCGACATAAGTTGGTCCCTGTTGGGTGATGAGCATGACCTCGCTCGCGGCACGAAAAAAAGAAAAGACTCGCGGCGAGAAGCTACCTCGAATGGATGAAATAAGCTAGCTATTTCATCTTACGATTGATTTTTGCGTTGTGGGACAGAATTTCAGGGGCTGGCAAACCGAACCCCCTTTCCAGGACGGAAAGGGGGTTTGGGGGTCTTTACGGACATTGGTAGAAGTGCCGCGCGTCGGTATTACCCTTGTCGTAATAACCGATATGCGCGTCGCCACCATTGGCCACGGCAATGCTGGTGTACAGACCTACGTCGCCTACGGTTTCGAGCGTCGACAACGTCCACGATGCAGCGGCAGTCGGACGCGTTGCATAACGCAGATTGCCGCGGAAGGTCGTCGTGTTCGGGATCGGAACCATCAGGCTATAGGACACGTGGAACTTGCCGCCCGAGCCAATTTCCAATGACGCATATTCACCGACGCGGCCCGCCGTATCGACAGTGGCC
>DAOMZH010001697.1:0-1536 GCA_035437985.1 Polyangium sp. (in: bacteria) | reverse complement strand
AAGACCTCATTGGCGAGCTCGAATGGGGTGTCACCGGGGCTTCCCATAAAGTGCAGTTCGATTGGGGGCGCGGCGGACAGCTTAACATCTCGGCAATTGCCTTCCACCTGAAAGTTGGATATCCATCAGCCAAAGGCCCACGCGTCCGCGTACACGCATCGGTTTCTCCGGGCACACGTGGTGCCACCGAGACGAATCGAGTCACATTAACGAAATATCATGCGGTGACCGGACCCAACTATGTTGAGCGCGTTCCGAACTTTGCGCATTCCGTCGCGGTATTCACCTCGAACCAGGCACTCTACGATACGGATCAGCTGGCAATTGAAATGCTCGGTGTCGACCAGTCGGTGCGATATCGGGTGTTTGCGCGAAACCCCGCTGCGATTGACTTGCCAAACAATATATTCTTTGTTCGGCTTCTCAATACAAGCGCAGCAGTGATTCAAACCTCTTTGCTGTTCGGGCTTGCGTTATGAAGGGAAGCGAATTCCTCAAAACAATCGAGAAAATGCAGGCGAGCCCCGAACGCGACGCACTCGTTGTGAACGCGGTGCGGAATGGGGGCATGGTCCCTTGGAAGTTCGTGGACATCCCCCTCGAAGGTGGACGTGGATATTTTCGGGCGGCAAGTGACTACTTGGCTATTGGTGAATATCCCACCGATTGGGTACGTGTGCCTGTCGGGGGCAAAGCCGCGCAAGAAATCGCGGACATCATCGGTGCAGTGCTTCCGACGGCGTATATGGTCGATTTGATTTGGCGTTCGAGCACCAAGCTCCCCCCGCAGCCGTATCAGGATTTACGAGCAATGACCTCGACAAAAAGGTTTGTCGAGCATCATCAACGAATCGAGAAAACGCGCGCTGGGCGGGAAGGCTTGCTGGCTGGGCACAAGAAAGACGTGGTGCTCTCGAATAAACTCGTTGACAAACCCAACGCAACCGCGATTTACGGATGGCACGCAGTCGACGGCTCACCCATTCAGCCGGTGAGCACGGCGCATCCTGAAGCTTGGTATTCCGACTATTCCCACGGCATTCGATACATTGCACCCGAAATGGTACTCGACGGACAAACCGTGAAGGTTGTCGACGTCTTGCAGGACCCCACGCGAGCATCGGTTTTGACGGGTGGAAAAGCCTACGATGCCAAGCGAAAGACAAATGACGCTGTGCTTCGGTTGGTTCGGTACCCGTCCGCCGGCGCCGAACCATCGGCTGCATCGCCGCAGCCAAACCAACCCACAAAATCACCTTCCGCCTCGACCGACAAGAAATCACTCGGCGATCGCTGCGTGGATTGGTGCTTGTCCGAAATGGCCAAGAACGTAGCGGAAGAGCCTCCAGGTAGCAGCACCAGCCCGCGCATCAAACAATATTTTGAGCCAGCACGTCGACGGGGTTCAGAGCAGCTCCTTGGGATATCGAAGGGTGATTGGTGCGCCGTTGGTCAAAGTGCTGCGCTTGCGACGTCAGCGCAACCAACGGAGGCCGTGCCGCATGCCTATCGTGCAGCCGTACACGAGCTCCGGGA
>DAOMZH010001696.1:0-1536 GCA_035437985.1 Polyangium sp. (in: bacteria) | reverse complement strand
CACGCTTCAAAATGACCGACGCATCGATGCTCGGAAGATTCAGCAAGTGCTTGGGGTGTCGCTACGTTTTCCCACGTATCGGGAAGGATTCACGAATTGTTTCGAAGTTGAGGCGCAGAAATGAATTGGCGAATTATCAATCACTCCATACACGCCAAACTCCGCCGCATGCGGAGAACGACATGCGAGACGAACATCAATGAATGCGCCCCGAATCCTTGCCAAAACGGTGGCTCGTGCACCGATGGCGTGAATAGCTACACGTGCCAATGCCCTGCGGGATATCGCGGAGCCGACAGCTCGTACACCTACGCAACATGGTCTCCGACGCGTATCTACGGCACGACGTTTAGCTCGCGCCGGATGCACAGATCCATTCCGGGATTCGCTGGGCATGCGCGACTTGACAAACGCATGCCCGTCGTGCCAAAGTCCCGCGCATGCGACCCGAGTTCAACATCGCCGGACCCTGTGATCCCACGATCCACTACATGCTCCCGCCCGAACGACGGCTGGGCGAGATCCTGGATCTCGTTCGCGATCACAAGTACTTCACGCTCACGGGCGGTTGGCAGATTGGAAAAACCACCTGCGCCAAATGGCTTCAGGACCACCTGAATGCAAGCGGTCAATGGCGTGCCTTGTGGGTCGACTTGGAAACGGCGCGTGAGCAATCGGATTTGGCGAAGGCGTTTCGGATCATCTTGGACAAATTCCTCGAAGTGTGTGGCCGGGTTCATCCCGATGTTCCTCTGCCGCCCCTCGCGTCGCTGCTGGAAACACCAGGTCGCTCGCTTTCCAAGGTATTGTCACACATTGCCCGTCACAGTGATCGTCCATGGGTTATTTTTTTCGACGAAGCCGACTGTTTGGTCGGTGAAACCATGGTGTCGTTTTTGACGCAGCTTCGCGATGGGTACATCGACCGCGCCGCGCAGCCATTTCCAGCAAGCATCGCGCTCGTGGGGCGAAGACAAGTCCGTGATTTCATGCTGCGCACGGAAGATCGTCATGCCATATCGTGGCTCGGCACGAGTTCGCCGTTCAACGTGAACGCCGAAGCGATGACGCTGGGGCATTTCACGGCGGCCGACGTGGAAGAATTGCTCTTGCAACACACGACGAAGACGGGGCAACGCTTCGAGCCCGCAGCGATTGCGATGATTTTTGAATTGGGACAAGGCCATCCGTGGCTCACGAATGCATTGGCGGATCAAATCGTCCGCAAAGATTTGAAAGATCGCGGTTTGCCCATTACCGCGGCGCATGTGGAAGCGGCCAAAGAAACGATCATTTTGGAACGACGTTCGCACATCGATTCGTTGATTGCGCGGTTGCGAGAAGATCGGGTTCGTCGGGTGCTCGATCCGATGTTGTCGGGTGCTCGAGCGCAGCAAGATGTTCTCGATGACGATTTTGCTTACGTCTTGGGATTGGGGCTCAGTCGCAAAATCAAAGGGCACTACCAAGTTGCGAATCCCATTTATCGGGAAGTGATCCCTCGGGCGCTCAATTATAATCAGCAGATGCAAATCT
>DAOMZH010001695.1:0-1542 GCA_035437985.1 Polyangium sp. (in: bacteria) | reverse complement strand
GGAAACCCGAACGAATCGATCCGCATTGGTTTGTCCAGCAAGATCAGCCAAGATCAATCCGGCTTCCCCAGCAAGGGCGCGTTTTTCCGCCTCGGCCGTCGGCGACGCCGCGTCAGCCCCCTCGAGGACGCTGAAATCAATCACCTTGCCACCAGTGGTATTACCTGCCAAACCGACAGGTGGCGCCAGGAGCAGAGGATCTGCCGACACATTATCGATTGTCGCCGTAACCAGAGCTTCATCCTGGTTTGTCTCGCGCGCACGATCGAGCGAGACGACCAAAGCTTCGACGGCTCCGCGCTCCATTGTCTCGTCGCTCGGCTCGACCCGGGTCGTAAAACCGGCCTGTGCCTGCATACGTTGCGTGTCATGAAGCCGTGTGGCCAGCGATTGCTGCGCCTCGGCCGACATGGTTGCAATCACCTCGGGATCCGCATCGAGCGCATCGCGGAGGGGAAGTTCGTCGAAGGGCGGTTCCGTGGAATCGGAACAGGCGACGACGGTCGTGGCTATGAATGCAAGCGCCGCGAATCTCACGAGCATTGGATCTCTCCTTCTGCGACAGCGGGGCTTGGGCCAACCGCTGCGCCTTCTGCAACGAACGGGGTCGATGATGAATTACGGGAATCAACAGGTTTTTCGGGAAAATATGCGAGCGCCAAACGATCCAGCATTCCGGTCAAAATCTTCGTGATCAGGCGCAGAATGAACGGGACCAGACGATCGAGGAGCAAAACGACGACCGTAGCGATCATGCCACAGACCGCAAAAACTCGAAATAAAAACCACGACGGGAACCAGGCAAATTCAGAATACATGCGGTGCAAAGAAAAAATTCGTTTGAATGGACCAAAAAGCGCTCGGAAATCGAATCCGAGGCCATACGCATAACCGTACACATCCATCGACAACGCCGGGACCGTGATCGTGCCCCGAATGACCGCTGGATTGAGCAAGAAGCGGAGGCCTCCCCAGGATCGAAATGGCATTGACTTGACCGTCTTCGCCGCACTTCGCGCAACATTCCAATTCACCGCCAAATGCGAAGATTCGTCCCGGCAAATATTGCGAATGAGTTGTTCGAAAGCTTCGCCGCCAAGGGCGGGATGTCCGCGGAGAAATGGAATCGTTCCCGCGTCGAGGAACGTCTCGAATACCGGAATGGACATCGCCACGAGCATTGCATCCGAATCACTCTTGGGATCAAGCGAATCGAATTGCTGCAAAAGCAATGCACAACCAAGACCCGGCGGCCCTACATCTTCGCCATGAATGTGGAGAAGGTGCCGCAAGCCTTCAGCATGCCGGCGCTCGTCCTCGCCGAATCGATTGTAAAGAGTTCGGAGATCTTCGTCCGTCGTTGCCGCCGCCAGAAGATCAAATCCCTTGCCGGCAATTTCTTCGACGTAAATGACCTGGCTCACGAAATGAACCATTGACGGCGTGAGCTTCTTGGGCGGAGTTTTTGGCCACGGTAATTCGGCCACGGACCAACCTCGCTCCGGCATCTTTCGCCGAATCTTGGCAATCACCTCCCGCGCG
>DAOMZH010001694.1:0-1548 GCA_035437985.1 Polyangium sp. (in: bacteria) | reverse complement strand
GGCCGCCACGAGCCCAGGGTGTCGCGAGCCAAACGCGGCTGACGGGATCTGCCCATACCACATCACCAAGTGGATCTGGGGGGATCCACTTGCACCGCGAACGACGGGCTGATATCCGCGCGCGCGAAGCTGCCGCTCGAGTGCGACGACCGGTTGGTGCAAGCAAGCATGAGCGGACGCTGTTCGCCACGTTCATCGACGGATCCGTACGTCTTGCGAGCAAATTCCATTTAGCAATCTTTTTTCTGTTTTAAGGTTGACTTGGAACATGGACAGTCCGTATGGTCTGGCCTCTGTGTGGACAGGAGGCATGCCATGCAGATATACGGACTCGCCGTGACGAGTTTCGTCAGTGCCCATGTCGAGTCAGAGGACCCATGTGCCTTGGAGCAATGCAATGATCAAGCTCATCAGAATCGTACTTCCGCTGCTTACTATGCTCGTTGCCGCAAGTGGATGCGCAGCCATTGACGATGACCCGGAAGCGGACGTGAGCGATCTCTCGGAACCTGGGTCGACTCCACAACGAGCCCCCACCTCGTGCGACACCTCATGCAACTACGAGAGATGTTTGAAAAACGTGGGCACTTGCAACTATTGCGGTGGCCAAACACCAGAAAGCTGGTGCGCCGCCTGCTGCGGTGATTAGCACGGCCGCTCCACGTCTACGACGGCGCGTCGTAGAACGCAGGCGTTTGCGCAGGAAGACGGGCACAAGCGCGATGACGATTTCGTTTCCCCTTCAGTGCGCCGTAAGCTACTTGGCTGAGAACGTTGCGGGTATCACGAGAAACTCGCTTGGCTTCGACGCTCGCGACGACGTGGCCGTCGAGCCAAAGAGCGTAATAGGCTGGGCCGTTCGCCGTAAGCTGTTCCTCGCTTCGGCATGGCCCGTTCAGGGGCGTTTCGCTGAGCGGAGCAAAAGTCCATTTGGCCGCATCGAGACGGGGATCGATGCGACGTTTGCGCGTGAGCCATTCGGCTTCATTGAGCGGAAGGGAAGCTGGCATCGTGGGCTCGCTGAGCAGGATTGTCCCGAAAGTTCGTGATGGTACGCACGGGAATGGGCAGAAGGCAAGGGGTGTTTGCACCTGGCGGTGTATCAAGCGAATCGCCGGGGCGGGCGTGTCCGTCGAGACGAATCCGAGGCACTCAGTCGTTTATGACCGCGCATTGAGTGAAAACGCGTCGCCCAAAGCACCATGATGGGCTCGACGTAACCGCCAGATCGCGATATGCGAACACATGGGCTCACGATATGTCGCTGGCCTCTTGCTATTGACCGCGGCTACGGCATGTGGCGCACGCACCGCCCTGCCCTTGGATGGCAACGACGACGCTCCTGGCACCGCGAACTCGCCGTCGTGCACCCTCACCATCGACGAGGGGGCGACAGTCACAGCCCTCGTCGCTGAGGGCGAGCGCATTTATTACGTTGAGAACCACGCGCGCGTGATGGCGGTGGATGCGGACACCGGCGAGGGGAAGGTGCTGGTCATCGCAGAAAGGGCGAGGGGCAGGGCGAGCGCGAGAGTGCGAAGGTGCATG
>DAOMZH010001693.1:0-1548 GCA_035437985.1 Polyangium sp. (in: bacteria) | reverse complement strand
AATAGACTCGGCGGAAATGACACCCTTCGCCAACGGGTGCATGACATCCCCTGACTCCGCCAACACCGCAGCTTTGTCGTCTACGAAGATTCGCGCTCTTGCAAACGCGACATCATCGGCTTCCCTCATGTCGGGTCGGTGGCTCCCGACAAGATCCAAATGCGCTCCTTGCTTTAGCCATTCACCAAGAATCAGGGGGGCGGTCGCACCCGTCAAACAACTGATCATGTCCGCGCCACGAGCGGCAGCTTCAAGATCCTGCGCAGCGGTCACGTTCTGGTGTTTCGTCCGGGCTATTACCCGCTCGACTGCCTTCAGCGCCTTGTTGGGATCTCTTGCCCAAATCTCGATTGCCGCAAACGAGCGTACTGACAAGAGCGCCTCGGCAAAGTACGGCACGAGATTGCCCGAGCCCACGAGTAGCAGTCGTTGTGCCTTGGGATGCGCGAGACGATCCGCGGCGAGTGCAGAGACGGCAGCGGTGCGACGCGACGTCAATTCAGCGGCGTCCATCGCCGCGATTGGCTTGCCGGTCGTGAAGTCGAACACCACGTAAAGACCCTGAATCACAGGTTCGTTGCGCATGGCGTTTGCCGGAACGATCGTAAGCATTTTCACGCCTGCGTGTCGTTCATCGGCAACCGGCATCAGCAGCAATGCTCGACCATCCGACGCCTCGACACGCTGCCGAAGCGGCACGTCGACCCGATCGAGAAACGCAGTCGCCAAGCCGTTCACGAGCCGGTCAAAGCCCAAACGGCCGGCCAAATCCGCCGCGTCAAGATACTTAAGATGCATCGTTCTCACTCGTCTTGTAGGCACCTTAACGCTGCCGAAGCATACTTGCCGAGGAAACTACGAGTTGCGATTAACCCAGTCCACGTAGTACTTGTCGCCGTATTTCTTGAAGTACTCGAACAGGGCCAGAAATTTCTTGCGCTCATCCGTGGAGGCCGCGTTCTTCACGTATTGAATCGGGACGGGACGAGGTAACGGACCGATTATCCTGACGACTGACAAAGTAGTGCAGGCGCAGGGCATGCTGGTCCGCCTATCCTGCAATGAGCGGATCAGACTTGATGTGCGCCGCGGATGGTCAAGGAATGCCCCCGGGTTTCATGCCATCAAAATAGTGATCGCGCTGTTCCGCGGGAATTTCCAACTTGACATCCCAGTGTTCCAGCACCTTTCCATGAGCATGGCGAAAGATATCGATCACCATGGCACGGGCGCTGTCACCAACACGGACGTCCAGGATTACAGCCAGTAGATCCGCGTTTCGAAAGACGCGCACAGGATCAATGAGGAAGTTCTCACGCGCAAACATTGGTTCCAGCACAGCCATAGCAGCCTCGCGCCCTTGAGCCATGCCGACGCTGTGCTGGATGTATTCCTCTGACACATACCGGTCAAAAGCCTCGCGGACGCGCTTTTGCCGATAAAACAGTTCGATGAAACCGTCGAGATCCCCTACTTGGGATTCGCTTCCTGCATTGCTGTCCGCGCTGAGCATCGGAGCGAGCACTCCTGCGCAAAGGAATTCGGAAC
>DAOMZH010001692.1:0-1548 GCA_035437985.1 Polyangium sp. (in: bacteria) | reverse complement strand
GTGCCGCGACGCCGTAAAATCGAACCCTCCCGGGGCGGACAAACCTGGATTCGGCTGTCTATCCTGATCGACACGCTCTAAGGAGTCCGTTTTCCGTGAGCAAGGAAATACGACCCTCGACTCGACGATTTTCGATTTCCAATCGTTACGAAATGCTCTATTCTCAAACCATGTCCCAACAGATGAGGTAGGACCATGCCGGAAGTATCGACCAAAGTAGATCTATGCGCGGGGCACGACGCATGCCGTCCGCGCCCATTCAATAGTTTCAGTTCTGACGTGTTTGCGGAAGGTTTCGAAGTCGCTCGGGAAACTGATTCTTTTCAAAATCACGGCTGCCCACAGCATGTTCCGCATAGCGCGGTCGTGAGCCACGGCTATCCAACGGTAACCGTAAATGGATGTCGCGTGGCCTATATCGGCGCCACGGTGACGTGCCCGTCGAATGTCGTAGGCACGGGTCGCCCGAGCGTGCTCGTAGGCGAAGGCGCACGAATCAAGCTTGGTTGAGAGGCCAAAGGTTTTTCGGGGCCACAATGTGCATTTCCGTAGGACACGACGCTGCGTTTGGGCTAAGGTGCTCGTCCTATGAGTCATCATCCAGGTACTGAACCTGATTGCAACCAATCTGGTATCTCGTCGATCGAACTCGTCATTCGCCCCCGATTGCGTGATATCGGCGCCTTTAGTGTGCGTCGCTCGCTGCCTGCGGTCGAGCGGCGGCATGTCGGACCATTTGTATTTTTCGACCATATGGGCCCAGCAATGCTCAGCCCTGACGACCCTTTGACGGTTCGCCCTCATCCGCATATTGGTTTGGCGACCGTTACATTCCTCTACGAAGGAGAAATCATGCATCGCGATAGCTTGGGCTCGGCCCAAGTCATCCGGCCGGGCGATGTGAATTGGATGGTTGCAGGTCGAGGAATCGTGCATTCCGAACGAGGAACCGAGGCGCAGCGCGAAAAAGGCGGCCCCATTCACGGCATTCAGCTTTGGCTCGCGTTGCCGCTGGCGCTCGAAGAGACGAATCCCCAATTCGTCCATCACCCGGCCAAGACATTACCGACATTGTCTTTTCCAGGCGTGTACATACGGGTCATTCTAGGCAATGCGTTTGGCGTGACCTCGCCCGTCGAAGTTCTGTCGCCGATGCATTACGTCGAAGCATGTTTGGAGGCCAATGCCGAGTTGACTTTGCCGGACTTGCACGAGGAACGGGCTGCATACGTTGCCGAAGGAACGATTGCCGTGGAGAATGAGACGTACGAGACCGGCACGATGGTCGTCTTTCGTCCGCACGACGCCGTGAAGATCCAGTCGGCAGAAGGTGCCCGCGTGATGTTGCTCGGCGGCGAAAAGCTCGACGGAGACCGGCATATTTTTTGGAACTTCGTGGGCAGTTCGAAAGAGCGGATCGAACGCGCGAAAGCCGACTGGCGTGAAGGCCGGTTCCCCAAAGTGCCCGGCGACGAAGTGGACTTCATTCCTCTGCCGGAATGATGCACGCACACGAGGTAAATCACCCCGTCCCTTTGACCAGCAACG
>DAOMZH010001691.1:0-1552 GCA_035437985.1 Polyangium sp. (in: bacteria) | reverse complement strand
GAGCCAACGACGTGGGGTAACGCCGTTGGTTTTGTTGGTAAAACGTTCCGGCCAGAGCACGTAGAAGTCGCGCAGAAGCTCCTTCTTGATGGGCTCCGTGTGAAGCTTGGCGACGCCGTTGCTCGAGTGCGATCCGACGACGGCGAGATGTGCCATGCGGACCATGCGTTCGGGTCCGTCTTCGAAGATGCTCATGCGTGCCGCGCGACCCTGATCGTAGGGAAAAGCGACGGTGACTTCGCGCAGAAAACGACGGTTGATCTCGTGGATGATTTCGAGGTGCCGCGGGAGCAGACGCGCGAACAAGTTGGCGGGCCAGCGCTCGAGAGCTTCGGGCATCAAGGTGTGGTTCGTATATCCAAACGCGGCGACGGTCTGTTTCCACGCTGCGTCCCAGGTGAGTCCGCGTTCGTCCACGAGCACGCGCATGAGCTCCGCGATCGCGATCGCGGGATGCGTGTCGTTGAGTTGCATGGCGACCATCGCGCCGAAGTTGGAAAAGTCGTCGTTGGTTTTTGCGTGCCGCCAGACGATGTCGTGAATGGAACAAGCGACGAAAAAGTATTCCTGACGCAAACGAAGTTCTTTGCCCGCGTCGAAGTTGTCATTCGGGTAGAGCACTTTGGAGATGACTTCAGAATGGTTTTTCGCCTGCACGGCGCGCACGTAGTCGCCAGCGTTGAACAAGCTGAAGTCGAAGTCTTGGTGCGCGCGAGCAGCCCACAGACGGAGCGTGTTGACGGTGTTCGTTCGAAAGCCGGCAATGGGTGTGTCGTATGGAACCCCGAGTACCTGATCGGCAGGATGCCACAAGACCCGAAATCCTCCGCGTCCGTCGGGAACCATTTCGGTTCGTCCTCCGAAACCCACGGCGACCGCGTATTCAGGTCGTTCGACCTCCCACGGATTGCCAAACTTGAGCCACTCGTCAGCGCGCTCGACTTGTCCTCCGTTGCGGATGGCTTGTTCGAATATTCCGAACTCGTAACGAATTCCGTAGCCGTACCCGGGCAGTTGCAGCGTGGCCATGGAATCGAGGATGCAGGCGGCGAGTCTTCCGAGGCCGCCGTTGCCAAGACCTGCGTCGGGTTCTTGTTCGATGAGATCATCGAGACTGATGCCGAGATCGCGAAGCACAGCGCGGTACTCGTCTTCGACACCGAGGGCTTGCAGGTTGGATTGCAGGGCGCGTCCGAGGAGAAACTCCGCGGAAAGGTAGTAGGCGCGTTTGACACCTTTTTCGTAATAGGTGCGTTGTGTTTGCGACCAACGCTGAACCAAGCGATCCCGCACCGCGAGGCACAACGCGACGAAGCGATCGAAGTTCGTGGCGTTGTCGATGTCCCGAGCACGCGAGAACTGGATGTGATCCGTGAAGGCTCGACGCAGCACGACGGGATGCATGCCGGTGCGATCGTCCTCGACGCGAATTCGGGTCTGCGAGCTTTGTTCGTTGAACGCGGAGGTCATGGCGGCGCCATCATAGCCAAACATTCAGTCTGCGCTTGTCGTGTGTATGCCGAAGATTGCGTGTTCGTAGGGGCCCTGTGAT
>DAOMZH010001690.1:0-1560 GCA_035437985.1 Polyangium sp. (in: bacteria) | reverse complement strand
CGAAAAGCACGGCGCCATAAAGCAAGCCAAACGTGACCGCTTGTTTCAGTTCGAATGGATTGCGCAGGGACACGGCATTTCCACTCGATTTGGATTCCGCTGGATCAGCCTTTGATTCAGCTTCCATTCGTCGTGTTTTCAGAAAAAGAACGACAGACGCGAGAAATCCAACCACCGCCATCGTTCCGAGCGACCAGGCCAGTGCCGAAAGCAATTGACGATCCACGACCGCTACGACTGCGACAATTCGCGCGAACATCGTCGAACAAGCCACGACAATCGCTACGGCACAAAGCGGAGCCAATCGACTCTCTTTTTTCGCCTTACCCGCGTACGTGAGCGTCACCGCCGTCGAAGAAACGAGCCCCCCAAGAAATCCAGTGAGCAAAAGCCCTCGATCTTGCCCGACTAGCCGCGAGGCCAGGTACCCCGTAAAACTAATTCCGGCAACGAGCAGAATCATCATGCCGATCTTGAAGGGATTCAGCACATTCAAGGGGCCATAGGCTTGATTCGGCAAGACTGGCAAAACGATGAGCCCGAGGATTAAAAATTTCGTCGTTGCATACACGTCATCCGCCGAAATTCGACCAACGAATTGATGCATTGGCTGCTTCAACGCCAGCAGGGCCAAGGTCGTCGCCGCACATCCAGCAACCAATAAATAACGCTGCGAATCGTCGGGAACGAGGTCGTTCATCATGGCCAGCGCGCCCAATACGTACGTAATGAGCGCGGCGACTTCCGATGAAATGCCAATGCCTCCACGTTGCCCACTCCACGCATGAGAAACGGCAATGAGCACAATGACGCCAAACAGCAATCCCCCGAGCAACCAGATGCCAGCAAAAGGACGCAGCAATGCTCCCAATGCCCCAAGTAACGCAATCAGGGGAAAAGTTCGAATTCCGCCGAAATCCGTGGAGGTGTGCCGACTGTTCGGTTCGACAACCCCATTCGGTTCGACAGTGACGGATGCTTGGGCCTGCTGGCGCTCGGCGCCAATGAGGATTCCCGCAGCCACCGCCACGGCAACCGACACGAGGGTTTGCTGAAACGTCATGATTTTCTCCCCTCCGAATTTACTTCTTTCGACCCATTGCTCGGGCCAATTCATCACGATCGATCGTGGCATTCCACGTTTCGGTCCGATACATGTTGGCGTCTCGCAACACGGCTCCCCGCAAATTGGCATCGCTGAGGGACGCGCTCGTCAAGTTCGCATTCTCGAACGAAGCGCCAACCAATCGCGCATGCCGGAAACTCGCACTCGTGAGATCGGCGTGTTGAAAACTCGCCCGCTCGGAATTAATTCGCTGAAAACTCGCTTTGGCCAAGGCCCGTCGAGCTGCCCGATCCGCTTCTGACGGTGGCGGTGGCCGGAAGCGACGAGCAGGGCTGGCGTGCCGCGCTCGGGCCGCGCTGGCAGCGCGCGGTCGCCGAGGTCGAGCGCATGGTCGGCGGGCGCGTCGTGCGCGCGGTCCGCCAGGCACGCTGGCGTCCGGCGTGGGACTTCGACGTCGAGCGCAACGAGATGTACTTCTCGCCGCGCTGGCGCGC
>DAOMZH010001689.1:0-1561 GCA_035437985.1 Polyangium sp. (in: bacteria) | reverse complement strand
AAGTCGTTTTCGAGTCAATGGCGGACAGAAACGAATCAGGCGGGAGCGAGGACATGGGCCATGGTTCAAACTACGGCCGCACGCACAATCGAATCCGCACATCGTCGAGACGCATGAACCGCGAAGCATTCGCAGCGTCGTCCTTATCTCCATCGAATACGACAACGCCTTGTTCTTCGAGCCGCAACAACGTTGCAATGAGACTTTTTTGTGAGGGCAGATCGCCCAAACGTGTACGCAATCGTGAAAATGAGATTGTCCCGTCGGGCCCTGGCACCATGCGCGACAGCGCAAAAACGACAATCCCTTCGGCATAAATATTATCCCCGCGGGCACGTAATGCATGCGCCGCGCGCCCGACAAGAATCGCAGCCTCGGCATACTCCCGCGGCGCGCGCATGATCTCCAACAGCATGGCCTCGTGCCGTTCAAAGACGTTATGCGGTGGCAATGAATCACCGGCGCGACCGGCGTACATGCCCAACGGGACAGGTGGCAAATGATTCGTCAATGCTGGCATCGGTGGTCGACGAAATGCCATGACGAACCATTCCCGTAACCGTTGCAGAAACTGCGTCATGGGAACCTCTTCGGGTAGAAAAACCCGTCCCCGCGCCGGCTGTGCACCTCATTGGCCCAAGCGATAAGCACAGCCGACGCGAGAACAGGCGTGGTCATGCCGCGATTTGCTGCCCCCGCCAAAGTCCACCGAGTGAACCTCGTCGCGAACGGCAAATGTCGCGTCAACACTTGCCTAAACGACATACATCAGCGCAGGTATCGATTTTTCTTCAGGCACCTCAATAGTCGCCGCGCGAAACAAAATCGTCGCGACCGCCAACTTTTCTTGTTACCGTTCGGAAATCGCGGCGTTTGTAGTGCACGATGATACCGAACCTCAAGCCCAACCCCCGAGCCCCCGACCCCAGACGAGCTTTGGGCGGAAGTATTGACATTTCGGCCCGAAATCGAACGCATTTTAGCTGGAGATCGGCGCTCCGACCCAGCGGCGCTCGACGACAGGGTGCAGATTGTCCTGCTCAACGTCGCGCGCCATTTGAACAGTTATCAACCGCATTAAATTGGAGATAGGTGGGCAAGCCGGCTCAAAGCTTGACCGGCTTCGACGTCCACACGTTCGGTTGCGCTTCGGGGGGCAAGTCGGAATCCCAGGCGAGAATGAAATCCAAGCCTTTGAGTTTGGCTTGTTTCCAGCGCTGGAGGAAGCGTTCGCCGAGGTAAATTCCCCCGCGTTGTTTTGCTGCTTGGCGAAAGCTGTCCACACCTTCTACGACGGAGGGAATAAACACGTGATTGTTCGGCAGATAAACTCGACCCTGTTTGTCCCGTGATCCCGCTGTGCGCTCGTGATCCAACGCTTCGAGCGCTCGCGGATTGTAGGCAAATAGCTCGACGCCGCCTTCGTCTTCGAGGGGCAGAAGTTCACCATGTGCGTCGAGGATGTCGCGTAGCGCGTCGACGGCCGAGCGTCGAAAGATGATAGCATAGCTTCCAAGGAAAGGGCTATCAGACGGGCGGAATCCCTCGCGTTGATTCACAC
>DAOMZH010001688.1:0-1561 GCA_035437985.1 Polyangium sp. (in: bacteria) | reverse complement strand
GCCGGCATGGAGTTCCAAAGCGCGTTGCGGCTCGATGAGGTCCAGACTCGCGTCGATGACGAGTTGGTGCTTCGGTACCAATTTGCGTACGAGCAAAGCGAAACGACGGGCCGCACGCGGCTCGAATCGGTGCAAGTGTGTGGCGCTGACGGCGCATGCAAACCTGAGACGCGATTTCAATACGCAAATTCACGTAGGGGATTCGAGCACGTTGCGACGAAGATTACGGCGTCGACGTCGCGGCTTGCGAGCTACATGCTGGCCGATTTCAATGGCGACGGCCTCGATGACCTGCTTTCGCCAGATACGAATCCGACGTTATCGACGCCGGACAATCCAATCACGGAATGGAACCTTGCCAGAAACCAAGGCAATGCGTTCGGCGCTTCGAAGGTCGCGTTTACGCAAACATGGTCCGTCGTGCAAGACCCATCGGGCCCCGCAGATCCTACACAAATGCAGCCTGAACTCGGCACGGCGATCGATTACGATCAAGACGGCCGTATGGACGTGCTCGTGCACGACGTGTACGGCAGGAAAAACAACCATATCGTGCTGCTCTCGAAAGCAGATGGCACTTTCGACGAACTCCCCACTGGAATCGAGCGTCCTTTCCCGCTCGGATCCGCACCGAAGCAGCTTCGCGGCGCGGGTGGATCCGTGCATCTTGCCGACGTCGACGGGGATGGAGTTGGGGACCTCATTCAATGCGAGGATCACGGGGACACGCCCGCAGAAAATCCAAGCCAAGCCGTTTGGACTGCGCATTTATGGAGGCCGGGGGGATTCGAGGCAACGGGAACGAACATCGAGGAGCTCGCGGGCATTGGTTGCGCGGTCGAATTACGCACGGTGGACGTGAATCGAAATGGCAAAGTCGACCTGATTTTGCCGGGGATGTTCAACATCGGGGGCACTCCGTCGACGCAGACAAAAACGTACAGCGCGCTCGAGCGGAACGGGGACGGGACGTGGAAAGCGTGGGACACGAAGTTGCCCATTCCGTCGAGTCCGGGACGCGTGAGTTTCGCGGATGTCAACGCAGATGGTTTGCCCGATGTAATCACGTCGGGTGCATCCGACGGGCGATTGCGTACGTGGATGAATACAGGCGGCCACTTTGCGGACAAACCCGCGGACAGCTTGAAATGGGACGGGCTTTTCCCGCAGGACACGTACTTTCACCTGGCAACACCGCTCGATTGGGATGGCGATGGACGCACGGATCTACTCATGCCCATGAGCGAGCCGCCAGAATTGCCGAAATGGTATGTCCTGCGCGCGACGAGCGGAAGCGATGGTTTTACCTTCGAGCGCATCGACGCGGAAATCCCCTTCGAGGCGCAGCTTGGCGACGCCGTCACGCTCGCCGACCCTCGCGGGCCTCGAATCGGAGACGTCAATGGTGACGGCGCGGCTGACGTCGTGCTGTTCCTCGGAAACGAGCTTCAAATTTTCCACAATCAAGCGTCGAATCCCGATTTGCTCGTCTCGTATTCGGACGGCTTCACCGAGCACGACCCTGATGATTCTGATTTCATACCGAATGTGTCATTCACGT
>DAOMZH010001687.1:0-1563 GCA_035437985.1 Polyangium sp. (in: bacteria) | reverse complement strand
CTACTTCGGCTTGGTGCTCTTCAGCGCAGCAGCAGTCTCGATTGGCTTGCTCGTTTCGGCGCTGACGGAGAGTCAACCCATCGCGTTTTTCGTCACCGTCGTGATCCTGTTTGTCTTGTACGGCATCGGGGGATCGGCGGACAAACTCGGAACGCCTTGGGCTCGCGAGGTCGTGTCCTTCATCAGTTTCAACTCGCGGCTTGCGCCCTTCGCCAAGGGCCTGATCAACACCCGTGACATCGTCTACTTCGTCTCGATCACCCTGGGCTGCCTGATGGTCGCCTTCCGGGCTCTCGAGCGACGGAAGTGGGCGTGAGGAGAATGGCGATGGAACGCAAAACGAAAGCCCGAGCGGAAACCAGCGTCTACCTGCTCCTCGTCGCCGTGATTCTCGTCATGGCCAACGTCGTCTCGTTCGGTTTCTACAAACGTTTCGACATGACGAAGAGCGAGCGCTTCACCCTTTCCAAGGGTTCGGCGCGTCTGGTTCGCGAAGGTCTGAAGCAAGATCTTCAGGTCGATATCTACGTCACGCGTGGTTTGCCCAAGCATGAGGCGTTCATCCAGGATCTCAGCGATCTGATGGGCGAATACGAGACGGCCTCCGGAGGCAAACTCCATTACTCGATCATCGAGCCCAAGACGGACGAGCAAAAGACGGCCGCCAAAGAGGCCGGTTTGCAAGAAGCAGCGTTCGGTGAAGGCAGCGAGACAGGACGCGATCAAGCGACGATCTCGCGCGGCTTCATGGGTATGGCCCTCAAGTACGGCAGCGAGAAGGAAGCGATTCCGATACTTTCGCCCGACTCATCGCAGGGCCTCGAATTTTGGATCACCAACAAAATTCGCGAGCTGCGCGACCGGGCCGACAACATCACCACCAAAGTTGGGGTGATCACGGGCAAAGACGAGATCAAGCTGACCGACACGAACCTCGTGGCGGCACAAGGTGGTCGCGGCGGCCCGTCAATGAAGGGAATCCTCGATCAGGCGCTGCCCTTCTACAAGATCGAGGACGTCGATCTGCAGAACGGCGATGCCGAGATCAACAAGGAACTCGCGGGCATCATCATCACGCAACCAACTAAGGACTACACCGAGAAGGAACTCCGCCGAATCGATCAGTTCTTGATGGAGGGCAACAAGTCCCTCGTGGTGATTGCCGGCGCAGTCAACTTGAAAGCTTCCGATGCTTCGATGAAGGCCGAGCTCAACACGCATGGCTTGGAAAAACTTCTCGATGGCTACGGCGTCGAGATGAAGAAGGAAGCGATTTTGGATTGGGGCCAAACGATGCGTGTCCCCGTGCCGACCCAATCCGGCAACGTGGTTTGGATCCTCTTTCACGGCGTCGTGCAGTTGCAACACAACTCCGGACTCGACGACAACGAGCAAATGCTCGACTCGTCGTTTGCGGGCTTCTTCCGTATTGACGAACTCTCGTTCCCCTTCCCTTCAACGCTCGTTCCGCACGCGGACAAACAGCCGGCGGCTCAGTTGAAAGTCATCGCTCGTTCGTCGCCGAACACCTCGGTCGACTCGGGCGACACGATCGACATGAAG
>DAOMZH010001686.1:0-1574 GCA_035437985.1 Polyangium sp. (in: bacteria) | reverse complement strand
CCACCTTGGAAGCTATCGCTGGTAAAGACGAACTCACCATTACTGCGCGGGCTCGCGAAGCCGAACAAGGTCTTGTCTTTCCTGACTTGGCCGCGCAGTAAGCGCTTGAACCATCTCACCTGCGCCGCGTAGGGCGAGATGATCACGAGGGTCGGTCGGCGGCCGTCCGCGCCAACTATCGGCCGCAACCCTTTCAAGGCCGCTATCAAGGCCTGCGCCTCAAGCTCGTTGCGGAATGATCGCTCCACTTTGTGTTCGAAATGTCGCCGTTTTGACATGCTGAGGGGCGGAAAATCGAGAAGAACGATTGGAGAGGTGAGGTACGCGACCGTGGACGTGACCGTTAGCGTGCGACGCTTGACGCGGTCGGAGGGAGCGAGCTTTCTGTCATAAAAAGTATTCGAGACGAGATCGCCGATGGCGGGGTGCATGCGGCTCTGTTCCAGCAGCGTGTTGACGATCGTGCTCGGACGCCCCGTGTCCTTTTCGCGCTCAATTTCGCGCTCAGCTATTGATCGAAACGGTTCTTCAAGACGCGCCGCTGTTGCGAGAGCCTCCCTCATCAGATGTTCGCTCGACTTAACTGTATCAAGCGCCTCAGTAACTTCCGGCGGTAGATCGGAGATGGTTTCAAGCCGCTCCTTCGCGTCCCGCAGCAGATCAACTGCGCGCTCGGGATCGTAGAATTGTTGCCGCTGGGCGGCATCGAATGGAGAGAGTTGGTTGTGATCGCCAACCATGATTCTTCTGTTGCCCAGCAATAGCGCGCCGATCAGTTCCGCACCGTTGGCGCGGGCCGCTTCTTCGACGATGACCCAGTCGAATTGATCGCCATCGGCAATCATCTCCTCGATGATGTGCGACGATGTCGTGGCAAGCGTGACATCGGAAGAGCGCAGCAGCAGATTGTCGGTATCGCGAAATACGCGTTCCGCAACCGTCGCTTCCGACGCATCAACGGGCCGGAGCGCCTGCTTGATTTGATAGCGTTGGTTGACCATCATGCTTTCAGCGGCGTGGTCGACCGTCGAAACGGACCTAAGAAGATCAACGGAGCTCGCACGCAAGGAGCTGACTTCATCGGTCGATCGTGTCCGCTCGACACGAACGACGATCTTCGTGCCGCTCGCCAGTGTCGCCTTGAGTTCGTCCTCCATTTGAATCAAGGTCTCGTGGTTTTGCGCCGACACTAGAAGCCTTGCGTCCGGTGTTTTGTCCAGAATGCTTTTGACAAGATTCGAAATTAGGAACGTCTTGCCGACGCCAGGAGGGCCAACAACGACATTGATGGACTTGCCTGATACGATTGCGTCCCATGCCACCTTTTTCGAACCGTCCATCTCGTCCGGCGGCACCGCATTCGGGGTCGCAATATCACGTAATACTTCGTCCAGCGCGACCTGCGCCGGATCGTCAATCGCTCTCAAGAGTTCAATATTCGTCCGGGCCGCCACAATATTTTGAAGGCGGCGGCGAATTGCGCGTTCAAATCCACCATCTCTTCGAGGACGAAGAAAAAGAAGCTGCCCCGGTACAACAGCTTCGCTTGTCGCGAACGTTAACGGTAGGCGGCC
>DAOMZH010001685.1:0-1576 GCA_035437985.1 Polyangium sp. (in: bacteria) | reverse complement strand
TGCGTACGTGATAAAAACGCCGTCAGGTCTCCATTGGCCCCAGCAACCATATCGACCGCGGCCCCCGACGCCTCGTCAAACGTCCACCGATATGAAAGCCCGGTTTGCACATCCGCACTGAGCGGCGTGCCCGCCGTACATGTGCCCGTTGCCGGCTGACAAACGCTGCCCGAACTGCAAGGATCCAGCGCGTCACAACGGATGGGATTTTCCCCAATACATGTGCCACTGAAGCACCTCGAGCTTTGCGTACAGAGATTTCCGTCATTGCACGCACTGCCATCGGGTAAGGCGGTCGCACTGCACGTTCCCGTAGCGGAATTGCAGGCATTGGCAGCGCAGGGTGTATTCGATGGACATACGACCGGATTGCTTCCCACGCATTGCCCTGATTGGCATGTATCCGCTTGGGTGCAACGATCGTTATCGTCGCACATCGTGCCATTGGGTTTGCCATAGCAGAACGGAGGCTCGAAGATGATCGTGAGTTCGGGCGCATAGGCCGCAACACTTACTTCGCTGCTGTAGAAGGATGCTTGAAGGTTTGGCGTAGCCGCACCGAGGAGCGCCAGCCCATCGTTTGGATAATCTCCCGACACCCATTTTTGCACGAGCGGGGTAATCTCCTGCGTCTTGGATACATAGTTGCCGGTTGCGACAAACGCCGGAAACTGCGCAATGATTTCCGAGTCGTACCCCTTGCTCATCGAGCTCCACGTGGCCGCTGCTTCTGTCCAGGCCTTCGTCACGCGATGCACTTCTGGCGCTTGACCATTCGCTTGGTTGGTCGTGATCTTCAACGTGGCCGAGAAAATAGTTGATCCTTGCGGGATGCTCGAAAGGTCCCACGAGACGAGACCCACCACATTTCTAGCGCCAGAACTATTTGTATTGACGTAAAAACGGTCGGTATTCCCCGCCGTCTGGGCCAACGAGGCTTGCGTAATGTACGTATCCTCCATCGTCACCCCGGGCACTCCCCCACGGAGGACGACAGTGGTGAGTCCTTGCGCCACTTCGATAACGTTTTCATCGTTATCGACGAATTCGCCTGTTTCGCCACATCCGACGGTAAGCGTCGAAAATGTCAAGGCACCGCAAAGGAATTCGAACCGAGGGCTCCGTCTTCGTAATCGGTTGGTCATCGCTGCTCCTTATTGAACCTCGACCAGAAGATCTGTTTCATCATTCGCCATCTCCCGTTTGGATGACGTCTTGCGCGTCATCGCGGCGACAACGAACATCCACGCCCGAGAGTCCAGTGTGCACTTTACCTTAGACGGGCGATTTTACAAAACGGAATCTTCTTCGGCTTACGATATATCCTTTGCAGGCGTCGACGGCGACGGCTTGGTGGCGTTTGCCCGAGGAGCCAGGCCGCTCGCGCGTAACCCTCACACGTTCGCGCAGGCTTCCGTACGCGCGTCTGCGACATCTAGGAATGACAAACCGAACGATACTCCGATTCCGCGCATCAATAAACGAATGTCCAATATGGGTGCATTATTCCAAATGTTTTTCTTGCGGTTTTTCCTGGAATTCTGCTGAGCTTAAAATCGACGCCGTTGATCACTGG
>DAOMZH010001684.1:0-1579 GCA_035437985.1 Polyangium sp. (in: bacteria) | reverse complement strand
GGGATGCGTTGAATGATGCATTCGTCACGGCGTTGTGTAAACCCATTTCAGAGCGACCGAACGTAGCGGAGTGGGACAAGTTTGTCTCGTGGATGTGCACCTTGGCCAAATATTCCGCGTTGACCCATCGAAATGCTGAAATTCGGCGGCGGGAAGACAACGAGGTCTCGCATGACGAACTGGCCAAGATGTTTTCCCTGCCAGCCCACGTCCCAGATCCGGGCCTGGACAAAGCTTTGCAACAAGCGTTCGATTCCCTCGACCGTGACCACCAGGCTCTGTTGCTGGCGCATTGTTGCGAGGAAAAATCCGTGCAAGAGATTGCCGACGAACGGAACTTGGCTTGGTCGACGGTCAAATCGCGGATCGACCGGGCGCTGTTTTTGCTGCGCACGACCCTGAAAACGTTGCTCGTTGCCGCACTTCTGCTCGTCACGAAAAACGCCCGGGCCCAAGGGCTACGTTTGGCCCGGTACGTGTCGCATGTGCTTCCGCACGCGACGCCGGCAGCATGCGCCATGAGCGTGACCGTGGTTTGTGGCGTTATGGTGCCCGCAAGTTCGAGCGCACTCGGGATGGGGGTACATCCGGACGCACCGACATCGACGGTGTTGGCCGAAGCGTCGGCGACCGAGCCATCGTACTCAGCAGTAGAGGTTGCAAGTGTAAAACCAATAACCCTTGACAAACGGGAAAACCCGTGGTCTGCTGCAGACATGAACTCAAGAGCGACGGCTAGGGAAATGCAGTACATCCTTGTCCCGTTCGCTTTCCTGGCCGCTTCGGCGCTGCCCAACATCGGATGCGCGGGTGCGGACCGACAAACGCCTCCGCCCGAAGAGCCAGAGGAAGTGTATGAACACAGAGATCCTTATGACAATTACTGCGAAAGTCAACGACGGTTCGGCATCGACTGCCCCTCAAAGGCCGAATGGTGCGCGTCTTTGGGGATGCGACCTGCGCGCAAGGGGTGCGAGTGACCAACGGGTTGCAAGTGTAAAACCAATAACCCTTGACAAACGGGAAAACCCGTGGTCTGCTGCAGACATGAAGTCGACCCAAATCGCCATGTGTTCCCCCGGTGTCCCTCGCGGCTCCTGGACATCAATCGCTAGCGATTCGAGCGGTAAGTTTGGCCTGAAAAGGCGCGTATTCGGCCTCGAAGTGCGCCTTGACTCGATTGGCAATCGCGGCAAGCGCTAGCATTAACGTTCCTTTGGTCGCGGCCATGCGGATTTCATCGAGGGCTTTATCTTCAGCGCGCTCGCTGGCGTTTGGCTTCCGGCCACCGCGGAGATCCTCATTGAAGATTTTCCACGCGTCATAATCGAGCGTTGCAGCCACCTCCAAATACTGATCCACATCCTCCACTGTCACTGCCCGCTGGCGCAAAAATTGTTCGGCGTTACCATACATTTTGCGATACGCAGGAACTTGATACAGCGTCAAGAGCAGTGTTTTCGCCATGCCTATGTCAATCGTGGTGCGAAAACGTAGCGGTGCATCACAGCGAGCACACTTGGGCGCCCGATACTCGAGTTTCAAATCATCATGCTCGTGAATCGCGACCTCGAAATTC
>DAOMZH010001683.1:0-1581 GCA_035437985.1 Polyangium sp. (in: bacteria) | reverse complement strand
TCGATGGCTTCGTCTTCGCGATCCACGTTTTCCGCGGTGGGAACCATTCTGTGGTAAGCCTCGAGGTACCATGGGCGTTCGGGCGAGCATTCTGATTTGCGGATGCGCTCGCAATGGTACAAGCGTTTGGCGAGGGCTTTTTTTGCGGCTTGGGCATCGTCTTTGGAGGCGAAGTAGAAGCGGCGGACGATCGTGTGGGGTTTGGCCATGTCCGACGATTCGGTCATGGCTTGGAGGACAAGGGCGTTGTCGGTTTGGGCGGTCGTGATCGGTGACGGAGCGGGTGGGGGGACAGGGTAGCAGTTGGGGTTGTGTGGCTCTGCCGGTGGCGGGAACTTGTCGGTCCACCACAACGTACCAGGACGTGGATCGCCATAGATACGTCGAGTACCTGCTAGAATTGGGCCCAAAATGCATTCGACGGCTTTGTCGCCCGGTATGTCCGAACTAGGCAGTTGCAGCGCCTCCTCCACAGAACAGTCCTCCAATACGTAGTCGTAGATGTTCTCGTCGTATTGTTTTCGCGCCGCCTTTTTTCCGCCACCTGCAACCCACCCAAACCACGGGTTGGGAAACAGATCCCGGTGCCACCTGGCATGGTGGCCTATGATCGGCCATGTACCCCAGCGCAGGCCGAGAATTCCTGGCACGGCACAATGTGCGGCTTGGGAATGGTGAAGTTGATCCAGCTCTTTTGTGTCCTTTGGTAATTCCTGCCTTGGGGGCCCAAAAAAATACGCGATGAAGCTGTCATTTCGCCACTTTCTAGCAACGATTCCAACTGCCCAGCCACCCTTCTCGAGGGGAACGCCAAACCAATCACCTTCGCGGTATTTGATTTTCTTTTCAGTCTTCTTCATAACTCGACTCCATTGTCCTTTAGCCACGTTAACGCCGCATCGATGTAGACTTGCCTCATCGGGTTGCGGTCACTGATCCCCTTGATCTTGTCGTACTTGCCTGGTGTCCGTTCCATTTGCAACTGTTCGAGTCCACGTTGTACGACGGGGTCATCGGTTCTTGTCACGACCTCATATGGATATTGCCGTAGTACCGGATGGCGCTGATGCTCCGGTTCGCGACGCAGGTGATTGTTCGTCCGTCCATTTCGCATCACTTCACGAGTCTTCCTATCCACAAGCCTGTACGTTCCACCCTTCGGCCCCGTTCCGGCCATCAGCTTTCCGCCGATAACCGCGCCAAGAATCGTGACGCCCACATGCACGCCCGTACGGCCAGCCGTATACGAATCTCCCTCTTTAATGGCATAACCAAGCGTCACCACGCTCATCATCGGATTGACGACGTTGATTGCATCGACGACTCCGCCGTTTTGGTACGCGTCCGCCATTGCAAACATGGTCTGCACTGCGGCGACCTGACTCGCATGCGAATCAGGAACCATCGTATCGAGGTTATCGTACACATCGACAACGCCGTCCCACGCGCCATCCCAGCCATCTGGCCCTGCATGGGTCAGCGAATCGATTGACGAGTTTCCACTCGGACAACCACCTTGTGACGCGCCCGCGCACGGTCGTGGCGAATTACCCGTTCCCGTCGGACACCCCGACGTATTCA
>DAOMZH010001682.1:0-1584 GCA_035437985.1 Polyangium sp. (in: bacteria) | reverse complement strand
CTCTTCATCCGTCATTCGTTTGTCTGCGGGTAGCGAGAATTCGTAATACGAACTCATGGGGCCGACGTAGACCATCTTGTCACCCTGGTTGTCGATCGCCGTCACGACGAACGTCACATCGCCGACCCCGACTTCCAATACCTGGGCCCTCCCGTCTTTCGCCAGACCGGTATGCACGTCGGCAATGGTGGGTTTCCACGCGTCCGGCTCGCGAATGATCAATTGGGGATACCAACCGTCGTACATCGGTGGGCCGCTTCCTCCGCCTCGAATGTCGATGGTTTTCTTGATGAACGCTGCTTCTTCAGAGGTGACAGGTCTGGCTTCGAGCTCTTTTTGGGCGAGCGTTCGGAGTTGCTCCATCGTGGTCGCGAAGTTCGCCCAAAACGTCGAGAGATGTTGTCGCAACTCGGCGTGCTCTTGTGCGGTGTCCGATTCCGGGTCGGAGACGTCGACTGTCGTAATGAGCCGGGACGTCTCGCGCGCCAAAAACCCAAGCCGCTCGAAAAAATGCGGATAAGGCTCCACGTATCCGGTTGGATACACGCACGCCATACCCGAGCCGTACGACTGCTTTGCGTAGAGAATCGTATCGTGGCGCAATTCGGCCCAGGACGCGAGCTGCGTTTGCAGTTGCTTGTGTTGCCACGCTTGCGTGCGCATCAATTGCGGCGCTGCTGCCTCGGCTGGAAAATCATCGTCGAGCGTTCGTAAAGCATCGAGCCACACATTGTATACGCTGGCATTCCACTGCTCGGCCCGATACGATTGCACAACGTGCCGCCCAGCCATGAGGTTTGTCCCGTAATTCCATTCTTTCAGCTCTGGTTCGAGCAATCGAACGGCTTCGTCATTTCCCAATGCGGCAAGTACGTCGAGCCCTTGGGGCATGTTTCGCTCCTGCTTTTTGTCGTCGAAGATGATGGAATCGAAAACGACGTTCGACAAGACAAAGCTATCCACCACGAATCGTTGCCCAAAAACTTGGAACAACATGGGGGATTGCACGGGGTCTGGATTCTTTGGATCCGAGACGAGTGCTTGCGATCGAATACGCTGTGTTCCCAGGCCGAGATCACGAACGGATTGTTCGAAGCGCTGCGCCACCGATGGATTGGCCAGGTCGGCCAAACGATGGAATTGAATGTGAGGAAATATCGGACGCATTGCGTCGATCGAGAGGTTGTCACTGCGCCCCACCAAAAAATCAATGACTTTCGACATGGCACCAAGGCGCGGCAATTGGCCCGACTTGTCCATGACATAGGACATCATTGCAGCATTACGCCGTTCGCGAGTGTCGTCTATCTTCAATCCCGAGGTAGGATCGACGGGCAACAGGTACCAACCCGTGTCGGCTCGACCAAGCCACATCATGGTGCGAAAGTATCGTTTGAGCGCTTCCGACTCCGTGTAATGGCCGCGAGGCCGAAACTGTGTCCAATCCACGGGCCGTTGTCCACCGTAAATGGACAATGAATCCATTCCAGAAGCATTCGATGCATATCCGACAATTGTCTTGACCAACGCGTCTTGACCAAAGCGTGAATTGAGGCTCGACGTTTTTACCACGACGTTATCGTC
>DAOMZH010001681.1:0-1588 GCA_035437985.1 Polyangium sp. (in: bacteria) | reverse complement strand
AAGTCGATCAAGGACCTGGGCAAACTGCTCGACGCGCTCACGCGCGCAGCAGCGACCCCAGAGGAACGAACCCGGGCGTTCTGGGAGCGAGCCGCGTATTTACAGGATTACGAGCAGAATCTGGCGGAAGCCAAAGAAGCTCTCGAAGAAGCGGTCAGCGCAAATCCCGAAGATCCAACGCCGTGGCTGGAACTCGAGCTCCTCGCGGCGAAAGACAATGATCTGGCGGGACGGATGCGCGCCATCGAAGCGCGAGCCGAGCTTGCGGCGGATCCGACTTGGAAAGCTTTGTTGTTCATCGAGCTTGCCGATCTCGCGGCGAAGTCCGGTGACTCGCAACGAGCTTACGACTTGATCGACTCAGCAGCCGCTTTGGACGGCAAAGGCCGCTTCCGAACGCAATTGGCGCTCGAAGCAATCGCCGTTCGTGATCAAAACACGTCCGTGCTTTCGCGGGCCCTCGAAGGCCAAGCGGAGATGATCGAAGAAGCGATCAGTGAAGCGGAAAGCGGCGAGTCCAACGGTGTTCCGCGCTGGGCACGACGACCGGAATGCGCAGCGGATGCATGGTTGCGCTGTGCTGAAATCAAGCGTCGAGCTGGAGATCATGACGCTTGGGTGAAGCTGCTTGCGCGTGCGGCCGATCAGCTCCCGCAATCGTCGGTGATTGCGCGCGCCCGTTTGTCCTCGCTCGAAACGATGGGCGATGCAAAAGGCGCTGCAGCGTTGGCCAAAGCCGAACTCGAACGTGGAGCATCGGGTCCGGGAGCAGCCGCATTGTGGTTGCGCGTGGCTGAAGCCGCGATGCTCGAAAATGATCGTGACGGTGCACTTGCAGCGTTGCGCAGTGCGCTCGAGGCGGATCCGGCATCGCTGATGGCGCGAGCCCTCGAGTTGGATCTGTTGAGTGATGCTCAAGATCCAGCGGCGCTTGCCAAGTCGCTCGAAGCAGCTGGCGAAGCTTGTCCCTCGACAAACAGCAAGATTCGAGCAGCCCTCGTGTCTGCTTACGTGTGGGCGTCGAACGCCAGTGACACTGATGCAGCCAAAACGGCGCTCGCGCGAGCTGCGTCTCTGGGGACAAACCCTGTCGTCATCGCTCGTGTCGCGCGCATGTTGGCGTCGATTCGCAAAGACCCTGCGTGGTACGAACAAGCCACGGTCGATCTTCTCGCCGCAGGCGCCGAACCTGGCGAAGTTGCGAGTTTGTGGTTCGAGGTTGGTCGCAGCCGATCGTTGCGTGGTGATACGGCAGGCGCAGGAGAAGCATTCGCAAAGCTCGCGGCACTCGAAGGCGAAGATGCTGGTTCGAGTTGGCTCGGTCGAGTGCTCGGGGCGTACGCGCTCGGCATCAAGAAGAGCGCGCCCGGAGAAACTGCACACAAGGCGGAACCTGCAGCGATCGAAGCTTTGGCGAGCGTCGAGACAGACGCGAACTTGGCGCGAGGTTTGTGGGTCGTTGCGGCCTTGCGGAGTGCACGAACGGGCGATGTCGAACGAGGCCGCGCGCGTTTGCGTGAGCTGCACGAAGCGGCACCTGGTGACGAAGTCGTTGCGATCTTCTTGGCGGATCTCGAACATCGCGCAG
>DAOMZH010001680.1:0-1600 GCA_035437985.1 Polyangium sp. (in: bacteria) | reverse complement strand
TGGCGAGGATGTCGAATTCCTCACGATGCGCTTCGGACGCGCCGCGCTCGCCTCGCTCAGGAAACCCGAGGGGCCCGATGGAGCCCGCGCAGCCATCTCGCTTGCTCGCGTCGCATTCGCGGGCCTCGGTGTGCACAAGCTCGGTTTGGATCTGCTGCTAAGGGCCGTCTCCGCAGATGGAGACATCGACGAGTACATGTCCGTCGTCGACTTCGCACCGGCGATCACGGCTGCCGATCCTGCTGCCGCAAAAGAGTTTGTCCAAGCACTTCTCGCGGTCGTCGCGAAACCTTACGCCGCCGTAGGAAGTGCGTTGCTCACCTTGGGGAGCAAGCTGGCGGGTGGGCTCGGTGATGTTCGCACAACAGCGCTATTGTTGGTGCAAGCAGCACGCCGAGCCTCGGAAGACGATCAGCTCGTGTGTGCCGCCGATGCTGCTGTGCGGGTCGTTGCGGATGCTACGCTGGCGAAGGAACTGGATCGGGCCGTTTCACCTGCCGAACGCATTTCGGCTCTGGTTCGTTTGGCCGAGACGAAAGAACGCGCAGGCGGTTGGTCCGAAGCGATGGGGATGCTGCAACGGGCGCTCGACTCGCGTCTTCTCGACGCACCACAACGAGAAACCGTCGTGTCGAGCATGCGGCGGCTTTTGTCGTTATCGGGCAATGCGGCAGATGTGGAAGCGCTTTTGCGCAAAGAGCTCGAACATTCGGAGTTCAGTCCGGAAGCGCGAGTCCGCATGGCACTCGATCTCGCGTCGCTGCTCGGCAATCGCGGTGATGACACGACGGCGCTGAAGACCCTCGACAGCGTTAGTCACCTTGCCGAGAAGGACAAAGACTTGCTGGTGGCGCGGCTGCGTTTGGCTCGGCGAATAGGCGACAAACGTTTGCAACTGACGCTGCTCCAATCATTGCATGAGCTTGCTCCGGGAGATGCGGCGAGAAAAACCGTTTTGCGCGAAATGACGCGTCTGCGCGAGCAGCTTGGGGAATTGCCACCGACGCGCGAGGGCACGAAACCAGGCATCGTCGACCCGCTATTGCTCAAGGCGGCACCCGTTGCGCCTAGACAAACCACCGAGGCGAAACTTACAGCGACCCCTGTGGCGGCGACGAAGCGGGGCACCGGAGATGTCGTTCCGGTCAAACCCGCCGTGCCCGCTCCGAAGCCCAGCGCGCCGAGCACTGCGCCCAAAGCCCCGCTCAAAACAGCTTCGGATGCTGACGCAATCACGCCTGCGCCGCCCACGATCGCTCCAATCACCGCGAAAAGCACGACGGCTACGCACGTCTCGCCCACCCTGGAGCAACTGCAAACGCAAGCCCAGGAGCGAGGCGACTACGCGGCGGTCGTGACGATTCTTGCGAAGCGAATCGAGGCGACCGCGGAAACGCCGAGGAGACTCACGCTCCGGAAAAACCGCGCCAACATTCTCGACGAGCAACTCAAACGCCTCGATGAAACCCGCGACGAACTGCAGGCATTGCTCTCCGAAATGCCTGGCGACAACGACGCAATGCAGCACCTCGCGGATTTGCATGAACGCATGGGCAAACCCTTGCTCGCGGCGAACGTTTGGAAACAACTGCGCGAATCG
>DAOMZH010001679.1:0-1601 GCA_035437985.1 Polyangium sp. (in: bacteria) | reverse complement strand
GTCGTAGCCAGAACCAATGTACGAGCCCGACAAACGTTTGTCAGACTCGCACATTGGTCCGAGACAACGATCACTCGCGGGAACCACGGTCGCGCCCGGCTTTGAGCAGCTTAAGCAGGACTTCGACGAGGTTGGCAGGTCCGATATCGATCCCGTGTGCCCGGGCAATCCGGCGTAATTCCCCCGGAGCGACAAACCCACGCTTTTCTTCGACGTACTCATCACGAAGGCGCTTCACGACTGGCAAATCGAGCCGCAATTCCATCACGATGCTGGGCACGTCGCTACCTTCTTTGATCATGTCGAAGACGCGCGCGTCCCTACGTTGCTTTCGGACAAACCTCGCGTCTGCGCCCGTTTTGCGTACGAGCGCGGCGACATCTGCCTCGTCGTAGACCACTTTTACAGGCGGTCCACCGCGGCGGCGTTTCTTGGGTTGTTCATACCCAACCCTTGAAGCATCGTATCCTTTGAGTTTGCCCTGTTCCTCCAGTTGCCGGAGACGTTCGGTGCTGATCTTGAATTTTCGCTCGGCTTCTGCACGCGAGATAAACATGGACAATATCCCCCGAGGTTGTGTTGACCTTGTGAATCATGTGCGCGAAATCGTTTACGTTACCAGCGCTTCGTTGCACAAAGAGTATACCTATTTCGCCAATACCTCGCTGTGGTCGATGTCGACCGCCTCAAAAAAAGTCGGGTATGCATGAGGCATGGCACTTGACGTACACCAGATTGAGGCACTCATAGACAAGAACCGGGCGCTCGTGGCACGAGAACGCGAGCGTGTGAACGAGCTGAAAGCGCAGAACGAGGACACGTTGCAGGAGATCTGCACGAGCTTGACCGTTCCGGCGTCTGCGTTCGGGATGAGTTATGTGCGCGCGTATTTGGGTGAAAAGGCGTCGATCGCGGGCATTGCGATCGATGCGGGGGTCGGCCTCATTCTGAAAGTCATAGCGGCATGTTTCGGTTTGTCGACGAGTAAAGGAGGGCAACGGGTCGGGAAGTTTTTCCAGGACATCGCCAATGGTGCATTGGCGTCGTGGACCGCCGCTCTTGGTGCGGAGCTCGGCGCGAAGAGGCGCATTGAAACGCCCGCGCATACGTCGGGGCCGATGACACACGAGGACCTCGCAGCGATTACCGCAGCGATGTCGCCGCCGAACGCCGGTGCAGTTGGTTCGGCCCCGGACAAACCCGCGTCTGTTTCGGCGCCGATGGATTACGGGCACCTTGCCGCGATTACCGCTGCAATGTTGGTGCCGCCGCCCATGCCACAGCAACGAGCAACAGCACCTGCGCAACCACTGGCGCCGCAAGCGTCGCAGCCACACGGTAATGCCACGCAAGCCGCGTCGCCGACAGGACCACAAACGTCGCCGCCGCCAGCGCTCGACGCACAAGGCGCGCCCTCGGAGACGCCGAAAAAGCCATATCGATTTGCTCAATCAAGGGCGGCGCCATTGCCCGATTTGGCGGCTGCATTCGCATCCGGTGGAATATACCCAATCCGAGATATCGACCAGAATCTGCAATGGCTTTCGAGGGAATACTCGACCGACAAACTCGATGAAGTTCTGCGCTGGGCTCGAACTCCG
>DAOMZH010001678.1:0-1609 GCA_035437985.1 Polyangium sp. (in: bacteria) | reverse complement strand
CGGTTCACCTTGCCCAGTGGCATTCCATATCCGTGCAGTGCCGTCTTCGACAGTCGAACTTGTAGCGATATGTTTGCCATCCGGGCTCCATGCAACTGCCGATATCGTACCGCGGTGTCCTGTGAGTACAGTTGAATCCCCCAAACCATCCGCATTCCACACTCGCGCTGTGGCGTCGTAGTGTTTTGCCTCCCCTTGAACTTGACGGTTTCGCAGCCGGTCTAAGAGACACGGCCCGGAGACACAGTGTCGAAGCGAACTCGTCGATATTTCAGCGCCGAACAGAAGGTTACCCTCCTCAAACGCCACCACTTGGACAAAGTCCCGGTATCGGATATTTGCGACCAGGAAAAACTCCAGCCGAGTGTGATGTATACTTGGCAAAAGCAGCTTTTCGAGAATGCGACCGTGGTCTTCGAGTCGCCTCAAAGCGGCAAACCGAGCCGCGAGCAAGCGCTCGAAGCACGGATCGCGGAACTCGAAGCGAAATTGGCCAAGAAAGACGAAGTCATTGCCAAGAAGGATGCGGTCATTGCCGAGATTTCTGGCGAATACGTCAACTTAAAAAAAGCCATTGGGGGACTCTGAGCGGCCAGTGGGTTCCTCACGATACGCGAGACGAAGTCGTTGATTTCGTTCGCGTGTGGGCCGAGAAAACCGAACTTCCTCGCGAACGATTCATGCGCTGGATCGGCGTTGCCAAAGGGAAGTTCTACGATTGGCAAAAACGGTATGGCAAGGCAAACGAGCATAACTCGCACGTGCCGCGTGATTTCTGGCTCGCCGAGGAAGAGAAAGATGCGATTCTCGACTTTCACGCCAAGAATCCACTGGAGGGATATCGACGCCTGACCTTTATGATGCTCGACCAAAACGTCGCGGCGGTCAGTCCGGCAACGGTGTATCGCTTGCTCTCGAAGGCTGGGCGACTCGATCGCTGGAAGAAGCGCCCGTCGCGAAAGGGCACGGGTTTTTCGCAGCCACTCGAGCGGCACGAGCATTGGCACATCGATATTGCGTACCTGAACATCACGGGCACGTTTTATTACTTGTGCTCGCTGCTCGACGGTAAAAGTCGAGCTATCGTGCACTGGGAAATACGAGAATCGATGACCGAACTGGACGTCGAGTGCATTGCGCAACGTGCTCGGGAAAAGAACCCTTGCGCGAAACCTCGGATCATCTCGGACAATGGCCCGCAATTCATTGCGAAGGACTTCAAGGAATTCGTACGCATTGCGGGCATGACGCATGTGCGGATATCACCGGGATATCCACAATCGAATGGCAAAATCGAGCGTTGGCATAGGACGCTCAAACATGATGCCATTCGAATGACGCCACCATCCTCGCTCGAAGATGCGCGGCGCATCGTGGGGCGTTTCATCGAGCATTACAATGCGGTGCGACTGCACAGCGCATTGGGATATGTCACGCCCAACGATGTGCTCGAAGGCCGCGAAAAGGCCATTTGGGCCGAACGCGACCGAAAGCTCGAAGCCGCACGTGAGGCCAGGCGATTGCGGCGGGCCGCAATGGTCCGAGCCTAATCAGCGGGCAGGGCGAAGCAGCCGCAGCTCCTGTAGGCGAGCCGCAGGCGGGGAGGGCG
>DAOMZH010001677.1:0-1618 GCA_035437985.1 Polyangium sp. (in: bacteria) | reverse complement strand
CTCAAGCTCTACCACGAAGAATCCGATATCTTCGGGACAAACCCCACCATCCGTCTGTGCACGCCCGAAGGCGAAGAACGTTTCGTCGAAATCGATCTCGCCCGCAACACCAACAACGGTTTGCTGGTGAAGTTCACCGAGACAAACGATCGCAACGACGCGGAAGCTTTGCGCGGCTGTGTCCTTTCCGTTCCTCGCGACGAATTCCCCGAGCTCGAAGCAGGGGAGTTTTACGCGTGTGACGTCGAAGGGGCCCAAGCCGTATTGCCTTCGGGGGACGTCATCGGACGCGTGACCGGACTCGTTTCGTATCCGACGTGTGACGCTCTCACCGTCGAACGTGCGCAGGGCGGCAAACTCGAGATTCCTCTGGTCGAACAATTCGTCTCGTCTGTCGATACAAACGCGGGCCTCGTGCACCTCGTGACCATCGAGGGGCTCGAGTGAGCCACGTGCGACATGCGTTTCGACATCCTCACCCTGTTTCCTGAGCTCTTCGCGCCATTTCTCGAAGCTGGCATGGTCGGTCGCGCCCGTCGCGACGGAGCCCTCGATGCGCAGTGCTGGAACTTTCGCGAGCACGGGATCGGGCGACATCGCAGCGTCGATGACACGCCGTACGGTGGTGGATCCGGCATGGTGATTCGCGTGGACGTCGTCGTGGCGTGCATGGAATCCGTTGTGACTCAAAGGAATGCCCAAGATCCCAATGCTGTTCCGGGACAAACGATACCCCATCGCGTGTTGTTGTCGCCAGGCGGTCAGATGCTGAACCAACGGCTTGTGGAATCGTTGGTGCAGAAACCTTGGATCATGCTTCTTTGCGGGCGTTACGAAGGTTTTGACGCGCGGATCCATTCGTTCATCGATGAAGAAATTTCGCTGGGAGATTTTGTCTTGGCCGGTGGCGAAGTTGCCGCGATGGCCATGGTCGATGCGTGTTCGCGCTTGTTGCCCGGGGTGCTCGGAAGTGCAGATTCAGCGATGCACGAATCGCACAGCACGGCCCTGGATGGACTGCTCGAATATCCGCACTACACACGTCCCGAAAGGTTTCGCGGGATGAACGTGCCCGATGTGCTCAAGGGTGGAAACCATGCGGCCATCGATGCATTTCGGCGTGAAGCTGCCGAAGAACGTACCCGGAATGTTCGCCCGGACTTGTATGCTCGTGCGCTCGACATGCGCGCAGAACGGAAGAAATCGTGACCCGAGTCGCCCTTGCGCTGGTTCATCATCCCGTACTCGACCGTGATGGTGGGGTGGTCACGACCGCGATCACGAACCTCGATTTGCACGACATGGCGCGCAGTGCGCGCACGTATGGCGTGACCGAGCTCTACGTGGTGCATCCGGTCGAGGCGCAGCGGCTCTTGGCCGAACGCATTCGCGATCATTGGGTGCAAGGTTCCGGGAAGAAGCGGATTCCGGATCGTGCGGATGCGCTGGAAGTTCTGCGGATCGTGCCGAGTTTGGAGGATGTGTACCAAACGCTCGGAGGTGCGGCAGGACGAACGGGGATCGAACTGTGGACGACAGCGGCATCAGCGCGGCGCGGTCCAGTCACGGGATATGCGGACGCGCGTGAGCGTCTTGGTGGTCTAGACAAACCTGTGCT
>DAOMZH010001676.1:0-1622 GCA_035437985.1 Polyangium sp. (in: bacteria) | reverse complement strand
AGGCCGAGGACGGCATAAATGCCGCCTGTTTCGGGGGCGATGAAATCACGAACGTCGCCGTTTTGCGCAATGACGAGTATTTTGCGTTTGGCGCCACTGGACACGAAGAGGCGTTTGGTTACCGCGTCGTACGCGACGCCTTCGGGGAGCAGATCGGGTTCGTCGATGGTGAAAGCGATTTGACTCGGAGTCTTCGTTACGGCGCGCGCAGAAAATCGGTCCTTTAGCGCAAGGAATTCGGGGTTTGTCTGGGAATGGGCAAAGTCGGCGGGTTCCAGTGCATCGTCAAACCCGAGTTTTTCGAGCTGCTGGAGCCAAAAAACGACTTCTTTGGGCTGGTTGGCATTGTCGTAGCTGCGGGCAATCGTATACGCCAGGACTCGATCTTCCGTCCGTTTGGCAAACAAATCGATCAATGGAGCGATATTGGGCGGGATGTTGGTGGTCGTCGATTGCGAAGCTGGGACAGCGGGACCTTGGGAGGAGCAACCGATGAGCAAAACAACGAGGGCCGAGAAGAGGCGGGACATGAAGGGAGGTTATCGCGTGTGGCCAGGGATGTACACGACGTTTTCAGGGTGCGTAGACGTCGGCTTGGCCGGCCAAAACGAAGCTGCAAATGGTGCCGGTAGCGTCGAGGGAAACGGCGACGGCGTTGCGATGTGAATTCTTGGTTTCTGAGCTTGGCGTAATCGTCAAGGCGTCATTTTTCTCGCCAAACTCTGTTTTGGCCGAAACACCACGAGTCGCTCTGGGGGCATTCGATTCGTCTTCCCAATGAGGCGGTGAGGTAATGGCGACCGTGCACGACTTTGCGAGCAGAGCGATCTGTTCAGGACGTGGCGGATACTTGCGTTTGCCGGGGATTCCATTACGTGTGAAGTGATGCGTCGCTCCGTAGTTGAAGGGAGTGACAATGGCGAGCGCGGGAGACATTTTTGCCCATAATGTGCCGTCATGGGCCTCTTCTGACGCGTGGTGAGCCACATTGACGACCTGGACAGGACCATCCACGTGGTCGAACGCATGTCGCCACCCGGAATCTTCATGCATACCACATAACAGGTCACCTGCGAGGAGCACGCCGGCCTGTTCCCATCGAAGGAGCAACGCGCCGCTGGCGATATTCGGATCGAAATCTCGGTCGACGGCTTCACCACGTTCGATGGAGCGCTCGACCGCTTCGTAAAGGCTTTCCCGCAATCGAATCATATCGACGGGCGCTGGTCCACATGCAGTCACCGTTACGCCGTCAGTTTGGGCATGTTTGAGCAGAGGAATTCCGGCGTGTAGGATGTTAGGGCGGGAGCCGTGTTGCTTCTGCGCTTCCGAAAACCTCGTAATGACCCGTTCGAGCCCTTTGGGCGAGTCTGCATCCGGAAGCGACTCTTTTCGCGCGCGCATACGCACCTGTGTCGCGAGCAATGCTTTCAAAGCGGGACCGCCCAAATCAACATTCCAAATATGGTCGATTCGTTTCTTATAGTGCTCCACGAGACGGCCGAGCCCCGCATAATGATCGTCGTGTGGATGCGTCAAACAGGCGAACAAGAGCCGCGAAGGTTTCATTCTATTGAGCAATTCACGCACTGGATCGCCCAATCCCCGCGGATCCTTATCAC
>DAOMZH010001675.1:0-1623 GCA_035437985.1 Polyangium sp. (in: bacteria) | reverse complement strand
AAAGGCTCGGTCGTGTTCTGGCTCGAGGGACATACCATCACGGAAGTTCTCTTCGAGGGGGAGACGACGACGCTGTATCGCGGCTATCGCGACAGCGACGGCGCTGCGGTCATGGTCAAGGCCGCGAACGATGATTTCCCGACCGCTCGCGACGTAGCGCTTCTCCGGCATGAATTCGCGATTCTGCAATCGCTCGCGTTGCCGTGCGTGCCCGAAGCGCTCGGCCTCGTGCCTTGTCGCAACGGCGTGTCGGTTGTCATGCCTGACACGGGAAAACGCCCGCTTACCGAACGTATGCGCCGCGGTCGACAAGACCTCGGTGCCGCACTGCGCATCGGTGTCGCGCTCGCCCGAGCCCTCGATCAAATCCACCTCGGCGGCGTGATCCACAAAGACATTTGTCCTCAAAACATTCTCGTCGAAGAAGGACCGCTCGACGTCGAGGTCATTGGTTTTGGGTACGCATCGCGGCTTTTGCGTGAAGATCAGCGGCTCGCTACCACGCAGATGATCGAAGGATCACTCGCGTACATGGCGCCAGAACAAACCGGACGCATCAATCGCGCGATCGATCATCGAGCCGATTTGTACTCGCTGGGCGTGACGCTTTACGAGCTGCTCACGGGCACGTTGCCGTTCACGATGGACGAACCTCTCGGACTCTTGCACGCGCATATCGCCCGTGCCCCAGTGCCTCCACACGTGCTCGTACCCGAGCTTCCGCGAGTCGTGTCGGACATCGTGATCAAGCTGCTCGCGAAGAGCGCGGACGACAGGTACCACCGAGCCGGAGGCGTAGCTTCGGACCTCGCGATCTGCGCCCGCCAGTGGCAAACGTATCGCGAGATCGATCGGTTCGTCCTCGGCGAACGGGACCTCGGTTCCGAACTCATTCTTCCCGACAAACTCTATGGTCGCGATGTCGAACGCAAGGATCTGGAGACGGCGTTCGAACGAGCAGCCAATGGTCAACCGGGGATTGTCGTCATTTCGGGGGCAGCGGGCGTAGGCAAGTCGGTGCTCGCGCGCGAACTCAAAGGTCCCGTTGCGGTTCGGGGTGGAACGTTTGCCGCGGGACGTCCGGACGAACTTACGCGCGGAGCTCCGTGTGGCGTGTTGTCTGCGGCGCTGCGCGATCTGGTGCGCCAAATCTTGCAAGGTCCATCCGAGCCGGCGCGGGCCTTCAACCGCGAGCTAATGCGCACACTCGGCGCGAATGCGGCGGCGCTCTTCGAGCTCATTCCCGAGCTTGAAGAGATCGTTGAAGTGCGCGAAGTGCCGGCTGCATTGCCCGCGGCCGAGTCGAATGCGCGCTTGGCGGTCCTCGTGCGTTCCCTGCTCGACGCAGCAAGTCGCGAAGGTCCCGTGGTGCTTTTTCTCGACGACATGGACTTGGCAGATGCAGCGTCGAAGGACATCGCTCGGGCAATCGTTGCCGATGGCGCAGTACGCCGGCTCCTTGTGGTGCTGGCTTGTCGAGACAGACCCAGTGATACTCGGACAAACATCGTCGACTTGCGAGATCTGCGCCAATCCGGGGTGAGTGTCACCGAGATTCCGCTGGGCCCCCTGAGTTCGGCGCATGGTCGAGCGCTGCTTGTGGATGCGCTCGGAGTTGCTGCC
>DAOMZH010001674.1:0-1626 GCA_035437985.1 Polyangium sp. (in: bacteria) | reverse complement strand
CGCTGGCGCTCCCTTCTTGAGCATTGCGCTCGAAGGGCTCGCCAAACTCGTCGTCGACCGCGCCAAACAAGAAGCCGTTGGATGGTTCCTCGATACGACGGGAGATCAGCTCTGTGGGGAGGACAAACCGAAGCTGGAGCAACTAGAGGTCAGCACCTATTGGATGCCGCAGCTTTGCTCGTTGGCCTCGACGGGCAGGCTATCGCATTATGGCGCGGGCGCCGAGTTGCTCGAAAGCCTGAAGGCCAACGTCGAGCACGATGTGCGCGGCTGGCCTGGTGCGTTCACGGGGCTCGCCATGGGGGGCGTCTTTTGGGCGGAAGCGAAATCGCGATTGTTCACCGCCCCCACGCATCCGGCATCAAATGCGAAAGAAGCGGACAAGAAACAGTACGTTGCGGACAAAGCGAAGTACGACGCTGAAAGCTCCATGTGGGAATGCGACACGAAGACTTATGCTCCAAGAGGCGAGTGCACCTCGCTAAAAGCCATCCGCCTCCAAACGAGCGAGCGGTTCACGAGCCTGCTGAAGGGGGATGACCCGCGGTCGGTTTTTGCGAAATGGGGCGACGATCTCCAGGCGCAGAATCGGCATGCCCATGGCGATGCGCAGGCATTGTACAGCAAATCCACGCAGCTCATTGCCTGTGCGTCATCGCTCCCGCTCGCGTATGCGAAACATCAAGAGCTGTTCAAAGACGCGCTGCCGAGTGACGAAGCGCGCGCGAAAGCGGCATGGATGGCCGCCCTCACCAGCGCGCCAGCTTGTTTCACGATCTTGGGGAAGGGCATCCCTGACGAGTGGAAAGTTTTTCGCGAAAATGGAGACGCTACACCAACACCGAAGACGGCCCTCGACACCCCGAATGGTATCGAGCGCATGACGACCCTCCTCCGCCTCAACGACGTCGTAAAAGATACCGATGCGGTCGTTCAATCGTGGAAACGACTCGAAGAAGCAACATTGGATTACAAGAAGGCCGTTGAGGAAGCCGCCAAAGCCGTGCGAGACCTGCGAACCAATCCTCCCGTGCCGCCCAAGGAAAAGATCACCGACGTTGCGGCGTGGAAGGTAGAGCTCAAGGAACTGATGGCTTCCGAGCAGCTCGCCGCGCAGCAGAGGCACGTTGGCGCAGCGCTCACATTGGCGAAAGCATCGCTCAGGCTCGGACGATCCGGCATCGCATTCGTGCACGCAATGAACAAACCGGCCCTGATTCCAGGGTTCTTCCCGCAGGCGTCAGAGAATGACACGTACGATGACGGTTTCAAAAAAAACCTCGAGGCGGTCGATGCGCAGCTCGGTCGAGTGGAGCGCGACATCACCACGCTCGAAAGTGCCTTGATGCGGGATTGGTCGAGCCTCACCGCAGAACTGCTGGCTTCCTTGCGCGTGCCGGAAATCGCCGGCGGTGAGACGAAAAACTGGGACAAGATCGAGCAGCAACTGGCGACGCATCTCGCGTTGCTCGTGGCGATCCTTCGGGCCAAAGACGGCGATGCAATGGCTAAGGCGCTCGATGCGGTCGCTTCACCGCCGGGAGGTTGGAGAACGAAGCAGGAAAAAGGTAAGAAGACCTTCTCAATCGTGGCGCATCCAGGGCTGCTCGTGTTTGGAGGTGAATG
>DAOMZH010001673.1:0-1627 GCA_035437985.1 Polyangium sp. (in: bacteria) | reverse complement strand
AAATAATCGTTCCGCTTGCACTTCATCGCCCAAGGCCATCCACGCTCGGCCCGCTTGATACGTACAAGTCCAAACCGCAATCCGCGAATCACCACTGACCGTCGAGCCCGTTGCATTTTCCTTCGCTAGCGCCAAACCTGATTTCATGGCCGCCAAGGCTTCGTCGCGACGCCCCAATCGGGCCAATGATTCAGCCATTGCGCATTGCCCAGCACGCTCATAGTCCCGCACATATCCCTGCTCACGCGTCTTCGCCGGAAGGTTTGCAAATATCTTGCGGGCCCGCTGAAATTGCTCTGCTGCTTTTTCCGGAATATGCTCGGCTATCAGCCACGCATGAGCGTCGAGGGTCACCATCCATTCGGCTCTTGCCCGAGCATTGCTGGGATCTCGCTCGACGTCCTGCTCGATTAATCGCGACGCCTTGTTGAACTCTTCTTCAGCCGCTACTGCATTGCCTTCATTGGGGATCCAGATTCGAGTATCTCCTCCGCCGCATTGACTCAACCCCGCCAACAAATGAACCATCCACACTTCGCGACGAAAATCTGGATCCTCCGGCTTCTCGGCCATGAGCGCCGTTAGAATCGATGCACTCTCGCGCAAAGCCTGCGCGCCCTCTGCAGGGTCACCAAGCATCAACGAACGCCGTCCCCGCATTTGATGCGCCACGGCTTGCCAATAATTCGATACTTTCGAGGAATCGGCTTTCGCCCAAAACCCGGCCAAATCCCGAATCTCGCCCTGCTGCCGCGCCATTTCCTCGAAATCGTGATCCTCAGCCGCTATGGCCCACAGATTGGTCCGCGCCCCAAGTACGAGGCGGTAATTAAAAGTTCCGTCCTGCGGCAAGGTCTTGACGAGCTCGAGCCCCAACAAACTCTCTTCTTGCGCTACCGCAGGCTCGTGCAAACTCCTATACAAACTTCCTTTGCCTATGTGCACTTGGGCCAATGCCCAACGGAGGTCGGGGCCTTGTTGCCCTGCCGCTACGAGTCCATTCAAGAGCTCCTGCGCTTTTTCGTAACTCTTCAAGCCGTCGATTGGTCTTCCCAGGTTTGAAATTAATATGCTGCCCTGGATATCGCCCACTTTCATATACGCGGCGGCAATATCCTTCGATAATTCCGCATCGTCCCCAACTTCCTTCGCCAATGAATCCTGACTTTGGAGTGCCCAGCGCACCATTCGCTCCCGCGCTTCAGTCGCCCCTCCTTGCTCTTGAAGCTTGCCATCGACGTCGAACACCATTGCATTGGCCAATTGACGCACGTTGTTGAAACGCTTCTGCGCCTTATCTGCTTGACCTAACGAAATCACCGTCGCGCTGCTAAGAATCACCAAAATGGTCGTCACGAGGAAAATGACCCCTCGACTCCGACGCAGCAGTTTGCCCGCGCGATATGTAAATGTCCCCGATCGCGCGAGAACCGGCATTCCCTCGAGATATCGCCCAATATCGAGCGAAAGCTGCTCAATCGAAGCATAACGACTCGCCGGCTCTTTGCGTAATGCCTTGAGAATGATCGCGTCGATATCGCCTTGCAATAACCGGCGGCGTTCCGCTGAAACAACGATGCTCGGACGTACCGGCTCCGTATCGATCATCGTCCGAAGCGCATCGATT
>DAOMZH010001672.1:0-1635 GCA_035437985.1 Polyangium sp. (in: bacteria) | reverse complement strand
AGGGGCTTGCGGAATACGGCTTCGAGGCATTGTTCAAAGCGGTTGTCGTGAAGCTGAGGAAGCAGGGCATCTCGAATGAAGAGATCAAGAAAAAGGTAGAATCGTACCCCATTTCGCGGGATCTCAAAATCAAGATCTTCTACCACGTCGATTCGCTTGGAGCAGAGCCTGCTCAATGAGAAGGCTTGACGAAATAGCCATGAACCGATTACCGAAAACCTTGTTTGTTGTTTTACCCTTCGTCTTCATTGCTTGCAACAAGGATCGCGATGCGGCGCCGCGGCCGTCTCCCGCGATGCCCGCAAGCGTGGTTGCCGTTCCCTCTGTTGCTGCACCTGCCGCACCTTCCGCCGTCACCATGAGCGCCCCGCAGGTTCGGCTTCCGCCGCCGGACCTTCCACCTCTCGAAAAAGGCGTCATTGTCAATATGACGGTCGAGAATGCCAAAGTCGGCCAGCGCCCGGTTATTCATGTTGAGACAAACCTACCGGATGGAACCGAGTTGACGATTGGCATCGCCGAGCCCGATGAATACGGGAAATCGTACGATGACCAGTTTGTGGTTGCCGGTGGACGTATTACCAGTTCACCTCTATGGTTCGATGAGGGCATTGCAGAAGGTGCCTATCTCATAACCGCATTGATGCCGGTTCCTTCGACACAGGCGGACAAGGTGCAATCGGTCATTGGGGCGAACGGCGAGAAACTCAAGGGAAAATTGGTTCAGCATGGCGATATGGGCGTAACCGTCGAAGCCTCCACGCCGTTCGTTGTTGGAGATGACGCCAAAGCGGCGGCAGATAAGGGACGTGCGCGACGCGAGGAGATTCGCAAATTCTTACTCGACACGCTGTCGACCATGCGCGCAATCGAACGCCGCTCGAGAGCGGCGACGCACGAATTCACGCCGGAGTGCATGCAGCGATTTCGCGCCGAAAAAGACACGCTCGCAGAACTGCGCACCAAACTTGAAAAGCTCGCGCTTACCATGCCCGGGAAAGCCGCTTTGGAAACGGCGGGATCGTATTTGTTGAGCTGCTCCGATTGTTCGGACTCCGAAAGTTCGAGGTCCCAATGCGATGATGCGAAGAAGGAACTCGGCACTGCCGCGGGTGAATTGGCGAAAGCGAAGGTCAAATAAACACAGCACGCATCGACGCAGCTCTTCACTGTACGCAGCGTGAATGAAGAAGAAATCAAGGGAAGCTGCCAATGACCGCCAAAGTCGTTTCCGCCTGCATTACATGCGTTTCCTTCCCGGAAGAACTCGACCAAGTCGTGGCGATGATCGACGAGCATGGGGCGGCATTTGGTCGGCCGGTGACGGATATGGAGCTGCTGTTGACGACGCGCCATATCGAGGGGCTTGCGTGGTCAGCTCCGAAGTGGCTTTTGCAGGATGATGTCGTATTCTTTTATCACGCGATTTCGGCGAAGGCGCGCGCTGTTCGTTTGCGAAAAGAGGCCAAGTTGCTTGGTCAGGAGTGGCTTCTCGCTCATCTCGACAAGGCCGTTGAGTACGCGGAAAGGTTTGGCGGAACGATATTCGGGTGTGCCAGGGCGGTGCGTCCGGCCCAGCATTTGGGTCGATTGGATTGTGCGCACTTTGAGGGACGAGTGTTCGTCAAGATCAAT
>DAOMZH010001671.1:0-1642 GCA_035437985.1 Polyangium sp. (in: bacteria) | reverse complement strand
TTAGCATTCATGAACCCTCAAGGACCGCGTAGGCGCTCCGAATGCCAAGTGTTTTCACATGAGTCGAAGCGTACCGTTGGCAGATCGCGCACCATTGTCGACGCTCAGTTCTTTGCTCGCTGCGCACGGCGTTCCCGCCCGCAGGATCGAAGAGGCGATTGCTCGGCAGATCGTGCATGGTTCGGATCTCGCAACCAATCTGCTCGAGGTTGGTGGGGCGACCGAAGAACTCGTTTTGAAAGTGCTCGCCGAAGCGTCGGGGCTCGAACCGGCAGCTCTTGGCGCTCTCATCCCGTCGATGCAGGTCGCACTGACCCTGGTCTCGGGCGACATGGCCAACGAGCTCAACATCATTCCGCTCACGATCGAAGGCACGGAGCTGACGTTGGTCGTGGCGGAACCGTTTCTCTCTCCGGAACAGTTGGGGTTTGACCCGGCGATCGACGTTGTGCAGATCATTGCGCCATTGGCGCGGATCCGACAGGCGATTTCGCGCGCGTATCGCATTCCGCTCGAGCGGCGTTTTACCCGGCTCCTAGGCAAACTCGGCGAACCTGGAGCTTCGTCTTCACGGTTCGATATCCAGGACGAACCCACTCAAGTTTCAGGGATTCCGCTCATCGATCTCGGAATCACCCGGCCTCCAACCCAAACTCCCGCGACCCTTCTAGCTGGAGGCAAGCAGCCGCCTCCGGTTGTTCAGGGCAAACAGCCTGCAAAACCACCGGCCAAAGTCGACCTTCCGCCGCCCTCAGGGGAAGTGGACGAACCGACGACGGTTCCACATGGCGGAATGACGCGCAGTGGTACTGAGTCTGCGAGTCCCCAAACGATGTCTGGCGATGTCGCGTTGGCCAAGGGAAATGCCCCGGCTTGGGCAACACGTGCACCAGTCGTGCAAGTCGTCGAACCTCCTGCGGGTTGGCGTCCGTTGACGAGCGACGACATGCCCGAAACGATCCCTGCGCCGCGTTTGTCCTCGATGAACCCCAACCTCGAGACCAAGCCGACGTTCAAGATGGATCCGGCCATGGAGCCGAAGACGGAGCCAAAACCAAAACCTGCGCCCGTCGTCAAAAACGAACCTGCGCCCGTAGCGAAAAACGAACCTGCGCCCGTAGCGAAAAACGAGCCTGCGCCCGTTGCGACAAACGAAGCAAACAACGAAGCGAAAAACGACGAAGAAGGCGCACCGGTTTCGCGGCGAACCGCAGGTTTGGCCAAACGAGAAACCCCTCGAGGACGGGCAGCTGGCGGTTACTTTCGGCGAGCGGTCGTTGGTGAAGCCAAAGCTCGCGAGCAAGCCCGTCAATTCGTCGCGGAACCACCTCCGCCAGAGCGACGCACGTCCGTGCGAGTTCGTCGCAAAGGACCACTGACGGCTCAAGGAGCCGAAGAAGAACTCGCCGAAGCAACGACAACCGATGCGGTTCTCGACATCTTGTTCGCGTTTGCGCAGCAGTTTTTCGAGTACACCGTGCTGTTTGTCGTGTCTGGGGAGATGGCTGATGGTCGGGATGCTTTTGGCGCTGGTTTGACCGCCACCCAGATCAAGAACGTCAAGATTCCGCTCGATCAACCGAGCCTTTTGCAACTGGCGCGCGATCGCAAAGCCCCCGTGACCTCGCCGCCCGTCGCCCAT
>DAOMZH010001670.1:0-1643 GCA_035437985.1 Polyangium sp. (in: bacteria) | reverse complement strand
TCTCGTAATACGCGTCAATTCGGGATAAGGTGGTTGCGCCGCATCGTATTGGTGCCGCGCAGCCACCTGGAGCTTCCATTGCGAAAGTGTTGCTCGTCCTCGGATTCTCGATGTAGACTCGCAAGTGGTGAACGACGCGCCCATTCCCCAAGAGCCGCCTGCTTCTTCGATGACTCCAGCGAAATCTCGTCCATGGAGCCCTTGGATTCGTCTTGGCCTCTTGGGCATCTTCATGCTCACGCTCTCGTCACCTTGGGGCGAATCGTCTTCATGCAAGGGTCCGTCGCATGTGTATACTGGGTATGAGCAACTCCAGAAGAATTCGAACGGCCCCTATGTTCTCATTCTGATTTTTCTGGTGCCGGTTTTCTGCGGTTTTCTGCAATTTCTCGCCCGCGCAGCGTGGGTCCGCATGACCTTTGAATTCATGGCGGCCATTTTTGCCAGTATTGGTTCGCTGTATTGTCTTCTCTCGGCGGTCATCGGTGGTGATTGGCACACATCGAGCTTGCGAACCTATCCAGCACCCTGGATAGCGACGGTGACTCAAGTGCTCACCGCACTCGATGCATATTGGGGGGCATTTCGGCAAATACACGCGATTTTTTGGTCTGGCCGATCAAGCCGAAAAGTCGAACCAAAACCGCCGGAACACCCGTCTGCCACGTAATCACGAACGAAAATACCCAATTATTTCCGCACGAGTTGAATGGCTTTTTCCGGGCACGCAACCACGCATAGCCCACATGCTTGGCACGCATCGGCTTTGGGCGTATACGCAGTTTGTCGATTGTGGGCGCGGCTCTTCATTTTGGCAAAAAATCCCAAAGCCGCAAAATCAGCGTCGTCGATGCGCCGCACTTCGAAGACCCCATACGGACAAACTTCCACGCAATCCCGTTTCCCTTCGCACTTGGCCCGATTGATCACCGGCAAGTATGTTCCCGGCTCGGCACGGCATTCTTCTCCAGGACGATTGGGGTGTCTCGCCGCTCGACGGGCTTTTTCTTTGACCAGGCTTTCAGGCTTCATCGCCCACCAGCCTACGGCGGGGCGGGGCACGATGACAATGAAGAAGTGTTGCGAATCCATGAAGAATTCATGCCCGAAGAACAACGATGACGAGCCGTTCGGACAAACGCGCGTCGGGTGCGACAAACTTTCGTGACATCCGACAAACGCGTTGGTAATACGCCGCCTGAAGAAGGGACGAACCTTTATGATCGACCACACGGGAATCGACGTCAGTGATCCGCAAAAAAGCCGCCACTTTTATGAAAAAGCCCTAGCTCCTTTGGGTTACGCCGTGCTCATGCAAGTGCCCATGGAATACACCAAGGGCGTCGTGGTGCTCGGCCTCGGAGTCGCCCCAAAGCCTGATTTCTGGCTTCACGAAGGCACTCCGCAAACCCCGCGAATGCACATTGCTTTCCGCGCGGCCAATCGAAAACAAGTCGACGAGTTTTACCAGGCTGCACTTGCTGCTGGCGGAACTGATAACGGGCCACCAGGACCGCGCCCGCATTACCATGCGAATTATTATGGAGCGTTCGTGCTCGATCCGGATGGGCACAACATCGAAGCGGTCTGTCACGACCGCGCGTGAGACGCCGCAGGCGACATCCTTGCGATGTCGCCCCAAG
>DAOMZH010001669.1:0-1645 GCA_035437985.1 Polyangium sp. (in: bacteria) | reverse complement strand
GTGGCAGCGAATATAAGAATACGAAAATCGGCCCAAGCGCTCGCAAAACATTGACCAGCGTAAACGACGTGATGCCAAGGGCACGATAATACAACCAAAGACCTGCAAACATCGTCATGAGCGAACAGCCGAGCACCCACGCCGCCGCTCGGAAATCCAATGACAAAAATGCGCGTCCTTCGAGGGCAACGCCCAAAACGGGTAAGACAATGGCCGCAAGCACTCGAGACCAGAATAAAGTCGTGCTTGGTGCGGCGCCCGAGGTGAAGCGTTTCGCCAGCAAATTCGCGAACGCAAAGCAAACCACATAACCCATTGAAAGGACGACGCCCCATGGTGATACCCGTTCGGCATCGCCTTGAATGAAGATCACCGTACTGCCGGTCGAAATGACAATCAGGGACCAGTCTCGCACCGAAAGTCGTTCATGCAGAACGAAAACGCCAAGAATGGCGCAAACGACGACATACGAGCGTCCCACCAGCGACACAACAATCGGACTCAACTGCGCCAAACTCAGATACAATAGTGCGAGCGCTGCTGCATTCAAAAGAGAAAAGGTTGCCCATTGCCGAGTATCCTTCAGCGTAATCGCACGTCCTCGAAGTCTGCTCCACACAGCCGCCGCCACAGTCATTCCAACGGCTTCGATGGTTGCGGCTTGAATGGGCGAGATGCGTCCCATGAGGACCTTCATCGCCGGATACCAGCCCGCCATGAGCATGACGGACGCCAGCGCCATCCACAATCCCCGACGCGCGGTCGTTGCACCCATGGGATTACCCGACAATGAAACACCCCTTGACGGCGGCTCTGAATTCATCCGTTACTTGCGTTTTGCCGCTGAAAATCCAGCAGAGAGGTTGACCTTCATTGACGTGGTCGCCTATCAGAAAGCCAAGTCTGATGCCCGGCCGGGCTTGAAATGCACCGCCATAATCATTGCCACCCGCGCCAAGGCCAAAGTTGACAAGATGGCCAAGACGCCGTTGATCGACCCGAAGCAATTGACCTTCATGGGCACTTGAGACCGGAGTCGGCGTGCCTGAAAGACCAAGCGTGGTGAAGGGATCTTGTCGCAATGCCTCGATGGTTTGTCGTTGAACACCATGCGCCACGAGCAGCGTCGTGAATGCGAAGCCTATTTCACCCGATTCGAGCCATTCGCGCGCCTCACTCATCCAACCATCTGCGTTGGTGCTATCGTGCGCTCGCGACATGAGCAAACCATAAAATGTCAACACCAATTCGCGTTGTTCGCATAATGCACGGACGTCCCAATCTGAGGAAGCGCCAATGCCCATTGTTGCCAATGCCTCGGCGACTTCGAGGGCATTACCAATGGCCACTCCATTGGGCTGCGGCGTATCGGTCAGGTGAGCGGAGCACGGCACACCACCTTCAGCAATCACCGACAGCATCGCGTCGGCACAACGACGCGCTTCGATTTCCGATCGGAGAAACGCCCCGTTACCATACCGAACATCGAGCAACAAATGGTCCGCGGGGACGGCCAATTGTTTGCTTGCGATACTTGCGACAATGAGTTCGTGTGACTCAATGGCGCCCGTCACGCTGCGCAATTGATAAAGCTTTCGATCGGCAGGGTTGAGCTCACCATGCGTTACCGTCATCGCGACACCGC
>DAOMZH010001668.1:0-1646 GCA_035437985.1 Polyangium sp. (in: bacteria) | reverse complement strand
GAACACGATTCTTGATTGGCTCGTTATAGCTCGGAAATTTCATGGCGAGGTTGAACTCGTTGCATTGGGGGATGGGGGATCAATTGGAGTGTGATGTTCGGCTAAGCCGCGCAGGCTGTCAACAAAAACCGGCAGATTCTCAGTAACGTCATTGATTGCCGTGTAAGAGACACTCGTCCCGTGGACGCGTCGTTGGGACCGAGGGGATGGAAAGCGTGTTTGGGCTCGGATGCTTGACAATCGGCACCCAGTCATCCACGGCTAGTCCATGCCCCGCCCCCGCTCCGGCACCGTCTTCCAATCCTCCGGCCGCTGGTTCGCTCGGATCACCCTGACAGACTCATCCGATCGCCCCGCCATTGCCCTTCCGACGTGCCAAACCAGATCCGAGGCCGACGCCCGCGCCGCTGCTCTTTCCGAAATCGCCGACAAACTTCGTAAAGCTGGACGCCTCGATATCGCGCGCACGTACCTCGACGCAGCGGCAAGCGCTGCGGACGCGAAAACGCTTGAGCAGGTCCTTCGCAATGTCGACCTCGTTTGTCAGGGTCACGGACCAAATGCCAAAATGCCGACCATTCGCGAATTGGGCGAATCGTGGACACGCGGCGACCTTGCACGCGATTATCCCGACCACGTGCGTGTAAAGAAGTCGGTCGGCCACGACATCAGCCGCCTGGAACTCTACGTCTACCCGATCGTCGGCGATATTCGCATTGACGCATTTACGCTCGATCATGCGCGCATTGTCATGCGAGGCATTACAGAGGGCCGCGCGGTCGCTACTCGTCGACAGGTTGCGCAATTGCTCCATCGCATTTGCAAGATGGCGGTTTTTCCGTTGCAACTCATCGCGACAAACCCATTGCCATCTGGATTCCTCCCCAAAGTCGGACCCGGCAAGGCCAAAGGATGGGTGTATCCCGACGAAGACGCGAAGCTCGTTGCATCCGACGCCGTTCCGCTCGAGTTCCGCGTCTTTTACGGTTTCATTCATCGTGAAGGTCCGCGAGTCAGCGAGGCCGCGCGCCTCACATGGAGCGACTTCGACCTCGAACGCGGCAGCGTCGTGCTCGACGTAAACAAGACCAACGACCCACGGGCATGGGCGTTGTCACCGGGGGTCGCGCGTGGCCTTCGTGCATGGCGCATGCTCCTCGCCGAGCACGGCATCTCGACCAAGGACAACGACTTTGTCTTCGTTGACCTGCACGGCGAGCCCCTCAGCCAGCGTCATTCGGCCGAGAAGTACCGCGAGCACCTCGTCGCTGCCGGCATCACGCGCAGCGTCCTCTTCGAGCGCACCGATACGCGCCAACAGGTCCGCGTCCACGATGCACGCGCCACGTTCGTGACCGTCTCCCTCGCGAACGGCAAGTCTGAAGCGTGGGTGCAGGACAGGACCGGCCATAAGTCAAGCTTGATGATCAACAAGTACCGCCGAGCCGCGCGCACCGCCGCCGAGCTTCACCTCGGCGACTTCACGCCGCTCGACGAGGCCATCCCCGAGCTCGCGCGTCTGCTCACGGCTGAGCTCGCTACTGCCAAAACCCTCCGGATTACTGACGAAACGTCCATCGTGATCGCCCCGGATTTGGCGACGGAAACGGCGACGCCGACCCGAATCGTCAGTGGAATCGTCAGTA
>DAOMZH010001667.1:0-1647 GCA_035437985.1 Polyangium sp. (in: bacteria) | reverse complement strand
AAGATCGCGCGACAAAGTTGCTGGATCACACGCCACGTACACGACACGCGACACACGGGAGGAAGCAATTGCCGCTGACGCTCCTGCAGCTCCAGACCGCGGTGGATCGAGCACGACGAGATCGACCTGGGCCGGAAGGACGAACGAATCGGCATCCGTCACCGTGACTTTCCCAGACAAACCTCGCGCGGCGAGATTTTGCCGCGCTGCCTGGGCGGCCTCTTCATGGGATTCGACCGAGAAAAACGCCGCTGCTTGGCGCGCCAAAAGCACCGAAAACGTGCCGCTCCCTGAAAACAACTCGAGGACGGTGCCGAGGGAACTGGCTGCATCGATCGGCGCGTCGGGGTCTTTTTGGGACAAGGCAAGCACGCGCTGGGCCAAGTGGTTGGCACCTTCGTCGGAGGGCTGCGCAAAGGAACCTGCGGCAATCACGAGCGGTTGACCGTCGGCACCTTCGAGCACCGGACGCGGATCGCCAAAGGTGGCTGGCACCTTGGCGCCGTCCACACGTATCCGCGCACCTGCCCATGTCGCGTTCTTGATGCGCTGATCAATCGCCCCCCAAGCCTTGGGGGATATTTCACCATGCCAAACCGCGTCCACACACAAACCACCCCCAGTTCCACGCGCAATTTGCACGTCGCCTTCCCCAGACGAACCAGCAAATACGAGCCGCAAATCACCCAGCGCCGAAGCCAGGGATGGGTGCAGAACGACACACGTCTCGACATCCGCGAGCTCATGCGATCCCGGCGATCGATATCCCACGCGCACGCGTCCTCGTTCTATTCGGACGAACAGCCTCGCCCGGGTACGATACTGCAGCGGCGCTGGAGCCGGGTGAACGCGCAGGGTTGGGAGAGACGAACCAATCGCGTGCTCGACTGCGTGGCGAACGATGTCGGCATGTGCCGATTGTTGAGCGCTTTCGGAGATGTGCATGAGGTCGCATCCGCCACAACGCTCGACATGCGGGCACGGTGGATCTCGACGCTCGGGACTGGGCTCGACGATCCGAATCAGCCGACCACGCGCCGGGCGCGAGTTGCGTTGAATGGCGGCGAGGACTTGTTCCCCGGGAGCCGTGCCGGGGATGAACACGCGTAGCCCATCATCGAGGCTGCCCACGCCTGCGCCACCCGCAGCAAGCGTGTCGATGCGGACGAGTTTTTCCTCGGAGGATGCCCCGCCGCTCGGCGCTCGTTTTGGGGAGCTCGCGTTTCGCGATCGCTGATTCATGGGACGAACAAGGTACGGCAAAGCATGAGGTCGTGCATGCCCACGCGGAGCGGAGGGAAAGGTTCGAGGATGAAACGGTTTGCCGCTACGGAACGATGATCATTTCATGGAGACGCGTTGCGCCGTCACTTGGCCGGAAACGACGATGACCGACACGGTTTTGCTCATCGTGCCTTTCTTCAGCGTCACGCGATGCGAGCCGGGCTTGACCGACAGATGCACGATCGGCGACGGACCGAGAGATCGACCGTTGTCGAGCACGTCATCGCAGAACGGATTACACACGATCGTCAAAAAGCCCGGATCTCCGCTGGATGCAGATGCGGCCGAGGCGGTCGCTGCGGGAGGCGTCGTGGTTGTGGTCGCCGGGGTCTTCGCGCCTGTCGACGCAGGAGCAGCTGTCGA
>DAOMZH010001666.1:0-1648 GCA_035437985.1 Polyangium sp. (in: bacteria) | reverse complement strand
GTTTTTGGCCAAGGTAATTCGGCAACCGACCAACCTCGCTCCGGCATCTTTCGCCGAATCTTGGCAATCACCTCCCGCGCGGACATTCCGGTCAATGTAATGGGCTGAAAGCCGAGGTTCCAAATGGGCCGTCCTTCCGTGGTTGCGGCCCGTCGAACAAGAGCGTAGGCGACAATGCCCGTGACCGCACCACCCAAAACGTCGACCACGTAATGCTGTTTGGTGGTCAGCGTCGATAGATTGATGGTGATTCCCCATAACATGACGGTCGCGCGCGCTGGCCAGCTGAAATCGTATTCGAGCATCGTCAAGGCCAAGCAGCACGCGAGCGCAACGTGCATCGATGGGAAGCAATTCGTCGGATCATCGAGGCGGCGGACTTCGGCCAGCTCCATAATCGCGGAATCGAAGGTTCGCGGAAGCGGAAAAAGTTCGCGCGGATAGGTTGTCGGAAAAAACGCAAAAAAGCACCAGCAAATCACCGCCGCAAGCGCCAAGCCGGCCATCAAGCGCCACGCCATGCGCATATTGGGCACGAGGACCCAGGCAGCAAAAATGGCCTGGGACATGGAACTATAAATCCAAACCGTCCATGGTAAAAAAGGAATCGCGCGATCGAGCGCCGTCAATTCGAGTCGAACTGGCGTTGCAAAAGGTTGTTGTTTGCACAGCACATAACCCGACAATACGACAACCATCGTGACGATCGAGCACGCACCGCCAAGCAAAATGCGCATTGCGCCCTTCGCGAGCATCGGCGCAATACGGGATCGCGTCGTCATTTGACCCCCGTGAGGGTAGTTTCAGCAATGTGTTCGAGCACGTGAACGCCTTCGCCATTGGGCAACGCGCGAATCGCTGCAATGGCTGTGTCAATGTGGCGTTTGGCGCGGGCGAGACATGCTTGCGGGATTGCATGGGTGGTCATTGCCGCCCGAATCCACTCGAAGTCTGCGCCTGACGGCACTTCCGTGGCTTTTTCGAGCAAAAGCAGGGGCAAAGTGGCCAGACCATTATCGAAATCAGTACCGACTCGTTTTCCGAGGGCCGCGGGATTGCTCGCATAATCACGCAAATCGTCGACAATTTGAAAGGCCAGGCCGACTTCCCGTCCATATTTCGCCAATGCCGCGACATGCGCCTTGTTGACCTTGGGAGCCCCAGACAAAGCCCCCAATGCCGCGGCACAAGAAAACAGCCGCGCAGTTTTTGCTTCAATCGTGCGATAATATGCGGATATCGTCCGATGCGCCGGCGTAAATGAACAAAGCTCGAGACATTCACCCTTGAGCAAAGAAAGCTCGGCATCGAGCAACATGGCTGCTGCCCCGTCGGGAAATGTCCGCACACTATCGAGACGTTTCCCAAGCAAAAACGCCGTCGTCGCCCCCGCGAACACGGGACTCGTAATGCTATGAAGCGCCGGAGAACCGCGGCGCATATCCGTACGATCAATGATATCGTCAATCACGAGGGACGCTTGGTGGAGCCATTCGACGGCCGCCGCACATTCTAGCGCACGCGTCGGATCGTGCCCACACGCAGCGCTCGACGCGAGGGTCAGTAGTCCGCGTACGCGTTTCCCACGTTGCTTCAACAAATATGTCGCCGCATGCGAAAATGCCGATGATTCGCTGGCCGTGTAATT
>DAOMZH010001665.1:0-1648 GCA_035437985.1 Polyangium sp. (in: bacteria) | reverse complement strand
TGGATCGTGATCCTGGACAAACCACGACGTTCCGAACGCCTGCAGCCGACAGGGCATCCATGAACGTTTCGATCCAAACGAATTGATCGCGGCTCATGGCGTAACCCCAAGGGCGGCAAGCATGGGCGCTTCCTTGGCGCGGGTTTCCGCATATTCAGCTGGCGGATCGGAAGCCTCGACGATGCCTGCCCCGGCGTACAAAAACGCCTCGGTTTTTCCGACCAAACCCGCGCGAATGGCCACGGCAAACTCGCCATCCCCAGCAGCATCGAAGTAGCCGATTGTCCCGGTGTACCATCCGCGCGACGCTGGCTCGTGCTCGGCGATCCATGCCGTTGCCCGATCCCTTGGCGTCCCTGAAACGGCGGGCGTGGGATGCAAGACCGCAACCAGCTCCAAAACATGCAGTTGCTCGCGCAAAACCCCACGAATTGGCGTCCAAAGATGATGCACGTTGCGCAAAGACCGCACCCGAGGTTCGTCGGGAACGTCCAGCGTCGAACACCGCGGCCCGAGCACGGCGGCAATCGAATCAACGACGAGCGCGTGTTCGCGGCGATCTTTGGCACTCGAAAGAAGTCGCTGCACAATGACGGCATCGTCGGCTCCGCGACGGGCCGTACCGGCCAAACCATCGCTGTCCACGTGTTTGCCGCGACGAGCAATGAGCCGCTCGGGTGACGCTCCGACAAACACACGATCGCCACGCTGAATCGCAAATCGTGTCGTGTCGGGATACGCCGCATCCAAACGTTCGAGCACCAGGCGCGAATCGACTGGTTCACGAAACGTCACGTGACTCGAAGTGACCGCGACGATCTTGTCCGTGGCCCGCGAACGGATGCAGGCGATCGCTTCAGCGACCAAAGCACAATACGCGTCGCGATCCGCAACGTCGAAACGGGCGACGGCCGTGGATGAATTCGCAGATTGCCGCATTTGCTGGGCGTGGCGCACAGCCTCTTGAAGCGCCCGGAACTCCGCCGTGATGGTCATCTCATCGAGACCACGCGCCCCTGAGTGAACACACAACCACCACCAAGCGCGTTCGCCACGACGAACGTAGGTCCAACGCGGCAGAGAGAAACTCGCGTCGGCAAAAGCGCGCCACGGCTCTTGTTCGGTTCGCGGGCAGAATGACAAACCTCCAATGACGAACGGTCCTGGTGCGTCCGCAGCGTCTGGTGCTCTCTCCTGCTGTAGGGATGCAAAGATCTCCGCCGCGCGTCCGGAAACTTGCGTCGTGCGATCGGCCCCATGGCCCTCGAACCGGATTGTTTCGCCAAACCCGACGATCGCGAAAGAAGGTTCGTCTGGGCGCGGCGTCGCCTGCCAAAACGAAAGTTCGAGGTTTCCCGAGTACGCAGCGACGAGCCGGGTGGGGACGACCTGGGGCGCAGGAAAAACGAGGGCAACGACACCGGACGACGAAACGGTATGTCCGGACAACCAGCTCGAGAGACGCGGAAAATCGTCGTTCACGACGCCTCCGTACCGCGCGCCTCTCTTCGCTTCGGGGTCCCGACATAAAGGTGCGCCACGCCAAACGTGAGGGCGGTCGTTTCGAGAACGAGCAGTCCAGCATCTTCCATCATTTGGGCAAACTCGTCGGCTGGCGGAAATGCGGCGATCGAGCGCTGGAGGTAAC
>DAOMZH010001664.1:0-1650 GCA_035437985.1 Polyangium sp. (in: bacteria) | reverse complement strand
AGCCTTATCGAGATTCGCACGGAGTTCCGAATCGGACGCTTCTTTTCGAGACGCTGCGAGTTCCCCAATAAGGCGTTCGTATTGCGTCTTCTGCTCCATCCACCGGCCGCGAAGCTCACTGACCTCATGTACGCACACATTTTTATCGTTTTCGAGCGAACGAGCCCGCTCTTTCGCAGAAGCCTGTGTCGCTTCCAATGGCAATAAATCCGCGGCTAATACATCGATTCGTTGCTGCAATTCCTCTGTCGAAGACCCGTCGTCAGCACCAGGTAGCTCCAGTGCCGTCGCGGCCTCGAGCGCGCGCTGCCGCCCACGCAACGCATCCAATCCATCCGGGGCAACCAGCTTGAGTTTTTCCACGAGTCGCTCTCGTTTGCCGGCCAAATCTCGCCCCGCTGCCCAGCGCTCTCGGGCTGCTCCCAAATCGAGAACGTTCGCGCGCTGAAACGCCCCATTGAGAGCACGTTCGGTTTGTCCCAGCGTTGCCCATTCGCTCGATTCCCCCGGAGTCACCGTCCACCCCGCCCCATTCGATGGATCTTCAATGGGCATCGGCTCGGTTACGATGATTTCTCGGCCCACAAGCATGCCTGAAAGACCACGTAGGCGCGCGGACTTTTCATTGACCGTGATCTCACATTTGATAACGGCTTTTTCGAGGTCGAGAATACGCGCGAACTTCTGCGCACTCACAGGGTTCGTCTCGAGTTCGACCCCCAATTGTGCCTGGCGCGTCAGCGCCTCCCGCGCCGATGCGACGTGCGTCTCGATGACTGTCGACTCACTTCCCATTCGCTCCACGTCGGCTCGCAGTTTGTCGATGCCATCGGGCGCCAACTCAGCGAGACGCTTCTCGAGCGCGGATTTTTTCTGTGCAAGCTCGGCACGAGCCGTTGCTCTCGTCTCGGCGTGCTCCAACGATTCGACACTATGCACCCGTAGCGCGGACGAAAGTGCACGTTCGGCGTTTTCCAAACGGGCAGTCGCTCTCGCGAGATCCTCGCCGCGGGGAGTTAAGATGACTTCCGCGGTGTTTCCAAGAAAAACCGTCGTCGGGCGCGCGATTTGCTGCGAGATCGTTTGTCCCGGCAAAAGTGTTACCGACGACTCTTCTTTCCCCACGCGTACCGCAATCTCGGCGAGAGCGCGCACCACGAGTTCCGTGCCCATTGCTCCGCGTGATTCACGCGCCACTTCCACCTCTCTGTCAGCAGTGCGAAGCGTCTGAATTACTTCCGCATCAATCGAATGCTTTGACAGGGCCGCACGAATGCCATCGAGTTCTCTCTGCGCTTCGATCGACAAGGCCAACAGACCTTCCATTCGTGCCCGCTCTTGGACCAGGTTGGCCGCACGCACCGCAAGTTCATCGATACCTGACGGAGCCAATTGCTTGATACGACGACGTAACGTCTCTGCTGTTCGCTCAGCCTCTTCTCGTGCAGCGCGCAGCTCACGGGCTCGCAGCACATCGCCCACGCCTAGACCAAACAGCCCTTCTTTTAATGCGGCGCGAGCTTCTTTGGCCAGCACGGTAGATTGCGCAAGACCAGGTTGTGCCGGCACGAGTTCAATTCGCCCGAGCCCCGGTACCTCCATTGCATTTCCTGTACCGATCCAGACTTGGTCATCCGATCGGGCAACGAT
>DAOMZH010001663.1:0-1650 GCA_035437985.1 Polyangium sp. (in: bacteria) | reverse complement strand
AGTGCCGCTTCCGCGCGCTACGTTTGCCGAGCGATGAGTGTAAGTGGCCGCAGCCGCGATCTAACGACACTTGGGTACCGACGCATCGTCAAGCTCTTGGTGAGCTTGGTCATCGTGCCGTCGGTTCTCCTCAGTGCGATTGGCGTCTCGCTCGTCGTTTTGGGCGAAGCTCGTTACGACATTTTGATCGGCATCTTGGTGCTGACCTTTTCCAGCGCCCTCGTCACAGGCGTGATCCTGGTCTGGGTCTTTCTGCATCGCGAGCGCAATTTGTCGCAGCTCCAAGCAGATTTCGTCTCCAAGGTCTCGCACGAACTGCGCACGCCACTCACGTCGATTCGCATGTTCACCGAGACGCTCGTGTTGCGCCGCGGCGACAAAGAATCCGAAGACCGCTGCATTCGCGCGCTGAACAAAGAAAGTGCGCGCCTGCAACAACTCATTGATCGTTTGCTCGATTGGGGCCGCATGGAGAGCGGACGACGTGTGTACGAGCTCATCGAACAAGACGTTGCCCCGATCATCGAAGAGGCCATTTCCGCGTTCGAACCAACGCGTGAACGGCGGCATGTCGACCTCGAAGTGCGCACGGACGCCGACTTGCCGAAACTCAGCTGCGACAAACAGGCGATCATCATTTCGATCGTGAACTTGTTGTCGAATGCCTACAAATACGGCGGTCAGCCCCCGAAAATCGAACTCTCCGCGTCGCGCGCTGGGGCGGACATTTGCATCACGGTGCGAGACAACGGCAAAGGCATCGCCCGTCGCGAGCACAAGCGGATTTTTGAGAAGTTTTACCGTGTGGATGACTTGCTGGCTCGACAGCAAGAGGGTTCGGGCCTTGGTTTGGCCATCGTGCAGCACGTGATTCGTGCGCATCGTGGACGGGTCATTGTTGACAGCGAACAGGGTCGAGGCAGCGCGTTTACGCTCGTGTTGCCAATCAACAATGGCCTCCATGCCACCCTTCAGGAACCGACCACGGGCGGAGTCGCGTAAGCCGCATCGACGGGTCGGCTTTCCGTGATATTGAGCCGAGCAGAATGAGTCGGGTTGGACAGAGCGGCAGTGTGCCGAAGACGGTCCTCATCGTCGAAGACGACGAGAGCATTGCGATGGGCCTCGAGATGAACCTCACGGCCGAAGGTTACCGCGTGATCGTGGCGACTGATGGCGAGACGGGTTTGGTGCAGGCGAAGGAACAGACCATTGATCTGGTCATTCTCGACGTCATGTTGCCCAAACTGAACGGATTCGAGCTCTTGCGGATGTTGCGTGGAGATCGCCACACGATGCCGGTGATCATGCTCAGTGCTCGTGGTGCGGAGATGGACAAGGTGATGGGCCTCGAGCTCGGCGCCGAAGACTACATCACCAAGCCATTTGGCTTGGCGGAACTGCTTGCGCGGGTGAAGGCGGTGCTTCGTCGTGACGCGAGTGCGCGCGGGGATGACACGAGTCCTGTGCGGGCAGCTGATTTGGAGATTCAGCCGTCACGTCGGGAAGTGCGTCGTGCTGGTCAACTTGTGGAGTTGACGGCGACGGAGTTCGACATCTTGTTGTGCCTTGTGAATGCGGGTGGACGAGTGCTCACGCGGGAGCAGTTGCAGTCGATGGTGTGGGGACCTGGGCATCACGGCACGCCGC
>DAOMZH010001662.1:0-1652 GCA_035437985.1 Polyangium sp. (in: bacteria) | reverse complement strand
ATACCTCCTTCGTTCTCATGCCTTCGATGTCGACACGGCCCGAAAACGGGCCCATCGGAAGCTCGATGCGGCGCTCTTCGATTTGCCGGAAGGGTATTACGAGCGGCAAAACGAGCATATCGAAGCGGTGACGCTGGAAGCTGCAAATGCGGCCGTACGAGAGCGTTTGTCGGAGGAGAACCTCGTCATTGCGGTCGTGGGAACGCATGCCGAGCAAGGGAAGTCGATAACGGACGCTATTTCGGGTCTCGTAAGCGTGGACGTTGCGCCATTTGATTTGGAGTGACGAACTTCAGGCAAATACGATATAGTTGAGGGGCGCCGAAGGGCCGAGGCGCAACTGCTCCGGGGGAAGGTTTTTCCAGGGCACCGGGGTCTTGCGGTACGAGAGGAGCTCCTCACGCACGCAAAGCAGGTCGCGGTTGTAGAGCGGCGTGGCGCTGGACAATGCGAATGCTTGCCCGCGGCGGAGCACTTCGTCGCGGGCGAGTTAGAGGCGCGCTCGCGCGGTTCTGAGAGGGAGGTTAAATTCATTGGCGATTTCGTCGATGGGCCTTTCCTCGAGGTCGTGCATGACGAGAATGGCGCGAAGTTTGGGGCTGAGACGGCCGATGAGGTCGCGGACGACGGAACGAGCTTCGGACGCGAGCAATGCTGATTCAGAGTCGATGGCTTCAGATGGCGGATCAGGCGGGGGCGTCGGGGACAAGGGTTCGCGGCGATTGCGGGCCAAGCGGCGATAGTTGGCTGCACGCTGAATCGCAATGACGAAAAGCCAGGGGCGCGCGGCGCGGGCTGCATCGAAATCCTTGATGCGCTGAAGCGCAATGGCAAAGACTTCTTGGGTAATGTCGTCGGAATCGCGTATGGGGACGCCGTGACGTTCGACCGTGCGCCGGACGAATTCGCGGTGCGCAGAATAAAGGCTAATGAAAATGCGGCACTCTTCTTTGGAGGAGAGTGACGGATGAGGGTTTGGCACGGCGTAACGCTTGGCCTGCACCGTGGGATCGTGAGGAATGGCGGGGTCCGTTGGAGGGCCGGGGGGCCACTTGGGCAATTCGGGCCCGACAACGACGAATCTGCGAGGGTCGCGCACTTTGGGGAGCGTGAGACGTTTGCGCTTTTTGGGAGCCGTTGTTGACATGGCACCGGTCCTGAAGATGAACAGATGAACAGTGACCGGTAAGAATGTATGGAGGGAGAGAGGTAGTCAAATCTGGAAAAACGGGATGGGTTTGGCGAGCGCCGGTCAGTTTGAATTGGGGGGGTATGGGGGGCACCGCCGGAGGCTCAGTCTCTTGGGCGCAGCCAAAGAGATTGTGAGAGCCGCCCCCCAACCCCCCAATCGTAAACAAAGTCTCGCGTAGCGCGCTTGTTAGCGCGCGAAGCGAGGGCTCAAATCTGGCCTGATCTCGAACGCATGTGTTTTGAAAAAAACTTGCTCTTCTGTTCGCAGCCGTGTAGCGTCGCCAGCCACAATGCGGACCATCACGAACAGTTGCATTCTTTTGAGTTTGGGTATCACGGCGATTGGTTGTAGTCACCGACAACATCCCTATTTGGCCTTTGACGAGGAGAATATTCCCAAATTGCGTGAGCGCGCGAAATTGCCGCACTACAATGATTGGATGGCGGTTGTTCAGGCGAAT
>DAOMZH010001661.1:0-1657 GCA_035437985.1 Polyangium sp. (in: bacteria) | reverse complement strand
CGGCGTGGGCGAGCATCAATGCGCCGTGCGCTCCGTCGAGTTTGCCGTGGTTTTGCTGATAGAGTTTGGCGTGTTCGTTCCAGGCGAGAGCGGACCAGAAGGCAGAGGTGGGGCGTTGAGCAAGCGTTGCTTCCCACACCTCCAACGGAACGTCTCCTTCCGGAAATCGAAGATGCAGCTCGCGGCAGGCAGCAAGAATCCACGCTAGGGGAGCGACGATGCGGAGCTCGATAAGCACCACAAGTAGCGCGAGTGGATTATTGAGCTTTCGATATACGTTGCGTAGCTCGGGAGACTGTTCAAGTGATAAACGCAACACGCGCTCTGCAATTGAATTCCAGAGAGCATCGCTACCGAGGAATCGCGGCACATTGTGGTTTTCATCGAGCGCTTCCTTCCACTTGGGGACATCGGGATCCAATTGCAAGTCGCGGAGAAGATCGGTGTCGAGTGTGAGGTGACGAATCAGCATGAACGATCTGATGAAGGAGCGTGCAACATCCTCGCCGAAGCAATGGACAAGGGAGTGGCCCAATGAGTGCACCAATGAGTGCACCAGTGAATGCCCCAATGACCGTCCCGCGGAACGGTCGAATCTTTTGGGCAAGAGTATTGAGCAATAGGAATGCCTTCCGAAAGCGTGTATGGCGGAAGGGGCTAAATAGTTGCCAATTACGAATCCGAAACTACGCATTGGAGAACGAATAAGGACAGGTGCAAGACGGGAGTCAAAGGCCTGAAAGAAGCTTATGAACTCACGTACGGAGTCAGGCCAACACTTGTCCACGAACATTTTTGCAACAGCCTGCGGTAGATCTTCCGGCAATGGCTCGAAATACGGAAACTCAGCGAGCGCTACCCGGCTGAACTGCGTTATGAATTGTTGAAGCGGCACATTGTGCCTTTTGTCGTCACCAAGCATCACCGACCGGCGCTGGGCTAACAATTGCACTAACAATGGGTGCGCGGCAGGCATAGAAGTATTCATGCGATACTCTGGGAACCGAGTTGCAAAACCAAGTGGTACCGCGAGATGATAAAGCTGCCTCGTGTCGTGCAGTCGCATCGTTCCCGGCCGCGCAAACAATGCTGCGTACGGAGTATCCGCGTGAGCCTGTGCAAACGCTTCACGCGATTCCACCTCCGCATTGATTTTCCGACACAACCATCGAATGCCCCCCACCAATGGTGCGTCAGAATGTACCGAAGATGGCAACGCCCCCGCCGCCCATCCGAGGGTCAGGGGATAAATATCATTCGCGTCTAAATCGGAAAAGGCAGAATCCCATTGGTCAGGCGTCGACTTGTCGGCCAATAACGCGGCGAGGTCGGGCACATCGTGAAACGCAACCAGATCAGCAAGAACGTCCGTCACATCTGCCCGCGCCGCAAACCGTTTTGCCGCGCCATCCACTCCGCCAAACAGTTTTTCCTCCAGATACAGCGCAGCCACGGCTTCCGAGGGCAAGCCATTGGATTGCACCTGCGCACAAGCCACGCGCAATTCCGCCCTAACCTCATCCTTCGCAAACACCCGAATGTCGTCGAGCACGATAAACACATCCCCCTCGAACACCGGATTCGTCGCCCATGCGCGCACAAGGCGTCCCAAAATGGCATTACGATGTTCGGGCCAACGATTGTGCCGATCGCGTAA
>DAOMZH010001660.1:0-1661 GCA_035437985.1 Polyangium sp. (in: bacteria) | reverse complement strand
ACGTTTTTCAAAAAACAAAAAACCTATTGTTTACTTGGGTTTAATTTTGTTAATTTCAGGTGTTTTTTCAAAATGTATTACTATTATTAAACCTAAATAGGAATTCCCGGTGAGCTCTGTATCGGAGGCATATGCGTGACACGCGGGTACCTCGCCAAACCTGGCGTGAGCGCCGCGAGATTCGTGCCCGATCCGTTCTCGAACGTACCTGGCGCGCGCATGTACCGCACGGCGGACCTATGTCGCTGGACGGAAGACGGAGAGCTCGAATTCTTGGGCCGCATCGATCACCAAGTCAAAATCCGTGGTTTTCGTATCGAACTTGGCGAAGTCGAAGCGGCTTTGTCATCGCATTCGTCGGTGCGTACATGCGTCGTGCTTGCGCGTGAAGACGTTCCAGGTGACAAACGACTCGCCGCGTATGTCGTGCCAAACGATGACGAATGCAGCGTGAGCGTATTGCGTGAGCATGTCGGGAAGACGCTACCTGATTACATGGTGCCAGCGGCGTTTGTCGTGCTCGACGCATTGCCTTTGACCCCTAATAGCAAGGTTGATCGAAAAGCATTGCCTGCACCGTCCACAACAATTCGAACCGACGTGTATGTCGCTCCGCGTACGTTCGTCGAAAAAGCCTTGGCTGACGTGTGGGCCCATGTGTTGGGGCTCGAGCGGGTTGGTATCTTCGATAATTTCTTCGAGCTGGGTGGCGACTCCATTCTCACCATTCAGATCATTGCCAAATCACAACGGGCGGGCTTTCGGTTTTCGATGCAACAGCTCTTCCAGCACCAGACCATTGCTGATCTCGCGACGGTTGCGATTCCTGTCGTGCACGCAGACGTGCAACAGAGCCCAGTGTCTGGGCCGGTGCTGCTCACACCCATACAACAATGGTTCTTCGAGCAAGCCATGGCCGAGCCGCACCACTTCAATCAGGCCATGCTGCTCGTGGTGCGGGAACGTGTCGAGCTTCCCGCCCTGCGGCAGGCTGTCGCGCAATTGGTCGATCACCACGATGCCTTACGGCTGCGTTTTGTGCACGAGGGCGCAAAGGTCCGCCAAGTTAATCTCGAACGTGATGACACCGTGCGGGTTGAATTGGTAGATCTGTCCGCGATTCCCGCGGCGGAGCAAGCAGCGGCCATTAACGCGAAGAGCGCTGACGTCCAGCGCGGAATGTCCCTAGAAACAGGTCCGTTGATGCGAACGGTGCTCATGGATCTCGGACCCGACCGACCGAGCCGCTTGCTGCTCGTCATTCACCACCTCGCTGTCGACGGTGTTTCGTGGCGCATTCTCCTCGAGGATCTGGAAACTGCATATCACCAGGCATGTCGCGGCGAAACGCTGCGCTTGCCACCCAAGACGACATCTTTCCAGCGGTGGGCCCAACACCTTGCAACTTACGCACAATCGGACAACGTGCTTGGCGAGTTATCGTATTGGCGCTCCCTTCCGTCGGCCACGCCAATCCCGATTGACTTGGAGGACGGCGAAAACACGGTTGCCTCAGCGAAGACCGTGAAGGTTTCGCTGGGCATCGAGGAAACGGCGGCGCTTTTGCGGGAGGTGCCGGAGATCCTTCAGACACAGATCAACGATGTATTGCTTTTTGCATTGGCGGAGGCGCTCGTGCCGTGGCTTGGAACGCACCGGCT
>DAOMZH010001659.1:0-1662 GCA_035437985.1 Polyangium sp. (in: bacteria) | reverse complement strand
CGGGCGCCGTCGTATCCGGCATTGCGAGGTTGATTGTCGCTTGAGGCAATGGCGCCGCCGATGGAGGCGGCTGCGCTGGCCGATGCATCATTTCATTGAGCAGTTTGTTTATTTCCGTGCCTTGCTTTTGCAAAACCAGGTCCAATGCCACGATGTTTTCGTTTTGCGTCAATGCCTCCCGCACGTTTTTCATGATCGCTTCGACTTGCAGCCGAAATGCGGGATTTGCAGCCACCGTCCGCCACGCCGCGAATTGCGTTTTCGTGTTGTCGCTCTCCAGCGTCCGGCAAAGCGCTTCTAGGGCCCCGGAATTCGCCATTTTCGTCATCGCGGTTGCCGTCGCGCGCGCCTCGTCCGGGCGCCATTGACCCAATGCTTTCACCACGACAATGGATTCCCCCCGTGCATCCCGAATCGATTGCACCAGATCCCGTAACATATTCAGCGTCATTCCGCGCTGCGTCGATTCCACAGATTCTGCCAAATCCACCAGCGTGTGCCATTGGCGCAAAGCGTCCAGCGCTCTCCCAATCTGTTTCGTATCGATTTTTCCCGCCGCCTCGCGCGTTTTCGTCGCCAATTCTTCCACGCGTTGCGACGTCAACGCCGGACCTATCGACAAACCCAAAAGCTTCGACGCATAAAGAGCCGCTTGCCACAATTCCTGCCCCGGCAATTCCACAGGCCAAAGCATCATGTGGTCCGATAGTTTTCCTATCTGCCCTTGCACCACCTGTTCGTCCGACGTCAACCGAAATGGTTTGACCGCGCCGCGAGCATATCCGAGCACCAAAAAGTCTTCGATCTCCGTGCTGAGCTGCATCCAGCCCTCCGGATCAATGGCTTGTTTTGCCATTCCCACCGAAAGCGTTCCTTTTTGATTCGCCAGGTTTCGTGCCATCGAATCGAAAATGCCTCCGGCGTAGGTGGCGTCGTCTTCGATCACCCGCACGATTCCCAAATTCTCGGCCGCGGCGATCGCCCGCAATTCGTCGATTTCCCCTTTGCTGAAGCGTAGTCGCCGCTCGGGCGTATCGAAGAGTTTGCCCAGCAAGTCCAGCACCGTCTCCAAGCGTTGTTTCGTCGGTATTTTTGCGAATGCCGGATGCCGAGGCGCGCGAATTTCCAATGCTTGCTTGACCAGCGCTTCCAAAGCCTGGTCCCAAAGCCCATCCGCCGGAACGTTTAATCGCGTATCGTGCCGCAACAAATGCGCTCGTTGCTCCGGGGCCAATCCCGCCGCGAGCGACATCGCGCCCGGAAGAACCCCATACGCCCGCCCCAATGCATTCTCCAATTGTTGGCGCTTGTGCCCTTGTTGCTGCTCCAAAGTTCCCCGCACGCGCGCCAATTCATCCATGCTCACCCACGGCACGCGCGCTGCCAAATCCTTGTCTTGCAATCCCACCAAAGCATCGAGCACGCACAAATCCCCCAATACGCGCCGCATGTCTTCATCGATGAACGCCGGAAGCCACACAATCGTCGGCAGGCCCCGTTCCGCCTCTTTTTCGCCAAGTTCCGCAAGGATCTTGTGCAGTCGCTCTTCGTCGTCCCGGGGCCCGTGCCCCATTTCGTCGAATGGATAATCCAGCACCACGCGCAAATCTTCGTCGTGACTTGGGCGAAACGATTGCGGCGTCGTCGTTCGCACATTGTCGT
>DAOMZH010001658.1:0-1668 GCA_035437985.1 Polyangium sp. (in: bacteria) | reverse complement strand
GGCCCCATTTCGACGTGCTCATCGTGGACGAAGCGAGCAAAACGACATTGCAAGAATTCCTCGTGCCCGCGCAGCTTGCCCAACGCTGGATCATCGTGGGCGATGTCCGCCAACTCCCACCGTTCACCGAGCCCAAAGACCTCGAAGCCAGTTTGACCGAAGTGAGCGAAGACGACCGACAAGGGCAACCCAAGCGTTTGTCCGAGGCTTATCAACGAGCGTGCTTGTTGTTTGCCGAGCTGGAAAAAGACGAAGCTGGCGCGAAACGTGTGCGCTGGTTGATCGACGAGCCTCCAGAAGTATTGGATGCGCTGGTAGCCGAAATGCTCGCCCGCAAGGAAATCAATGGGACGGGGCCGTTTTTCGTGCGTCTGGTCAAAAATGCCTCGGCGCCTTGTGATGTTACCGTCAGCGATCTCCAATCAGGCGCCGTGAAAGCTCTGGAGCTTCTTGCGGCACATTGGGTCCTGGTAGCGACCGATTTATTGCCGGTCGTCGAGCGTTTTCTTCCTGGGGGCCTCGTCCGACTCCGATCAGGTGAAGACCTTCCGGCGCACGCATTTCGGCACCATCATTGGGTTACTGCGAAGGGGCGACTCGAGCCTCCCGTGCGTGTGCGACGCGGTCAGGCGCATCAGGACGTGACGAGCCTTCGGGACGCCGTGCGCGAGTTTTTCCGCGAACAGACATGGGCGAAACAAATCGCGTGGCGTCTTGGCCGCGTCCATCAACTCGGTAATGCCAAAAATGCCTCGGATCGAAAGGCTCGGCAAGAGGAAATCGAGCGTCTGCTTCCGGCCGCAATCGGCGCGTCATGGGTGGCGCCGGCGGTCGATGCCATTCGCGACGTGGGCGTACGTAGCGTGATCGAAGCATTACGCGTCCCTCGGACCGAGCACCGGGTTCGTCGAAGGAGTGCATTGACGGATGCGATTCCGCCGAAAATGTGGACCGAGCGGTCGAAGCTCCTGACGCGGCAGCACCGCATGCATCCGGACATCTCGGGTTTTCCGCGCGAGCAATTTTATGACCAATTGGCGCTCATCAATGCCAATACGCTCGACAATCGCGACGCCAAGATTGGCTGGACGTTCATGCCGGACCAACCTTCGCGCCGGGTATGGGTGGATGTCGCGGGTCACGAGGTGCGGGGGACCAACCCTGACGAAGTGGAGGCCATGCGTCGGGTGCTCGAAGCGTGGTGCACGTGGCCCGCCAAAAATCCGCGCCAGGATGGCAAGCGGGGGGAGGTGGCGTGTTTGGCGTTCTATGCTCGGCAAGAACATGCCATTCGCGATATGCTGCGCAAGTTGACGGGCCAGCATAGTGCCGAAACTCGATTCGAGTTGCCCAATACGCGTATCGCCTGCGCCACGGTGGATCGTTTCCAAGGGCGGGAGGCAGATTTGGTGCTGCTGAGTTTCCGGAACGTAAAACGTCCTGGTCACGCCGATAGCCCCAATCGGCTGAATGTGGCGATTACACGGGCGCGATTTCAGCTCGTGTTGTTCGGAAACAAGAACTACTTCGAGAATTGTCATTCGGACGAACTCTCCGCGCTGGCTCTGGCCACTCCACGCGCCAAACCCATTTAGAGGAGCTGATGAAAACGACATTACGCGCGTCAGTCGAACTTTTTGCAATCAGCGTCTTTGCCGAAGTGGCGGT
>DAOMZH010001657.1:0-1679 GCA_035437985.1 Polyangium sp. (in: bacteria) | reverse complement strand
GCTCTTCGCGCAGCAACAAGCACCTGGCATGCAACGCGAAGGCAACGTCGTCGCCGCGCAATTCCAAGAAGGACAAACCATGGAATCGCCCGTCAATCTCCAGCCTGGCAAGTGCTACACGGTGCTCGCTGTCGGTGCTGGTGTTGGCGAGGTCGACATTCAGCTGATGCTCACGACCCCCATGCCCGGCGTGAATCAAACCCTCGCCCAAGATACTGGCTCGGGACAACAAGCAGCGCTCGGTGGCGGAGGCAATTGCTACAAGTGGCCCTGGCCGATGGCTGGCCAAGGCAAGTACGTCATCAAAGCGACGCGTGGTTCCGGCATCGTCGCCAGTCAGCTCTACACCAAGTGATCTGACCTCACGAAAAGTCGTAGACCAAATCGGGGCGCTTGTCTGGACGAACCAGGCGGCGCCCCGAGGTCATTTGGTGCTCAAAGTAAAATGCCGGGAGCGGGAAAGGCTTTGCAGAAGTCGCGAACTTCGTCGCGAATACGCGCTTGGCGAGCTTCGTCGGTGGGATGAGACGCAACGTCGTCCATCCATGCTGCGATCTGCTCCATTTCTTTCACGCCCATCCCTCGCGACGTGATGGCGCTCGTGCCCAAGCGAATTCCCGACGGATCCATCGGCTTGCGCGGATCGAAAGGAATCGAGTTGTAGTTGCCCACGAGACCTGCGCGATCGAGCGCTTTTGCGTAGGGTTTTCCGCCAACATTTTTCGGCGTCATGTCGACCAGGAGCAGGTGGTTGTCCGTGCCGCCCGTGATGAGCCGGAAACCACGCGCTTCGAGGGCACTCGCAAGCGCTGCCGCATTCGCCACGACGTTCGCTGCGTACGTCTTGAACGACGGCTGCATGGCTTCTCGGGCTGCAACGGCAATCGCTGCCGTCGTGTGGTTGTGCGGGCCGCCTTGAAGGCCAGGAAAAACCGCCCGATCGATCGCCGCTGCATGCTCCGCTTTGCACATGATGGCTGCACCACGTGGACCGCGGAACGTCTTGTGCGTCGTCATCGTCACGACGTCGGCAATGCCGATCGGTGATGCATGAGCGCCACCCGCAACGAGACCTGCAATGTGCGCAATGTCCGCCGCCAGAATCGCGCCCACTTCATCCGCAATCGAACGAAATGCCGCGAAATCGAGGGCTCGGGGATAAGCCGTCGTTCCACACCAAATCAGCTTCGGACGATGAGCTTTCGCCAGCTCGCGCACCTGATCGAGGTCGATCCGATGATCGCTCTGGCGCACGCCATACGCGACGCTCTGGAAAAACTTGCCCGTGATGCTCACGTTCCAGCCATGGGTCAGATGGCCGCCCGCGGGCAAACCCAGACCCATGATCGTTTCACCAGGTTTGACGAAGGCGAGGTACACCGCGAGATTTGCAGGGCTTCCCGAATACGGCTGCACGTTCACGTGATCCGCTCCGAACACCTGCTTCATGCGGCCACGCGCCAGCTCTTCGACCGGATCGACTTGCTGTTGCCCCTCGTAATAACGTTTGGCTGGGTATCCTTCGGAATACTTGTTCGTCAGGACCGACCCCGTGGCTTCGAGCACCGCGCGCGAGACGTAGTTTTCGCTCGCGATGAGGCGGATCGTATCGGCTTCGGCTCGCGCTTCCCGATCGATGAGATCCGCGATCTCCGGATCCACCTCGGCAAGGGGAGCAT
>DAOMZH010001656.1:0-1681 GCA_035437985.1 Polyangium sp. (in: bacteria) | reverse complement strand
AGTTTGGCTTGACGATATCCACGGTCCTTGTCGGACAAACCACGTAACGCTTCCCGCCATGCCGCACCATCGCGCTCGCCTCGATCCAATGCCGCAAGCGCCGCAGGCTCCGCCGCGCGTTGGTCACGCAACGCCAAAGCGTCCCGGATGCGCCGCTCAATCACGTTAGCGACGTCGGCTCCGAGACGCAGAGCCTTTGCGCGAACCTTGGTTCCATCGAGCAAATGCAAAGTGACGTGATCACTCGCCGTTGAAATGGACGCTAGATCCTTGTACGAGACGAACCTCCGCCCAAAACGTTGCTCTACAATGACACCATCGGCACCAATAACGAGATGCGCAGGTCCCAAGAGTCTGTGCACGAGGAAAAACCCAAGGATAAAAAAGACAACGGCCAAAGGCAGCAACAATGTCGTTACCATGTGAACCGCAACGCTAATCTTTGTAGAAAGCGTAAATGAAGCCCATGGCCCTACCAGCCAAACCACTACATTGAGAAAATCCACGGCCCCCAAACGAATACGCATCGTCCGCTTCGATGCATCCACGCCAAGCTGCTGAAGCAACTTTGTCGCTGTTTCCTCGTCGTCAACATCGGCGCTGAGAAGATCGCCGCCGCGACGAACCAAAACCACACGGCGAGCTTGCGGACGGTACCACCCCTCAATGCATTTTTCGGGAGCAAGTATGAGCGGCCCGAAAAGCTGCTTGGTTACAACGAGACCTCGTTCGTCGAGGTCCATGAATATCCCAAGAGGAAAACGAATGAAACGCAAAATGAACGCAGCAATGGCAATACCTGCCGCGCAAAACATCGTCAGAAAACATGCATTGATAGGCCGGCCGGCACCACGAAAAAATGCCATCGTCACAAGGATGCCAATGAAAGACAGGAGCAATGTACCAAGCGCCCCCCAAAGCAATCGGCTCATCGTGCCTTGAAGCTGGAAGCCCACGTTTCGAAAGGGCGGCACATAGGGATTCAGCGGCACGGACGGATCAAGAGGCTCAATCGGTTCGGAGGCCATTCACGCACGTGTATCACACGTCGTGACGCGTCAACAAGTCGCTCCACACCGACTCGATACAATGGCGCCTGGCTGGCGCGGATAGCAACGTGCTAGCGTGTCCTTCCAATGCAAATCATCGTCGGCGTCACGAAATGGCGCGCGTGTCGCGTGGTCATCTCAGCATCGATTGCGTTTGTGTGTTCGTGCGGCGGTCGGCCGGACCTCGAAACGGTGAATCAAACATCCGTCAAGCAAGCACCCGCGTGGAATTGCCATGACGATAGCAATGCAGTCGAGACTTTCGGCTGCGTTCTTCGTGCCTCTGAGGTCAACGGTGCAGACATCGGCCCCACGTCCATGACAATCATTGAGTCACCCCCGGCAGGACCCCGCTCGATCAATGGCTACTGGGTAAGCGGCTCTGACTTCGTTATCGTAGGCAAAGACGGCAGCGGCGACTGGTTTCAACTTCGCAGCAACAACCTCGAGCTCAGTGCATTGGGCTGCGATAAGTCGTTGCCCTTCGTTTCGCATGCGGCGCAAGATGGTGTCATGCTGAGGTGGGGCTCAACGGCGACTGATTTTTGGGTCAGCAATTCAGGCTCGCTCGATATCGTTGCATTCGAGCACAATGGAAGCACGGTGTACGCCCCCATCCAGTTCGCATTGGA
>DAOMZH010001655.1:0-1688 GCA_035437985.1 Polyangium sp. (in: bacteria) | reverse complement strand
CATTGACGATTACGGGTTCGCGGTTTTCGGGCAATCGTGCATCCAATGGCGGAGCCATCGGGATTCTTGGAGCAGGTTTGACGATTGCCAACAGCGAAATTATTGGCAATCAAGCCACGGGGTTCGGCGCGAATTATATCGATCAAGGCGGGCAACAAGCCGGGCGTGGCGGGAACGGCGGAGCGATCAGCATGGATGGAATGGGACGAACCTTGTCGATTTGTGGCGCGCTCGTGCAAAATAACCAAGGCGGAGCGTTTGGCGGAGCGCTCTTTCGCACAGGATATGCGACGGAACCAACGACGATTGATCGCTCGACATTCGATGGTAATCGAATTCCGGACCATAACGGGGCCATGGACAATCCGAGCCGTGCCGGAGGACTTTACATTCAAGGCACGCACGTGACGATGACGGCTTCGACCATCTCCAATAACGAGGCGGAGGGTTTTACGGGGTTATGGATTTTGGGCCATGGTGCGGCTCCGGCCATTGCCGACTTGACAAACGTGACAATAACGGGGAACAAGACCTATTCACGGACGGATTTCACGACGCGGGGCATTGGTGCGGGGCTCATCATTGGTGACAATACGACGGGGAAAATCATCAACTGCACAATCGTTGGAAATGCAGCGCAATTCGCTTCGGGCATTGCGCGAGTCTCGCCGCTCGAAGTGCACAATACGATCATCAGCAACATGGCGGACAATCAATACACGCCGCTCAATTGCACCGGGAGTGCGTACGCGATGCCGCCCGGAACGGGGTCGAACAATTTGCAATGGCCCAATGGGTTGAAGGACGACATGGATTGCACGCCGGGCATCATGCGTGCCGATCCATTGATGGGGAATCTCGCCGACAATGGTGGGCCAACCAAAACAGTGGCTCCAATGGCGGGTAGTCCAGCGATTGGAGCGGGAACGCAATGTCCGGCGACGGATCAAACAGGCAAACCGCGTAATGCGGCGAGTTGCACACTTGGTGCACACGAACCGTGATTCACGGTTTATACAGACAAACAACATCCAACTTGTAGAAGTTTCATAGCCTCGCGTTCCTTTTTCGCGTAGTCTGGGGAGCTTCGAATTTGACATCCTCAAATTGGGGAGAAAGGCACGCGTGAATCGAATGATTACGACATCACGGGCATGGTCGGTTGCGGCGACGTGTGTGCTCGCAGGTTTTGTAGGTTGTAGTCTCGAAGATACGGGCACGACACCGGCACCGGCCAATTCAAGCTCCTCGGCTTCCGGCAGTAGTTCGTCCGGACTGGGCGGTGAAGGTGGTTTGAATATCGGTGGTGGTCCGACCACTGGCGGCAATGGAGGGGCGACTTCCGCGTCGTCTTCAGGAAATGGCGGAATGGGAAGTTCCGAGGACTGCAACGACGGCAGCGACAATGATGGAGACGGTAAAATCGATTGCGCGGACAGTGATTGCGGGGCCATTTTTGCGTGCGCTGCGCCGGCCCCCAATGGATGGTCGTACGTACGCATTCTACAGACGACTTTCGGAGGCACGCCGGAGAATTGCGCTGGTGGAATGGCTCCACAAGTGCTCTACGAAGGCCCAAATGCGGCAGAATGCAACATGTGTACATGCTCGGTCGCTGGAAAATGCCAAATCACCATGACGTGTTTCAGCAATGACGGTTGCAATGGCAATCAATCGCCCGCGACCTA
>DAOMZH010001654.1:0-1688 GCA_035437985.1 Polyangium sp. (in: bacteria) | reverse complement strand
GCTCGTTTTTGCGCAGTTTTGGCGTTTTTCGCCGGGAACTAAGTTAGCGCTTATGGGGCAAGAGTTTCATTGCCGTGGAGAGCAAGAAACTGAATGAGATGTTGGAGGCAGCCAAATCGAAGGTTGCCCCGCTTGCCGATTTGTCATTGCCCTTTTTGCGCTCGGAATGGGACGCGGTCGTCGATCCATGGGGAATTCGTTCGTGGACGAGCTACAAGGGGGTATCTCGTGCTGGAAGAGCAACGCCGCTCGGAGCCAAGCAGCGCCTCATGATCTGGAAAATCTTCGAGGAAGTACAACGAAGTTTGCAATCATTTGGGTGGATGACGTGGAATGGTTTGTCGTACGAGGTGTCCAAAGCGCTGTATGAAAAACGTCCGTTTGATCATGTGATTGCCGATGAATGTCAAGACTTTGGACCGGCCGAATTGACGTTGTTGCGATCGCTGGTGGAGCCGGGGGAAAACGATTTGTTTTTATGCTGCGACGCTGGGCAGCGCATTTACAAAAAGCCGGTAGCTTGGTCTTCCGTGGGAATTGACGTGCGTGGTCGATCGACCCGGCTGGCGATCAATTATCGAACGACGGAGCAAATTCGGCGTTACGCGGATGCATTGCTTCCGGAATCGATGGACGAAGGCGACGGCGACGAAGAAAACCGCTCGACGGTCTCGCTGCTGATGGGGACTGTTCCAAAAACACGAGGGTTTGACCGCGTATCGAAAGAAATCGAAGTGGTTTCGAAGTGGTTGAAAGGGCTGATTGCCGAGGGATACGCGGCGCGGGATATTGCAATCTTTGCCCGTACGGAAGGGGCGCTGCGCGATTGTGCCGCACCGGCGCTCGAAAAGGCCGGGCTTACGGGGCATTGGCTCAATGACGAACTGCCGCCGTCGAACGCGGACGCGTCGCTGGGTACGATGCCTCGAGCCAAGGGGCTCGAATTCAAGGTGGTCGCAATCATGGGTTGCGAGAATGATTTGCTGCCGCTTGCTTATGGAATGAAGGATTTAGTCGACGATGCTGATCGGGAGGCGTATGTCGAACAGGAGCGCAATTTGCTTTATGTGGCGTGTACCCGTGCGCGTGAGCGACTCTTGGTGACGTATACGGGCAAGCCGAGCCGGTGGGTGAAGTGTTGAGGATCTGCGTGCCAAATACGGTGGAAGACGAAGGATTCATCGAGGGCATTTGCATGGCGAAAGACAAGCCGGAACCGGAGAAGCGAGCGTTTCTTGCTGGCGCGAAGATGATGGCAGCGGCGATTGCCTTCACTCTGAAGGGGTTCGGGGTTCGTTGATTGCTGTGCCGTTTTCTGTGCCGTGCGACAACTCGACGACACAGCAAACACGCGAAAACCCTTTAGATCAAGGCGCCCCCGGCAGGAATCGAACCTGCGACCAACGGTTTAGGAAATGACCCAAAAATTCCAGGAAAAACGTTCGTGAACCCCTGAGAAACACAACGAAACCAGCATCATTTCGGCCACCTTTGCGATGAGGCTGCTCGCTCAGGGAAGGGACACGACGCGGCACGAAAAGACGCCATGTGACACTCGTTGAGGCCATGGTGAGGCCACGGGAAGTTCGGGAAGGGGAGGGGTTTGGCGGAGGGAGAGGGACGACCTGGGGGGACGAAGGCGAGAGCAAGCACACTTGAACGCAGGCAACGCCAAATGCCGAGCCTAC
>DAOMZH010001653.1:0-1692 GCA_035437985.1 Polyangium sp. (in: bacteria) | reverse complement strand
TCCTCGAGCGCTGCAATTTCCGCCAATAATTCCGCAGGCGGCGGCTCCGCAATACGTATCGCCGCCACCGCCGCCTTGGAACCTTGGAAGATCGTATTCGTCATGTCGGCCACATTGATGCCGTATTTACGAATAATCCCGAGCACTTGCGCCAAAACACCAACTTTGTCGTAATGCCGCACGACCAGCTCGCACTTCGCCGGCGCATGCGCTTCAACGTTGACGACATTCGGTGGGCGGCCAGTCGCTGCATATTCGCGACAAATTCTTATGGCTTCCGCAGCAATGGCGTCCTGCGCCTGCTCGGTGCTCGCTCCAATATGGTGCGTCCCGACAAGCCCCGGCATCGAAAAAATTTCCGCATTCAACCCTTGGGCCGTACCACCCGCCGGTTCATTCGCAAATACATCGAGGCCCGCGCGAATTCCTTTTTCTCTCATCGCGGCGATCAACGCTTCTTCGTCGTGAAGTCCACCGCGGCTCGTGTTGATGAACATCGCCTTCGGTTTCATATTGCTAAAAAACGAAGCATTAAACATGCCCTTCGTTTCTTTCGTTTGCGCCAAATGCACCGTGATGATGTCGGCCTTCTCGGCAATTTCGTGCAATGACGAACAATATTCCACGCCCAGCTCTTCGGCCCGCGCAAACGAGAGTGATCGCGAATGCGCCAATACGTGCATCTCGAAGGCCTTCGCCCGCTCGACGACGGCCAATCCAATCGAGCCCAAACCAATGACCCCAATGGCCTTACCTTTGAGTCCCTCGGCCTTCGAGTATTCTTTTTTGTTCCAAACGCCGCGACGTAAATCAGCGGCGCCGTCGGCAATCCGGCGATCGATGGCGAGAATCAAGCCAAAGGTGAGCTCCGCAACGGCAATGGCGTTTTTCCCGGGGCAATTCGCCACATAAATGCCGCGTTCGCTCGCAGTGACCACGTCAATGGTGTCATATCCCGCGCCGGCGCGCAGAATGAGGCCCAAGTCTTTGGCCGCCGAAATGGTCGCTCGATCAACCTTCTTGCTTCGAACAACCAGCACATGTGTGTGCTTGGCCTTCTCGGGCAGAGATTCGGTCGTTGCATTGGGATCGTAAACGACCTCGAGACCCAACGCTCGCAGATCGTTCAGGTAACGTTCGGGGAAAGCATCGGCAATGAGGACGCGCATGGGGCGATGTTCGCGCAATACGAGCCGTTTGTCGAGAGGATCGATGCAGCGCGTGTGCGCAGATCGAAAATCAACGGCCGCGTTCGAGAATTTTCAACACTGGGCGCCGGTGGTCCGATGCTTTGGCAATCGATAGCGGCGTCTCGCCTGCGTTGTTCTTCGCGTTTGTCTTGGCACCTCGGGCGAGCAGAGCCTGAGCACCGCGCACCGATCCCAAACGCGCTGCTTCATGGAGCGGGGTGTCCCCTTCGTCGTCCACCGCATTGATTTTTGCACCTGCATCCAACAGCAAATTGATCGCTTTGGCCGCACCTGGATCGACGTGTTCCGTTTCGTGGGGCCCGCCGATGTCCATGTAAATGTGCACTTCTTGCGGTCGGTACGCAAAGGGCCCCCAATGAAGCGGAGTTCGTCCGTGAGCATCCTTGGCCTCGACGTCGGCGTGGGCGGCAAGAAGAACCTTGACGACCTCCTCTTTTCTATCGATGACCGCCATGTGCAGAGGCGTGAATCCATCATTGCT
>DAOMZH010001652.1:0-1699 GCA_035437985.1 Polyangium sp. (in: bacteria) | reverse complement strand
ATTTCCATACCGATCATTTGGGTTCGATTGACGTCGTCACCAAAGAAGACGGCTCGATCGATGAACGTCGCAGTTACGATGCATTCGGCGCGCGCCGAAATCCGGAATGGGGGGACCCAGGGGGGCCTGCACCGAGCAACACGACGCGAGGTTTTACGGGGCATGAAGAGGACGACGAATTCGGCCTTGTGAACATGAAGGGTAGGATCTTCGACCCGCACCTCGGACGGTTTACGACGACCGATCCGGTCATTGCCGACATTTGGGACGGGCAAAGCCTGAATCGATACGCCTACGTTTTCAATAACCCGCTCGCATTCGTGGATCCTACGGGATTTCAGGCTGTGCCACACAAAGATTCCGGAGCGGAGGTTTATGTCGATGCCGAGGGAAACATCGGTTTACGGCAATGGATACTCCCACCTACACCAAAAAAGGAAGACGATTTCATCACACCGAATCATGCGGCGAACATTGGGGCATACGTGGCTCCCGTGGACGTGGAAACAACGGGGTCCGGAGGTGCGGGTTTGCCGCAAGAAACAACAGATTCAGAGCCGTCATCATGGATAAATGACCCCTACGTCAATGGCGCGGGAGGGTTTGGCGTAGGATTGATCGAGGGAATCATTCCAGGTTCGGCTCTCGCCTACGATATGCAAGATTTGCTTGGCGAGCATGACGGGATGATGCGGCAAGCTCGAATCGGCCGCTCTTTGGGGCAGCTTGTCGGGGGTCTCGCCATGATGGGCGTCGGTATCCTCGGCGAAATCTCGTCTTTGGGGATCAGCTTGACCGGGGTTGGCGCGGTCGTGGGCGTACCAGCTGCAACGTTATCGGCCATTGCTGTAGCGGGAGGCACGGCGAACGTTTTGGCTGGGATTCGGGGTTTGGCCAGAGAGATGACGGGAGGCGGTGGAACGCGAGGGCCGCCCCAAGGGAATAACGTGCGTGCAAACGCCGCGCAGGGTAAGTCTTATGAGGAGCAGGTAGCGCAAGAATTGGAAGCTGATGGCTGGAAGGTCAGCCGTGAAGTTACTCTGGAAACCCCTGGCGGTGCACGAACGCGTATGGATATCGTAGGAACAAGGGGTAATAGCGTTCAATGTGTGGAGTGTAAATCATCGAGTCGTGCCCCACTTACACCAGGCCAAACGGTAGCACACCCGCAAATCGCCAAAGAAGGTGCTGTCGTTGTTGGTAAAGGAAAACCGGACGTTCCTGGAGGTACCCAAATACCGCCTACGATAGTCGAAATCCGCAGACCATAGGGAAGCATTCAATGAGTATCGTCGAAAAAAACAAAATAGACATTGTTGCGGTAAACCATGATTCGTCCATCGTAAGACTCGTCATAACCGACCATTTGCTATGGGATGAATTCGATACGCATGCCCAAATGCTTCAGGACAAGGTTAATACGTATCTGGACTTCATCGAATCAGGCCAAATATTCCGTTTACAAGACCCTCGTGTGCCTGAAGCAGCAAAAATCCACATTGTACTTGCGTTGCAACACCCGCCAACCAACGCCGCTAGCGAACTTTTCTTGCGAATAAGCGAGTTTTTGAGCGGTCTTGGCCTCACGTTCGTTGTAGAGACGCGCCCTATCGCGACGTGAGAATACACGACGGCCGCGCCTGTGCGAGTTGCGAGGAAGGCGTCAGCCCTACCGACGTCGGTCCATGCGTCGCCAATA
>DAOMZH010001651.1:0-1699 GCA_035437985.1 Polyangium sp. (in: bacteria) | reverse complement strand
AGAATTCGGTTCCGAATATCCCTGGCACCAAACTTCCTCGCCAGAAAGAATCTTGGGCAAATACCGCTTCCGCTGTTCGTCCGAGCCAAACTGAATCAACAATGGACCAACCATCGTCAAGCCGAACGGCGATAACGACGGCGTTCCAGCCAATTCGAGTTCTTCCATCAAAATGAAGCGGCGATTGACGTCCAGGCCCGCGCCTCCGCATTCTTTGGGCCAATGCGGAGCAACCCAACCCTTTTGGTAAAGGATCTTGTGCCACTCCATGATCTCGTCGTGCTCGAAATGAGCGTCGACCGCCGCCTTGTCTCGAATATGCGGCGGCATCGCTTCCGCAATCCACGCGCGAACTTCCTGCCGAAATGCAATTTCTTCGGCACTGAACGATAGGTCCATCAGGCTCTCCCAAACGGTCCCATAGTCCCATCCCGTTCTGAAGAAAAGTCATTTTTTGATCATGGACATACGGGCGGAATGAATGCCGTGTCGACCAAGTCCTCCGCCACATTCCCCGCGCCCCCGAAATCTTTGCTGCCGTCCCACGGATTCCAATGAAATAACTCTTGCGCGGTCCAGCCGTTGGCGCTCGTAATGAATCCTTGATCCGTGAGATCCGTAACGAGCGGAGCGCCTGGTTCACCCACGTTGACCAGAGCCACAGCCGTCGTCATCGACGCCAACGTGCACGTATCGAAACAAGACAGAAATGGATTGCACTGATCTTTTTCCACATACGAAGCGTGTTTGTCTTTACTCGAAAACACCACCGGATATGGCGCCCCATTTTTCATGGCCGTCGCACAAGCATTCAAACCCCCACACGAACCACACGTCGTCTTCTTTTCGCAAATCGTCGATTGATGCCCAATCGCCACCATCGTCAAAATTCCCGCGGGTGGAGGAATCGTCGGGTCGATCGTCACTCCAAACGCTTCGTTGTCGCCGACGTGCCCCGTCAAACCACAATCCTTTTCGTACAAATGATCATAAACGATATGAATCAAACTCCCCTTGCTCGGATGCGGGTGCACACGCACGAGCATGCCCCCGCGCGTACAACCATCGCCAGGATCGAGCGATAAAAAGGGCAAATAATCGCGAGCGGTATCCATTTCCCAAGCATCATCGAGGCCGTCTTTGTCGAGGTCGCCATTGCTCCCTCCACCATTGCCTCCACCTCCCTCATTGCCTCCGGCGCCCGCTCCCCCATTGCCTCCGGCGCCGCCATTGCCTCCCACCGAATTCGTTCCGCCCCCGCCACTCGTGACGACTCCTCCTTCGCCACCAGTCCCCGCAAATCCGCCCGCACCCGTAATCGGCGGTCCAGAGCTTCCGTCTGTCGCGCCAAACACCGTCGACGCCTCCGAACTACATCCTGCAACGCCAATCAACAAAGCCGTAGAAACAAGCCAGCGATGGAACATGCCCACCATCGTAACGAAAAACATCGCCACGGAAAGACGAAAATGCTGCAAGCTGCGTTGCACTCACGCCACAGAGTTTGTCGGAGCGCCGGGCAGGCGTTTGTCTCGACGAGCCAAACGTGCAAACGTCGCGTCACTCCACCGTAACGGTCTTCGCCAAATTCCGCGGCTGATCCACGTCGTTGCCTTTGAGGTTCGCGACGAAATACGCGAGAAGCTGCATCGGCAACACCGTGAACGTCGCCTCCCGCGTCGAGGGTGCCAGCAAGACC
>DAOMZH010001650.1:0-1707 GCA_035437985.1 Polyangium sp. (in: bacteria) | reverse complement strand
CGTCCATGTCGAGCACGGAATTGTATTCGTCGTAAAACCGTTCATGAGAAGCGCGCGAGTTTGCCCCCGATTCACCCTTATGCGCATCGATCCAGTAATTCCAATACGCTTTAAAATGGTTTTTCGGGTTCATCATGACGAACGCGGCGAGCTGGAAAAACCCAGGATACACACGGCGTCCTTTGCCCTTGTACGGCCCTGGCACTTGGTGAATCATGTTTTTCGCAAACCATTCATACGGATGATCCGTAGCCAGTTTATTCACTTCGGTGGGACTCTTGCGCGCATCGACGGGCCCACCCATGAGCGTGAGCGTACGCGGCGTTTTTTCGCCAGCTTGAGCCAATAGCGCCACCGCTCCAAGCACCGGAACCGTCGGCTGACAAACCGCCATCACGTGCAAGGAATCTGCACCGAGGTGCCGAATATAACGCATGACCGTGTGCACGTAATCGTCGAGGTGAAATACGCCCGCGGAAACTGGCACATCGCGGGCATCGAGCCATTCCGTCACGTAAACATCATGATGGGCGAGCAATGTCCGCACGGTATCGCGCAGCAACGTTGCGTGATGCCCTGAAAGCGGCGCGACAATCAAAATGCGTGGGTCTTTTCCGAGTTGCTGCGCAAGCTCGACATTCTCCGTGCGCCGAATGAAATGAACGAGTCGACAAAATGGCTCGTCGATGAGCACTTCTTCAGCCACGGAAACAACAGTATCGTGCGCCTTGATTTCGGGAATGTCCCAGGTGGGTTTGTCGAAACGCTTCGTCAAGCGATGAAACAACGCTTGGCTCGCTGCAAGCGTCCGCAATTGCGGCAACCAGCGAAGCGGATTGCTGGGATGCCGCAGAGCTCGCGACGAGCCCGCTGCGAGTTCCGAAAGCGGTTCGACCATCATCCGCTGCAATTCGTGCAGATGATAAACCTTCGGAGGTTGGAGAAGCTGCGCGGCTCGGGATAGAAGCGGAGGTCGACGCACAATGCAATTGTATCCAGGTACCTGAAGAAATCAAGGCACTTGTGCCAGTTTCCTCGGCCCCCGGTGTCATTTCAACATTGCAAGAACATGCGAATGAAGCTTCGCGTTCGAAACCACGCAATGCCCCGAATGCACGGTTTCGTTACCAGCAAAATCCGTAAATCGACCACCGGCCTCCGCAACCAATACCGGAAATGGTCCCAAGTCCCAGCTTTGCACGCCTGCCTCGATCCACACTTCCGCTCGCCCCGTCAAAACCATCGCACAACCCGCCAAATCGCCATAACAACGAGTTTGCGCGCAAGTCGCCGTCAATTGCAAAATGCGCTCTGCATACGCCGGCGACAACAGCGCTTTGGGTTCGCCCAAAAATAACGTCGCTTCGGAAAAATCATCAATGCCCGATACACAAAGACGCGTCGGGATTGCGTCGCCAACCTGCCGATACGCCCCTTTTCCCCGCGCCGCCCAATACACTTCCTCGAGCGCCGGCAACGCCATTGCCCCAGCCACGATCACGCCTCGATGTTCGAGCGCAATCAGCGGCCCCCAAAATGTCCCGCCCCGCGTAAAACCACGCGTGCCATCAATGGGATCAACAATCCAGCGCGTGTCTGCTGCTCCACCATGCGCTCCCGTCTCTTCACCAAGCAGCGCATGCTCCGGAAAGTTTGTCCGGATAATCTCGAAGATCGCCGACTCGGCATCACGATCGGCCTGCGTCA
>DAOMZH010001649.1:0-1713 GCA_035437985.1 Polyangium sp. (in: bacteria) | reverse complement strand
AATCTGCACGGCAATGACGTGATCACCTGGATTAACGGGGCGCTCCACCCCAAGCGATGTTGACGCAATTGTCTCCCCGTCCAACGTGATCCGCGCGTCGGAGTTCAACCCTGGGGGGGCGACCAACGTCAAACGCGGAATCTCCGATAACAATTCATCCCGTCGTATTTGCGCCTTGTTCACTCGAGCCAAGTATTTGGCCTGTTGTGTTTGGCTCTCGATACGCGCCACAGTAGCCAAGAATTTTTCATATAGTGCTGCCGCTGTCGCAATGTGATCCGCTGCCGCTGCGCATTCCGCCATTGCGAACAGCGTTCCCGGACGCGGATCCAATGCCTGACTTTCCGCAAACTTTGGACACGCCTCGGCATAATTGCCTTCCTTGTATTTCGCCAGCGCCTACTTGAACAGCGCCTCGGCCGCCGCCGGATCATCGGCAAATGCCAACGCCGGACACATGAGGACCACCATCCCCAAGGCAAACCTCGGGATCTTGTATTGCATTGCTCTATCTCCTTCTTCGTTCGGTTCAGTCGAATTCGAGGCCCACGCCTCGATCATTTTTCACTTCCGTTTTCGTCTCTGTTTTCGCCGGCAATGGCGCCGCCGTCGTTTCTGGTTTTACAGGTACGTCCATTGGAGGCGGCCCACTCGCACTGCTCGCTGGAGCTTCCACGGCCGCACCGGGAGCTTCCTTCGGCGGCGCTTCTGCCGAAACGCCTGACCCGCGATTGACCGCAGGCCCACGCGCGTCTGCACGAGGTTTGTCCGGCACTGCGTTGGGCATGACAACCTCGGCCGAAGGTTCAATCGCGGGTGCAATGCTTTCTGCCAAGTCCGGCTGCGCAGACATTGCGGACGGTATGGCCATCGGTTCGACGGGTATTGCCGCGGCTGCGCCAAACACAGGCACTTCGATGGGTGGTGGACGATCCGACGGACGCCGCAAGGCCACCGCGAGCATGAGCACCGAACCCACCGCCGCCACAGCCCCACCCGCCATGAGCGGCTTGCGCAAAGTCCGTGTACGCACATTCGGATCGTCCGTCACGCCAAACCCACGTTGCGTTTTTTCTTCCACCACCACGGCCGGCGGCGGCGTCGTTACCGCTGAAATCGACGCCATTGGTGCCCGAATACGCGGCACGTTTGCAGGCGGTAACCCCACCGCTTCCCGCAAGGCATCCGCGATCTCGTCGACCGATTGAAATCGCTCCTGCCGATTCTTGCGCAAACACTTCAAAACGATCGCTTCAATCGCGGGCGACAAATCATGACGCAATACGCTCGGCGGTGCCGGTTCGTCCTCCATGATGGCCGATATCAAATCCACCTGGCTCGTCGCCGAAAAGGCGGGCTTTGCTGTGACGAACTCGTACGCAATCATGCCGAGCGCCCAAATGTCCGTCCGCGCATCCACTGTTTTCGAGCGCAAGATTTGCTCGGGCGACATGTATTTCAACGACCCGACCATCCCTTCATGCGTCAACTCCGCCGCGCTCGGATCCGAAATTTTGGCAATGCCGAAATCCAGCACCTTGATACAGGGCGAACCATCGGAACGTGACGTCAGAAAAGCATTCGCCGGCTTTAAATCGCGATGCACAATCCCTGCTCGATGGGCTTCCGCCACAGCATCACAAGCTTGCAGCAAATACTCCACTGCGTCCTCCAACGGCAATGGTCCGTCGAGCAAAACCGCTCGCAAATCTC
>DAOMZH010001648.1:0-1713 GCA_035437985.1 Polyangium sp. (in: bacteria) | reverse complement strand
ATTCTTCATAAGCTCTCCTTCCAAGTCAGAAGCGATAGTTCACCAGCAATGCCGGGGTGCCCACGAACTGAACCTTATTCGTCAAGACTTCATTTTTGAATTTCGCCAAGCCGTCCAATCCGGCACTAATCTTGGAGTCATCCGGGTTCCATCTCGGTGGCTCCGAAGTAACGAGCAATGTTCCGGCCAGCGAAAGGATAACATCAAGGTTTTTCTTGACGCGAACGCCAGCACGAATTTCGGGCATGACGTAAAACGCGGTGAACGTAAACGATTGCGTTGTCTTCACCTTGTCATCTGGATCTGGTGTGGGCACTGGGTTGGGAAAGTTGGAAACTTGTTGCTCCGTCAACTCCGATATCCCCGTCGCCCTGACTGGCTCCCCACTCCGATGATCGCTAAAAGAACCGAAGAACCCCCCCACGCCCAATCGGAAACCAATGGGAAATCGATCCCCGAACTTGACGCCGAGGCCAACACCTGCCGTAAAACCGCTCATCGACAGCACATCATTGACGGGTATGTCGTACTCCAGAATGCCCACGGGCTTGATTGCTGCCAAACGACCATTCACTGTTTGCTGAGCAGACAAAAACCCGAGGTCGAATCCGACGGTCCAGCGGTTTCGTATTGACAAACCGCCGCGCACGGTGCCGGCTCCGCCCATGACCCTCGTGCAATCGGTGCAATCCTTCGCAACGCCTCCAAATGACGGACCAAGCGCGAATGCGCCGCCTGCTTCGATGAACGGCGGATTTTCCTCCCAAAACGTCCGCGGAGCTTCGACCGTCGGCGCAAACGAAAGGGTCTCCGTTTTTCCCGGCGCAACATCAACGCGGCGCTCGGCCATTGCGTATCCATTGCCCCCAATCTCCACGCGATGTGACCCTGCGCGAACGGGACCTTCCCACGAATCGTGACCAACCAAAACCCCATCGATGCGAATATCCGCCCCAGGAAGCTCCGATTTCACTTTCAAGTCCGACGCCAAATCTTCCGCAATGACCAGCATGTTCGTCACTTGGCTCTGGCGCACCTCAATGCGCGCCGGCTGCGTACCTTGGCGTTTGTCCCCGCGTAAAACCACCAAATGCTCGCCGGTTGCAATGAGTCCCCGCCACGGGGTTTTTCCAACGACGGTTCCGTCGAGAACCACGTCGACGCTATACCCAGATGCCTCGTCGACACTCAGCCATCCCGAAAGCTCGAGCGGCGCAAGCACCGCGCGCACCGTGACTTCTTTGCCACCCGCCGCTTCAACGCGTTTTTCGAATGTCTCGAAACCAGCCTTGAGAATGCGCACCACCCGCGTTCCCACAGGCACATGCACCGGACCTTTTAATGGCGTCGTGCCGACCGGTTTGCTGTCAATCGTAACTGTCGCCCCAGCTTGCACTCCATCAACGACGATATTGCCAACCACGGGCCTCAGCTGATTCAGCTCGTTTTGCGCAATACCCCGTTCTTCTTCGCTCACCCCTGGAAATGCCAAAAGCCGCTCGTTCATATCGACAGCTTCAGCAAACCGATTCAATCGGCGCAAACACAAGGCGGCGTTTTTGATCGCTGAACGTGTCGGATATATCGATATCGATTTATCGAATTCGGGATATGCCGCATCGAGCGACCCGCGATCGAAAAGCGCCAAACCTTGATCGAAGTGCTTACGCGCTTCTTCCTTCGCCGTAATCTCAGCTTGTACCGCTGGATCCG
>DAOMZH010001647.1:0-1717 GCA_035437985.1 Polyangium sp. (in: bacteria) | reverse complement strand
TCATTCATTCGTGAACGATCGCTGCCTGGTTGTGTTTCGTCGCCAGAGCCTTTGCCCGCACGAACTTTGCCAGTTCGACGAAAGGAACTCCGGTGGGACAGACTTTTTCTTTCCGTACGAGATCTGCTTGGGGGATGAACGACAACGCTTCGACGGCTGCTTCGTAGTCCGGCATGTTGCGCGTCGACGCGAGCACGATCGGCATCAGGCCCGCGTATCGACCCTTCGATGCCGCAATGCGTTCACTCTCGCCGATGTCACATCGCCCGCACGCGATGCAGCGTTCGAATTGCGGCATGCGTTCACGTTCCGCAGCTTCGAGGGCCGGCAAACCGTCGGCATCGTAGTTTTCGTGGAACAACGGCAGCCCAGTTTTTCGGCCGAAAAGACGACCAATGAGCACCTTGACCAACGATCTGGCCAGCACCACGAGCGCGAGAACACGACCGGCAATCACGCCTCTCCTATAGCAACGAACTTGGTTCTGTGCGCCTCACTCGGCCCGAAAACTCCATCGAGCTCGATGAAAGAATGCGTCCCGCAGCGCCTAGCGAGTCATGGTAAGGACCGAAGAAAGGGAGACTCGCTTGAAACCCAGCCGCTTTCTCTGCCTCGCCGCTTCGAGAAATTTTCTGGAGCGGCTTTGCGTCGCTTCCTTCCTCATCGTTGCCACTGCATGCAGCGGTGATCCTGGCGATGGTGGTGGAACGGGGGATCCACCGAGTTTGCCGCTTGCCGATCCGTGCGGCGGTGGATTGCGCATGGCCGACGTCGTCGGACCAGCCACATGGCTGAAGCCGAAAGACCAGATGAGCAAGACATGCACCTACCCGCTCGACAGGAAGGTGAGTTTGGCCGGGCTACGTATCGTCGCGGCCGATCACTTCGATGAAACGGGTAATGGATCAACGGGCAACTACTACGCGCAAGATGCGTGCGCGGATGTCGCGCCGTACCAAGGCATGACCATCTACGCGCCTTCGTTCAGTCCTCCAGACTTGCGCTTGTTCCCGGGTGATGTCGTCGATCTCTTGGGCAACTTGATGGAGTTTCCCGGACCTTCCTCCGCGGGCCTGTTTCCCTATTGTCGAACACTCCCCGAAGCCGGCGGCACCTTGACGTACCGCTTCGAACTCGGACCAACCCTTGCTCCTCAAACGATTCCGATCACGGACTTGAAGACTTACGAAACAGCACGCCAATGGCTCGGCATGCTCGTCAGAGTCGAGGACGTCACGATCGCGGGCAAACCCTATGACAGCAACGGCCGCTACTGTGGAGCCATGAACGTTGGTGGCGGCATTCCGCAAAGCGACGTTCCTTCGATCTGCAACGAACTGTTCGATATGAAAAACCTTGGTCCACCCATCGCCGATGGCACCAAGTTCAAGTCCGTCACTGGCGTCGTCACCTACTTCTACTCGTTCAAGATTTCGCCTCGCTCGGCGGATGACTTCGAGCTTTGACTCCGCATCGGATGTTCATGTCGTCATCGACACTCCGTTGGCTGCGCCGTTTGTCGGCAATGGCCTTGCCTTTCGTCTTGGCGTCTTGCGGATCGACCGGGGAGACAAAACCTCCTCAAACGTCGTCTGGCGTCGCGGGCATCGAACACCTTCCGCGTGGACAGATCGAAGTTCATGCCTTGGCGCAGAAACCGAGCCTCTCGGTCATCAGTCGCGAAGGTGATCCTGCACCGGCCATCGCCGTCGTGTTT
>DAOMZH010001646.1:0-1717 GCA_035437985.1 Polyangium sp. (in: bacteria) | reverse complement strand
CCCGAGGAATGGCGCCCGTATGTTCCGGGACAAACGGACCTGATTTGCGCGGACTGCGATTGTGAATGGCCCGCGCGACGAGCTCTTTGCCCGTGCCGCTTTCTCCCACGATGAGGACCGGAGCCATGGTTGCGGCTACGCGATCGATCCGGGTGAACACATCGCGCATGGCCCGAGAACCACCCACCATGCCTTCGAACACGAGTGGACTCGCGAGCACGTCGCCGTCTTCACCTTCGGCTTCGCGAACGTTGTCGGAATGCAAGAGCTCGCGAACGAGGGACACGAGACGTGCCGGATCGAGCGGCTTTTGCATGTAGTCCGCGGCGCCCAACTTCAACGCATCAACGGCATTCGATACCGACCCCGAACCCGTCACGACGATGACCGCTGGAGAACTCTGCCGGTTTGTCTCTTCGTCCCCGGTTGGTGGAGCCAAACGCCGAATCAGCTCCATCCCCGTCATGCCTGGCAGGTTCAGATCCGTCACGAGCACGTCCGCAGGCGTGCGATGTTGGATCTCGACCGCTTGCTCGCCGCTCGACGCAACGAACACCTCGAGACCTTCATGCCGCAAAACGGCTTCGAGAATCGCAGCTTGGTCTGGTTCGTCCTCCACGAGAAGGACTCGACCGGGACCAGGATGGTGACCCACCGTGGACCGATGAGAGCGATGCCCCGCCCACCTCGCTTGCACTGAAGCGCTCGCAGCCAAACTATCCCCCTCCCGCGTATCGCAACCGCACACCAGCTCGGGTTCCGCGTCGCGATGAGTCCACTCTAGCGAAGCTGATCGCATGCGCCACTGCGAGTGAGCAATTCAGAGCCGTCGAGGGAACTGTTTCAAAGTCGATCGTGAGAACGTCAGGACCACGAACGTCCGAGACACGTAAAAACGAGCGATACGGTCATCCATGACGGAATCGGAAATCATTCGAACTCGTACGAAGTTTTTCTCTATGAACTTTCGAATCGTCTCGAAGAGGACGAACCCGTTAATCGTTCGAGCGGGAGTTTTTCGGGATTCGCATGCCGATTCGGGCCACACGTGCGAGCACGTCGACATAATCACGCCAGCGCACGCTCGACAGATCTTGATGCTCCCAGCGCACCCCGATCTCGGCGATGTCGGCATGAAACACACGCTGCGCCAGACACAAGAGCTCGATGTCGATGGCGAAGCGGTTTTCCCGACCAACCGCAAAAAGTTTGCGGGCCAAGTCGCCACGAAACAGCTTGAAGCCGCACTGCGTGTCGCGGATGTCCGACACGGCAAAAAAGCGGATCCACAAGTTCCCAGCACTGCCTAACAAGACGCGTGGCAAGGACTGCGGACGGGTGATGTTCGACGTCGCGAGCGCCCGCGAACCAATCGCGATATCTGCGCCACGATCGATGGCTTTCCACAGCGGTTCGAGTTCTTCGATGGGAGTTGCGAGGTCCGCATCCATCAAGAGCACGCGGTCTCCACGACTGTGGGCCACACCTTCGCGCTGGGCTCCACCTTTGCCTTGGTTTTTGGGCAGCTTCAGCACGGACAAACGCGGTTCATCCAGCTCGCGAGCGAGTTCTTCGACGACTTCGGCAGTGCGATCGCGTGACCCATCGTCGACGACGATCACTTCCCATGATTCCGGTCGGTCACGCAGATACGCGACCACACGACGCAACGTGCGTGGCAAACGACGTTCCTCGTTCATCGCGGGAATGACAATCG
>DAOMZH010001645.1:0-1727 GCA_035437985.1 Polyangium sp. (in: bacteria) | reverse complement strand
CCGCTCCCAGGGCTATGGCGATCCGATGTAAAACCTGATGAACACGCTCTCACGCTTCGCCCGGCGGTGTACCCACGGGGAAGAGCAACGGACGGCCACCGATCGGACGGAAGCCGAGCTTGTGCTCGACGACGAGCTTGATCCGCGGACCGGCGACCATCTCGAGCGGTCCTTTGTGATCGTGGATATCGCCATCGAGGATGTACCGGACGGTTCCCGAGCGCGCGTGAAGGATCGCGTGATTCGTGATGCACTCGTAGGTGTGTTCGTCGCCCAAAGGTCTGGCGCGCCAAACTTCGGGGAGCTTCTTGACAAACCCGAGCGGCGTCGTGTGGATACCCAAGATGTGGAAACACCCAGGCACATGATCCGCACGATAAAACGGCCGGAATCCAAGCCCGATCTGATCGACCGTGCCGGCCGCAATGCACAAATAATCGCGCTCCGGAAAGTTCGTCGCCGAAGGAAGTTCGACTCGTCCCTCCCAACGCTGCGTGACCGGTGTGGGCTGGTTGAGCACGACGCTGCGACACGCCTTGAAGAGCGTCTTGGCGGCATGAATCGGGTTGGGTTCGGGGTGCCGGTAATACTCGGCCATGTACCCGTGAATCACTCCGGTTCCCATGATGAATCCGTACCTGTCGCCGATACGCATGACGTTGCGCTCGACAATCCGGAGCGGCGTGATCATGCGTTCGTTGTAGCGAGCAATGAGCGAAGCCAAGAGTCCGTCCGGACGACCTTTGGGCACGCCGATCGCATTGGCAACGTTGTTCATCGTGCCGCCACGAAGAAACGCTACCGGAGGCAAAGGTTCGTCACTATAAACTTCCAGAAATCCCGTCAACGTGACGTGGTTTGTCCCGTCCCCACCTGAAATGCCGAGCACATCGATCTTGAGCTTCCGAAAGTCCTCGGCGATGCGGGCGAGCTCGTCACGGGTTTGTGCCGTACGCACCACACCCGTGTCACCGAGCGTTCGGGCGAGTCTCGATGCAGCTTCGGGGTCACGACGGTTTTGACGTGAACGCGGATTCAGAACGACGCCAATACCAGGCATGCAACCATCCGTGACGGAACCGTGACGGGACGTCAAGCATTTCGCGAAGTGCGAAAACCCTTTATCTAGGCTGCGAAATTGATTTTGCGGAGGGTGCGGATCGATCTACGCAGGAGGCATCTTCACGAGATCGTCATTTCTTCGCGCGGGGTGTTTTCCATCGCGGTTCGAGGTGCACGCGAATGATGTCAGCCATGAGGCCAATGTGCGCGCAATGGTCGGGTTTGTCGTCGCCCGTGTACCCACGCACGTGGAAATCGCCCTTGTCGTAGCGGCGAATCATGTCGAGTCCGAGGACGTCGGCGCGCTTGGCTTTCTTCGATTTTCCTTTGAGCTCGGCGATGAAGTGGGTGGCGACTTCGGTGGTCGATGCATAACCGGGCGGAATGATCGACGAGTGGCTCATGTACATGAACGTCTGCTTTTTCGCGGCGCGTTTGGCGTATTCCAGGAAGGGCTCGATCTGCTGCGTTTTCAGGGCTTTGGAGTGTTCATCGACATAACCCGTGTGCAGAGAATCGAGCAGGATGACGGCTTCGACGCGCTTGCCTGCAGGCTGGCGCAAGATCTGTTCGATGGCTCCATACCCGGCGCTCCATGAACTGAGCGCGAGGTGCCGAACGTGGGCGTTCTTGTTGCCGGTCTTTTTGGCCATCGCCGCTTCGCC
>DAOMZH010001644.1:0-1731 GCA_035437985.1 Polyangium sp. (in: bacteria) | reverse complement strand
TTGGCTCGTTGCGACTTCGATTGAACGCGACGAATCCCATGATGCAAAGGATCATGGAACTACCGGAAACTGATTCGAAACGCAGAATGGCGGTTAGAAGCGCAATCCTCGACATCGCCAAGCAGCTCGTGATCGCGGCACTCGACAGCGACGATTTCGTGGAAAACCATAAGTCATTTCCCGAAGGAAGCGTTGGTTTTTGCATACGGTTACTCATCGGTATGGCTTTTCCGGGTGGGTCGATGAAGACCGTGCAAACGTTGCTTCGCGATCATGCGGGCGATTTCCACGTACGACTACAAGCAGGCGTCGTCCCATTTGGAGATATTCCGGAATGATTTATCGACTCCTTCCGCAATTACCCAATACGACTGCACAAGCACTTGCCACCGAATATGGAAGTGCAATCGTAGAAGACCTGCGGTTGCGGGCTACGAACCACCATCCGCAGCAAGTGTTCTCGCCCACGGGAGGCCAGCAGGTTTCACGCGCGGAACTCGACGAAGTGGCCGTGACGATCCGTCAGATCTGCAATGATTCGACACCCGCTACCGTCGATGCGAAATTGACTCGGATACTGCATCCGTGGCTGCGGATTACGCGATTCGAAGCTGCGCTCGATGGCGTGTGGTCGTTTTTGGGTTGTGTGCTCCTTCCAGACATTGCCCGTTGGAGATTCGGGGGACCGATCACGCCGAGCGATCGGTTTGTTGGAACAGGCCGGGGCGTTCGCAACATGTTTGGTCGCGCGTGGTGGCGCGGGGAACTCTTTTATGATGTTACACCGCCGCCGGGTCGCGATTCGTATTGGCTCGTCGATGAACTTGGTGAAGACGAGCTGACGGGCATTGTGGAGCGACAACGGGCGGTTTCTAGCCAGCGAGTTGCTGTCGCGCTCGCACGCGCCCTCGTCGAGACGGACTGCAAAGGTATCCCTCGCACGCATGTTGCGCGTGATGCATTGAAGGTATTTCTGCGTTTGGGGTATTTCGTGGAGTTCGACGCGCTCACGAACGACGAGATCGAGATCGCGTGTCAATCGCTGTTCCGGCGATCCGTCAAGGCGTTGCAGGCTCGTGAAGAACGACCCGTTTGACGGCCGCCATGACGAGTTTGTCCGTTCGGAGACCCCCAATTCGAAAATCATCATCCGCCTCCTCGGATTCGACGAAGTAAAGGATTGCGGCCTGCGCCACGTGCTTCTCAGCGAGATAGAGGCTCGGCCACCGCTCGAGCAGCTGAAGCGCATCCCTGGTGAGTTTCTCGGCGCCATTCAAATCCAGGAATTCGTGGCTCTCGAACGCCTGTTCGAACTCCTTCAGGTGTTCAGCGAGCGCTCTGCGCAGTTCAATCGTTGGCTTCAAAGGCGCGGTGAGCAATTGCGTGAATACGGCTTCCGCCTCGCCCGGAAGTTCTCCCACCATGGCCCGTAGCGCCGCTGCGGATGGGACTTCCTCGACACTAGGAGTCGGTGTGGATTGAGAACTCGCGGGGTTGTCACTGTCCGCTATTGATGTATCCGCAGAATCGGAGCCAGAATCAATGGCCGAATGCCCTTGCGCAATCCGCAACAGCTGGCCACCCTTTCGCTCTAGCTTGCCGACGCGAATGAGCCCATTGATCGTGCTACGAAGAGCGGTGTCGGTTTTGCCGCCAGTTCGGAGGCGTTGCATGTCGAGGCCGTACATCTCGACGGCCCAATTGGCGCTTGCCCGCACCAAATCGTCCCGA
>DAOMZH010001643.1:0-1734 GCA_035437985.1 Polyangium sp. (in: bacteria) | reverse complement strand
TGGAACCGTTCCTCGCCTTGGTCCGAAAAACCATTTTGCCCGTCTTGAGCGTCCGAGATCTGCGCAAACACGACGAAAAAGCCATGAAGATGCTGCTCATCGGGATTTTGGTCACCTCGGGACTTTTTTATGTGCTGAGCGAAAAGGAATTTGCGCAAGGCTTCAATGATTTGTTCATCACGCCGGTAGAAGCCGTGCATGTGGCCAAGTTTGCGTGGATGTTCGAATTGAAGTACGTCGTGACCGACGCGGACGAAAAAACAAAGAATGCCGCGTTCGAGCAAGCCGAGGCGCAATTGGAGCGTTATTCGGCCGATCCGCATTTGGTGCCCATGTTGACGCGGGGGCTTGGATTGAAGGCGGCGACCTTGCTCTTCATTGGCGGCAAAGAATTGGTGATGCGTGAATACGTGCCGGAATCGGCGACGGCGAGTTAGATGCAACGGTGCAGAGATTCCGCAAATGGAGCGCGCTCGCGCGGCACCCGGTCGAGAGAGCATCGAGCAATCGCGGTGGAAATCAAATCAAGGCGGCGAAGAGGCTGAAGGCATCCACGAGCATGCGAAGGAGCGGGGAGGTATGAGCACAACTGAGCGCCCGATTGTCGACGTCACGCACACGATGACTGTTTTACGGGACAAATCGCTGACAATTCCCTGTTTGGCCTTGCATTTTACACCTCCGGCATCGCCTCCCTTCGAGGTTCGTCTCGACCTCGCGCCGATCGTGATTGGTCGAGATTCAACCTGTGACGTTCAGGTTCATGACCATGGTATTTCGCAGCGACATTGCGAAATATCGCTCACCACAAGTGGCATTCGTTTGCGCGACTTGTCCAGCAAAAACGGCATTTATGTCAACAATTTACGAATCGTGGAATGCATCCTTCCGCCCGATGTTCCGGTGACGTTTGGCCATTCGAAACTCCTTGCGCGGATTGCCGGCAATCCCTCCAAAAGGCCCCTGTCTTCAGCGAATCATTTTGGTCGCGTCTACGGGCGGAGTGCCAGCATGCGGGCGCTGTTTTTTCAACTGGAACGAGCTGCCGCCGTGCCAGCTCACGTCGTTTTGTGGGGCGAGCTGGGTACGGGCAAACGGACCCTCGCGGAGGCGCTGCACGACGCTACGCCAGGACAAACGGGTTCGTTCGTGGTGCTCGACGCGAAAGCCGAGGACGCTTCGCTCATCGAAGCGGTGTTTCACGAATGCATCGATCGCTCTGCAGGAGGCACGCTCTACGTGCATGAGCCGACCGAGCTTCCGCGCGAATTGCAAACGCGGCTGGCGCGCTTGTTCCAGGCCAAACGCGACCATACGCGTCTGGTGCTCGGTATGCGAGAAGACCCCGGCGTTGCATTGCAGCGACAGACGCTGGTCCCCGAATTTCATGCGCCGTCGTTATCGTTCTGGAGTCTCCGCATCCTTCCGCTACGGCAGCGAAAAGAAGATATTTTATTGTTGGTCGAGTTGTTCATGGCGCAACATGGCGCTATGAGGCCAAGGGATTTGCCGCTGGGCACGATGGAGATGCTCGAAGGGCATTCATGGCCGGGGAATGTGGCGCAGCTGGAAGACGTGGTCGAGGATATCGTGCAGCGGGCGCACGTGGGCGAACGACTTTTGCGATCGCTCGTGGCGGCAAACCGGGATGAAGCGGCGGAATTCCCAGCGAAGTCGCTAAAGGCCGCACGTGAGGAAATCGTGAATGCCTTCGAGAAATCGTTTGTCGTAGCA
>DAOMZH010001642.1:0-1734 GCA_035437985.1 Polyangium sp. (in: bacteria) | reverse complement strand
GATCTCTATCTTCGGACAGTCAATGATCTTTCTCGCCGTTTTGGGCAACCCGTTGCCAGTTTGACCGGCGACGAGCTGCGCACCTACGTCGATGAGATCGACGACGCTGGCAACAGCTCTTCATGGGTGACAGTCCAATTCGCAGCACTCAGATTCCTTTACCGCAAGACGCTCGGCCGACCCGAGCTCGTCGCGTTCATTGCGTTCCCCAAGAAACACTCGAAACTGCCAGAGATACTCAGCCTCGGCGAAGTCGAGGCTTTATTTCGCGAGATTCAACGCCCACGTCATCGAGCCATTGCAATGGTCATGTACAGCGCTGGATTGCGCATTTCGGAAGCGCTGGCGCTCGAAGTTACCGACATCGATGGTCCGCGAGGCGTCATTCGTGTTCGTCATGGCAAAGGCAATAAAGCCCGCGAGGCCAAGTTGTCCCAATCCCTCTATCAATGGCTTCGCGAATTGTGGCGCTGGGAGCGTCCACCGTTGCCGTACTTGTTTGCGTCCAAGAAAACTCAAAAGCCGCCGGATGCGCGGACGATTCGCTACGCCATCGCGGATGCGGCGAAGCGAGCGGGAATCAAAAAGCACGTCACACCGCACGTTTTGCGGCATAGCTTTGCCACGCATCTGCTCGAAGAAGGCACCGATGTTCGCATCGTCAGTGTCTTGCTCGGACATGCTTCGATTCAATCGACCGCTCGATATGCCCGCGTCACGGAGAAGATTGTTCGCGACACGCCGAGCCCGCTCGATTTGTTATCGCGAAATCGACGGCGATAACGCGTGCCCGGCCCTGAAAAGGCCGGACGCTTCGACATCGCGGACATCGTTCGAGGTCACCGCACGGCGCTCGAATGGAAGTACTCGCTCAGCCATGAGCAAAAGCGAGTGCTCACCAATATCAGGCAATGCCGCACCGCTCTTCTGGGCGGGCACCTCGACAAATGCCAGAATTGCAGCTACGAGCGCCCTTCGTATAACTCGTGCCGCGATCGTCATTGTCCAAAGTGTCAAGCGCTCGCGCAGGAAAAATGGATTGCCGAGCAGCAGCAGCGGATGCTCGACGTAAAGCATTTTCACGTCGTCTTCACGCTTCCAGCCGAATTGCGCCCGCTTGCCGCATTCGCAAAAGATGCGGTGTATGGTGCGCTCTTTCGCTCTGCCAGCTCCACGCTGCTCGAATTCGGAGAGCGCCGATTGTCGGGGACAATCGGCGCGACCCTCGTGCTACATACGTGGACACGCAACTTGCGTTTTCACCCGCATGTGCATGCTATCGTGACCGGAGGTGGTTTGTCGTCGGACGGCAATCGATGGTGCTCGGTGCGCCGAGACTATCTCTTCCCGGTGCACCTCATGAGCCGCGTCTTTCGCGGCAAAATGATCGACGCGCTAAAACGCGCTTACGATGACGGCGAATTCGTGGCATTGGGCGATTTCGAGGATCCCGAAGCCTTCTCGATGCTCGTCAATCGCCTATGGAAGCTGCCTTGGGTCGTATATGCAAAGCCCACTTTCAGCGAAGGAGAATACGTCCTCAAATACCTCGGAAGGTACACACATCGCGTCGGTATTGCCAATAGCCGATTGCTCGACGTGACCGACGAATACGTCCACTTTCGCACCAAGGGCGACGGCACTGAAACCGTCTCCCCTGTCGAGTTTCTTTGGCGTTTCGTGCAGCATGTCTTGCCCGAGGGCTTTCACAAGATACGCCATTACGGCTTGAAT
>DAOMZH010001641.1:0-1736 GCA_035437985.1 Polyangium sp. (in: bacteria) | reverse complement strand
TGATATAGACAAACCAACCTGCGGTGAAGTTGCCGATGCCGGCACGACGCTCGCCCTGGTCTGGAATGCGGGCGGCAAGAGCGATCTGGCATTTTTCGACATCAAAACGTCCAAAATGACTCCAGGTCCGGCACTACCGGCAGAAATCATCTCCAACGTGAGTTTTTCCAAGGATAGCAAGCGTCTCGTGATGGTCGCCAATGGTTCGACCTCACCGCCCGACGTGTGGGTGCTGGATATTGGAGCAAAACGATTCGATCGGATCACTCAAAGTCCTCACGCGGGCGTAGACCTGAATGCATTGGTGCGTCCAGAAAAAGTGACGTACAAAGCTCATGATGGGTTGGATCTAACGGCCTGGCTCTATCGACCTCGAGGTGCATCCGGACCTGGACCAATGGTTCTCAGCTTTCACGGCGGTCCTGAAGGACAAGAAAGGCCGCGATTCAATAGCACCTACCAAGCGCTCGTGAGCCGCGGCATTGGTGTGCTCGCGCCAAACGTGCGCGGTTCGAGCGGATTTGGCAAGAAATTCGTCAATCTCGACAATGGATCCCTCCGCGAGAATGCCATCAAAGACATCGAAAGCACTGCCAAGCACGTCAATTCGTCGGGTATCGGCGATCCCAAAAAGCTGGGAATCATGGGCGGTTCTTATGGCGGATACATGACCATGGTCGGCCTCACGGAATATCCCGACCTATTCGCCGCTGGCGCCACGTCGTATGGCCTCGTCAATTTCCTCACGTTTTTCAAGCATTCCGAAGCGTACATCGCGTCGACGTCGAAAATCGAATATGGCGACCCCGACAAAGAAGCCACGATGCTCGAAAAACTTTCCCCGTTTTTCAAACTCGATCGCGTCAAAGCCCCTACGCTCGTCTTGCACGGAGCAAACGATACGAACGTGCCCGTCGTCGAAGCCAATCAAGTGGTCGAGAGTTTGTCGAAGCGGGGTGTTCCCGTAGAATTCGTCTTGTTCCCCGACGAAGGGCATGGATGGCGCAAATCAGCCAACAAAGCACGGGCCGCCGTATCCATTGTGACGTTTTTTGAAAAATACCTGACGAAGAAGTAATCAGCTCGCGGCAGTTCGTGTTTTTGCAGCGGCATACGCGAGGCCCTGCGCATTGAGCCCTATGTCGAGCTCGAGCAGCTTCCGGTCCTCCGCATCGAATACGAGCCCGGCTTGTTCCGCGGCCCGATCCATCGCCGCCACGAGGCCCACGCGAATCGTCTCTTCCGCTGCTTCTGGTGCCCCCTTGTTGGCTTGCTCCATCAAGCTCGACGAGATGTCGATCCATTCATGAAGCTGCGCCGCAATGGTCTCGATATTTTCGATTTCCCCGAAATGCGTGAGAGCAGCGCGATCCACGCCGAGGTTTTTGACGATGTCGATACTCGCATGTGCGGCAGCGCCATCGAAATCCGTCGGACTCGTCGAAGGAAATACGAACGGTTTGGCACGTTGTAACCTAGGGTAAGACAAACCAAACGTATCGCCGGTGAACACACTACGGCGCGCAGGATCGTGCACGATGAAATGGTGATTCGCATGCCCCCGCGTGTGAATGAAACGAAAATGCGTTTCGCCAAATGGAACCTCGGCTCCGTCGTCGAGCTGCTGCACACGTGCCGCCTCGATAGGCTCGATCGTGCCATAAAGTGCATCGAATTTTTCCGCGCCATAAACGGCCCGCGCACTGGCCACGAGCTTCGAGGGATCGATCAAATGT
>DAOMZH010001640.1:0-1739 GCA_035437985.1 Polyangium sp. (in: bacteria) | reverse complement strand
TACACCGTACGAAAATCCTCAGGGGCCGGGCTCGGATTTCTCCGTTTATCACGTTTCGCGCGGGGACATCACCATACGCGGCCGCCAAGATGGCTATGTCATTTACAACGGGATGAAATCGCCATCCCCAACTTGGGTGCGTATCCAAAAAAATATCGGCGGTGTGCGCTGTGCACGATCTGATCAGGATGCGACCGCGACGGGAGGGTAAACTCTCACCCCTGCACCGGCTGCAATCGTCTCTCCTCCACGAAATGTCACGCTCGTGCCCCGTTTGTCCTACCGATCGCCGAACACCTCGTCGACGTTCGTCGCTGACAGGATCCTCGAGGTCATTGCATCGAGCTGCGACAACGTTGCGGACTCGAGGCGCACCAGGGTCGCCGCGGACAACGGACCAAAACGTTGCGTCAGAAGGCGTTGCACCACCAAACGCGCCATCTCGACCTTGCCCCGCTTCTCACCCCGCTTTTCGCCTCGCTTTTCACCCCGCTTTTCGCCTCGTTTCTCCCCGATCTTCTCGCCTTCGAGTCGGGCCTCTTGACGAATGTGGTACTCCTTCAACACTGCCACGATCGCCGGATCCCAATGGTCGTCCATCCATTTTTCGTACAGCGCCCGCATCTTCGCCTCCGGAACCTTCGCGACTTGCCTGATATACACGAAAAACGTTCGCACGACAAGTCGCTTCAGATCATCTTGCACCAACACCGTCACCAACGGCTCGAGCTTCGTCACTTCCCGCAAAAACGTCTCGCCATCCCGACTGTACCGGAGCGCAAACAACATCAACTGCACCACTGGATCCACAGGTCGTTGCAACAACGCCTCGGTGCTCTCATGGCTGATGTCGTCCAGAAAAACCCCAAAGTCCACCACATACGGACGGAGCAACTCCGCTAGTTCCCCATCGAGCCCAAAGTAGTCCATGAACCTCGTACGGCCCCGCCAACCTGATTCACTGTGATGCAAAAAGATCGTCAATATCGGCGTCAGCCGCTGCTCACCGCCCAGTACCACCTTTTCCGATACGTCTCGTTCCCATTGTTGCACCTGGTAACGCAACGCTTGAAGCAATCCAAACGGTTTCGAATAACTCGAATGCTCCAGCAATATCCGAATCTTGATCGGTTTGCCCCGAAGCGTCGTCTTCAACAACAGATCCGTATTGTGGTTCTCCAAGTTCTCATCCGCTGAACGATTCGTGTCGAACTCCAGTTTGTCCCAATCGATTGCGTCTACAATCCGCTTGTCGAGCACACTCTTGCACACCGACGCTGCTAATGCCGGCGTGTTCAGCATCGCCACCACATACGTGTCGTGAATCGACGCTCGCCGTTTTTCCGAAGAAGCTCCCGCTGCTTGTTCCAACGCAACGTCTTGCTTCGCACCCTTGTTTGCCATGACCAAATCCGGTTTGGCCCAGATATTCCAATTTGTCAAGAAAACTTCGAAGGACGTTTTACGGGACGTACATGTTCGCCGCGAAGCTTTCCCAGGTCGATGGGACCTTTGGTGACAACTTCATCGCGACGTCACCTTGGCATCGTGTCCACCGCTGCGCCCCTCGGCCATTCCGCCTTCGTGCTGCATGTCTACGACGATGACCTCGGCTCCGCTGCCGCGCCTGTCGATATCAACGTCGTCGATTCCATGGCCTCCCACACCCCCAAGGGAGACGGCCGCCGCGAGCTGAGATACCCCCTGGGTAACCATCGCTACACGCATCGCCGAATACT
>DAOMZH010001639.1:0-1740 GCA_035437985.1 Polyangium sp. (in: bacteria) | reverse complement strand
CCAAAATCAAGGCGACAGTCCAGCTCTTTCCCGAACCCGTGCTGCCCAAAATGGCCGCATGCCGTTGAAAGAAGCGATTTCCATCAGTCACCGCAATAGCCGTTCGATCCGCCACGAAATGGCCCAACTGCAAACGCTTATCATTGCCAATGTCTTCCGAAAACAACGTCATCAAGCGCTGCAAATTGCCCGCAGTCAAGAAGTACACGTGCCGATCGATTTGCGGAAACGAATCAGCACCGCGTTTGAACACATTACGTTTCTCGCCGTCGACCGTGCGAAACGTCCCGATCAATACCGCCGAAATGGTATCGTCTTGGACTTCTTCTTGGCGCACGTTGCCTTCTTTGTCTTCTTGATCGAACCTTGTTTCGACGCGCAATTGCCGCGTGATTCGTTCCACCACGGCAATGTTGAATTCATGCACCGAGCTTCCTTCGATCGCGACGAGTCCGCCCACGCAAATCCGAGTGGCCATGGCATTGTCGCCAATCGCGACGAGAATGCGCGTCGTATCGACGGCTGATACATGTCCCACCACGTCGCTCGACTCGAACTGAAAAATGACGCTGCTGCTCATGGCTAAAAAACCTCTTGGACCAGCGAATCGACCGACCAAATCGACAAATTCGGAAAGAATGTTTTCCCTGTATTCGCGACGAATTCCGTCCCCTCGACGCCTTGCGCATCAAACGCTTTCACCAGCGCAAACACGCTCGGATTGGCCGCAATGACCGCTTCGGCGCTGGGCGACAAACCTAGCGTCATGAGCAAACACGGTTTTCCGCGATGGAGTTCCCGGCGTAATGTTTTTTCCAGGTGTTCGTCGTTGAATCCGTACCCCAAAATCAAGAATCGGTCGGCTTCTTCGAGGATGCCATTGGCGGCTGCCCGATGGCGCTCGAATATGCTTTCATATCCGCGTTTGTACTTTTGGGCGCCGGGGGTAATCATGAGGCGGCGGCAATCGAGCGGGATAGGGGAGCGAATGGGTTCGCCGTCGAGTTCGTACCAATCGAGGCTTCCGTGCGGTTTGAAGAGGCGAATGCGTTTGCGATAAATTTTGCGATACGCGTTGCGATGGGGGCGAATCTCGCTCAGAAATGAATCGCGGCTGGTTTTTTCGTCGAGCTCGGCGAAGTAATGGCCGACGAACATGGTATCGACGCCGTAACCGATAGCTTCAGCCGACACTTCGAGGAGCCGGTCGTAATTCGACGTAATGACATGGACTTCGCCGCTCGTCGCTGGAGTGATATGGGGCAATAATTTGGAAAAGGGGAGGACGACTTGTTTGGCGAGGGCCGAGCGAATGACGCGGGATTCTTCTTCGGCGATGAGTCCAGCGGTTAATTCGACGATGGCATTACCGACATTTTCGGACGTGAGGACGGCGTGCAACGCGACTTCGAGGCCTTGTCCGGTTTCGAGGACGGCTTTGATTTTGTTCCACTCGTCGACTTCGGCGCCCGAGATGCGCGCCGGCATTTTATCGCGCAGATGAGCTTCGAGTTTGGCCATGGTGGGCAAACCCGAGGCCGCTGAAAGTCCAGAGCCGACGAGGGTGACGAGCCCCGTACGAAAATGCTCCTGGATCCGCTTTTTGAGTTCTCCGAGATTCAAGGCCGACGCTGCTCCGAAAGGCCACGTAGCAGAGTTACGGAAAAGGGGAAAGAAAGATGTGGGGATTTAGATGCCGCGCTTCTGCCCCAGTGATTCCACCCGCTCGAGAAGCACCGC
>DAOMZH010001638.1:0-1750 GCA_035437985.1 Polyangium sp. (in: bacteria) | reverse complement strand
AGCCGCGCATTTTGACGCGTTTGGGTCTTTTGGGGCGATATCAGATTCTTTCGGCGATGACCGACTTGGCGCAAAAGCATCGCGAGTCTGCGCCCGAGTTGGGGCGCGCGTGCACGCTGGTGGTTTTACCGGTGTATTCGAATGAAGATGCATTCGTGGAAGTTGGGGACGACGTGGCTCCGCACGTTGGGGCCATCTCGGGTACACGATTGGTGCCCGTGCCCGGCATCTTGCCGCATGAAATCCTGAACGTGCCTGAATTGTGGGTGCGGCAGAAGGTCGAAAAGCGTCCGGGGAGCGAACCGCCGGAGGCTCAAGTTCTCGATTGACCCGCGGCGAGTCTTCACTTAGAAGGTGTTGAATCAACCTCGTCATGCTCAAGCATCTACACGTCGACAACTACAAGTGCTTGGTGAATTTCGACCTCGATTTGCAGCCGTTGAACCTGCTTCTCGGGGCCAATGGCTCTGGCAAATCCGCCATCTTCGATGTGATGTATGCCGTCCGGCAGCTTCTCTCAGGCGTCGCCCGCGTGGGCGACCGGGACATCTTCCCCACGACGACGCTCACGCGTTGGCAAACATTACCCAAACAAACCTTCGAATGCACCGTCGAGCTCGCAGGAGACGAATTCACGTACACCCTGGAAGTCGAGCATGAACTCGCGACACGACGCGCCCGAGTGACGCTCGAACGATTGTCTTCTTCGAACAAGCCCATTTTTTCGTTCATCAACAGCGAGGTCACCCTCTATCGCGATGATTTCTCGAAAGGAGCTCAGTTCACGTCCGACTGGTCGGAATCGGCCCTCGCCCGAGTAGCTCCCCGGCGCGACAATCAACGCCTGACCCGATTTCTCGACTTCATGCGCAAGATCCTGGTGTGCGGCCTCTACCCACGGAGCTTCTTGGCCGAAGCAGCCACGGAAGATCCGTTGCTCTTGCGGGATGGCTCCAACTTCACCGCCTGGTATCGCCATATCTTCCAGGAACGCCAAGACCTCATTCCGGATTATCTCGATGACATTCGCAATGTGATTGATGGGTTGTCCGGCATCCGTCTCGAGAAAGTCGGCCAAGAAACTCGCGCATTCATGATTGCCTTCGTTCGGGAACGTGTCCGGTACGAGCTTCGTTTGGACGAACTCTCCGACGGTCAACGTGCGCTGATCGCGCTGTACGCACTCGTCAGGATCACCCAGGGCCAAGGATATACTTTATTTTTGGACGAACCCGACAACTATGTCGCTCTTGCCGAAATGCAACCGTGGCTCATGGCGATCAAGGACACGACCGCGGATGGTTTGGTGCCCCAGGTGGTATTTAGCTCGCATCACCCTGAATTCATCGATTACTTGGGCGCGGAAGCAGGCGTTTGGCTGCATCGGGATCATGGCGGGCCAACCCGCGTGAAGCCCCTCCAGGCTTCCCCGGAGTCGCCGCTCAAATTGTCCGAAGTCATATCGCGTGGCTGGTTGTACACGCAGCCTCACCATGCGCCAGCGGCCGAATGAAGCGTCGGCCTCAGAAGTCGTGACGCCGCAACGCGCCATAACCCCGCCCCCGGTTAAAACCGGGGGCTCTACATGGCAAAGTCCTCCACTGCCGTTCCGGACTATCGTTGCTCATGCATCGAGAGAATTGGTTTCTCCTACGATTTCGACAGCAAATCACAATAACGATGCGTGATGGATTGCGGTAGTCCGAGTGCGGCAGCACGAGGACTTCGTCATGTGGAGCGTTGGGTTTTA
>DAOMZH010001637.1:0-1756 GCA_035437985.1 Polyangium sp. (in: bacteria) | reverse complement strand
GCGGCCATGAGCAGCGGGAAGTTCCAAGGGATGACCTGCCCAGCAACTCCGAGCGCGCGAGGGTTTCTCGCAGGAAACGCGTACTGAAGTTTGTCCGCCCAACCGGCGTAATAAAAGAAGTGCGCCGCTGCGAGAGGCAGATCGACGTCGCGCGATTCCTTGATCGGCTTGCCCCCATCCATCGATTCGACGATCGCAAGCTCGCGGGCCTTCTCCTGGATCACTCGCGCGATGCGATAGATGTACTTGCCGCGTTCGATGGGACGAAGCTTCGACCAGTACTTCTCGTACGCATGTCGTGCGCTCGCGACGGCAGCAGCGACATCTTGTTCGTTCGCTTCGGCAACTTCGGAGAGCTTCTGCTCGGTGGAAGGACTGATCGTGTCGAAGTAGGTGCCCGATTGGGGAGCGACCCATTTGCCACCGATGAAGAGTTCGTAACGCGGAGCGATGCGTACGTGATCGGGTGATTCGGGAGCCGGCGCATACGCCCATGCTTGCCCGAAATCGAGCGCGGCTCGGTCCGGCGTTTTCCGGGCGAGCTGGTCATTTTTGGCAACGAGTGCCGTGGATTCCTTGGCGGTCATGAACGTCAGTCCTTGCTGAAGTAGTCGCCCGATTGATACGCGCCCGTACGTTCTTTCTCGAGCTGCATGAGCACGTCGTTGAGCAGCGTCGAGGCACCGATGCGGAACAGATCGGGCGTGAGCCAAGCATCGCCAAGCGTTTCTTTGACGAGCACCAAGTTGTGCAGCGCTTGTTTGGCAGTCCGAATGCCTCCTGCGGGCTTCATGCCGATCCGCTTGCCAGTCTCGATGTAGAAGTCGCGAATCGCTTCGAGCATCACGAGCGTGACGGGAGGCGTGGCGGCAGGAACGACCTTGCCTGTCGATGTCTTGATGAAGTCGGCACCAGCAAGCATGGCGATGCGACTGGCACGACGAACCAAGTCGTACGTTCCAAGCTCACCCGTCTCGAGAATGACTTTGAGATGAGCAGCTCCACACGCGTCTTTCGTCGCCGCGATCTCATCGAAGATGCGCGTCTGTTCGCCGGCGAGAAACGCGCCACGATCGATGACCATGTCGATCTCGTCTGCACCCCATTCAACGGCTCGACGCACGTCTTCGAGCTTCACTTCGAGCGCGGACAAACCACTCGGAAATGACGTCGCGACGCTAGCAACCTTGACCGTCGATCCCGTGAGAGCGCGTTTGGCGACAGGAACCAACTTCGGATAAACGCAGATGGCCGCACACGGAGGAACATCCGGAGATGAATGCGGATGCATCGCCTTCTGACAGAGCTGCATGACTTTGCCGGGCGAGTCTTTTCCTTCGAGTGTCGTCAGGTCCATCATCGAGATGGACAGGTAAAGCCCTGCGACCTTCGCCTCTTTCTTGATGCTTCGTTTGCCGAGCGCTGCAGCGCGCTCCTCGACCATGACTTTGTCGACGGTCGGAGATGTGAAGTCGGGATAAGACGTTCGCATCTTCTCGACACTCGTCGAACTGCTTCCGTTGCCGCCATGTGCAGCCATCGAGCCGCCTCCGAGGGCGCACGCTACCAGAAGGTTGGTCGTGTTCCCATGGCGATGGGCGCGTCTCGCATGGCTCGGACAACCCTGATAAGAGTCGCCCACCGTGCACGAAAGTTCCGACTACGTACTGCCCCACGGGATGAAACTTCATGTCCGTCGGTTCGCACCGATGAACACATCACCGACGGGTTTGACCGTCCTGATGCTTCATGGATT
>DAOMZH010001636.1:0-1758 GCA_035437985.1 Polyangium sp. (in: bacteria) | reverse complement strand
CCTCATTGCGACCTGTCGATACCGGTTGGTTTGCCGATTTTGCTGCACTCGAAAAGGAACGGTCATCCCGCGTCGATTATGGTCCCGGAGGCGATCGTTTTTCAGGCGCAACCTTTGATCCTTCCCCGTTTTACCGGGCGGATGCTGTCCTGCGGCATTTCGACAGATTTGGTTTGACCCTCGGGCATTTGCGGGCGATTTCGCTCCGACAAACTGCGCGGATCATGGCGGTCCTCGATGACGCGGGCCTCGGGGCAAACATTCTCACGCCCCGCGAAGATGCATGCCGGGGAGGGTTCGTCGCCATACGGTGCGCTCATGCCGAGAACGTCGTCGCTCGATTGCGAGACCGGGGCATTTTTTGCGACTCCCGCCGCGACATTCTCCGCTTGGGTCCAGCCCCGTATTTGTTCGACGAAGAAATCGATCGCGGCTCACGAGCTGCAGCTGAAGAAATGCATAAGGAAATGGCCCGCGAATGACCCTGACGTTCGTTCCGGAACTCGATGAGCAGCTCGTCGCCGAAGCTGCCTCCCATACGCACGAAATCTGGTCCAACGGCTCGTCGCTGGAAAAGCATACCGAGTGGCAAAAGACGAACCTGCGTCGTGCTGGGCCCGAGATATTAAAATATATTGGTTTGCTCGATGAAACCGGGCTGATTGCGTCGATCAAGCGTTATGGGCTCGTCGTACACGTACCTGGCGTGGGCGCGCAACCCGCGCTCGGCATTGGGGCCGTGTATACTCGAAAAGACGCTCGAAAAAAAGGAGCTGCGGCCACGCTTTTGCGTTGGCTCCTCGATGATGCCCGCGCCCAGGGACAAGTCTTGGCCCTGCTCTTTTCAGATATCGGGACGAGTTATTACGAAAGGCTTGGGTTTGTTGCGCTACCGTCATTCGAGCATTCTGCCGCGACAAACGACATTTCCGGGGAAACGAGTTTGTCGGTACGACCTGCGAGTGACCCTGACGAACATGCAATCATTGCGTTTCACGAAGCTTCGTGGGTTCCGTCGGTCGTGCGCATCGTGCGTACCCGCGAGCATTTGCGATATTTTCGTTTTCGCAATGGCGCCGACCGAGCTTGGATCTTGCAGCGCGACGGTAAAGATGTCGGCTATGTCATTGCCGCCATTCACGACGGCAAACGCGACGACGGCGTAACCTGTTCGTCTCCAACATTGTGGGTCGATGAATGGGCCGCCCCCGGCATTCCCATTGTCGAGGTATTGGGCGCATTAAAAATCATCGCCACCCAGCAATCCGCAGAACGCATTGCCAGCTGGCTTTCTCCTTGGCACGAACACGCCCCGTTCGTTGCAACCGCCCGGCACGAACCCATTGCCATGGCCTGCCCCCTGATACCCCCTTTGACCGCAATCGACCCCAATCAGACCTTTTTCGGATCCCTCGATCACTTCTGATGTGCCCCTTGCAACCACACCTCTCCCACGGTAGCTTGTTGAATATGAAAATCAAGTTCGCGTCTCGACGCCTTCTCGCGACCTTGTTTGCGCTTGTCATCGTGATTTTGTCATCGCAACGGACGGTGTTCGCGGACGAACCCGTCGCGGCCGCAGCTCCCGAAGTCGAAGCGCAGCGACTCGTGCATGTGCTCGGGTACGTCGGGGCTGACTATGGCGGTGCTGTCGAAGGTGGAGCGGTCAAGAACGAGGACGAGTACAAGGAGCAGCTTTCGCTGCTCGATGACGGCGCGAAGATCGCCGAACGCATCGCGCCTGCGCGATCGGCGTCC
>DAOMZH010001635.1:0-1763 GCA_035437985.1 Polyangium sp. (in: bacteria) | reverse complement strand
GCCAGTTCCGGGATGCTCGGAAGAACCCGTACTGCGGCAGCCAGATCCCCAATGCAGCGCGGCGGATCTTGAAAACACCGACCCTGTCGACTGCCTGAAGCGAGTTTGTCAAAACGGAATGGCGATCGACGCGTCGGATGACGACGAGATTCCGGACGATGGCAACGTCTGCACGTTGGATTCGTGTTCCGGAGGGCAAGCCGTGCATAATCCTGGGGTGGGGGCATGCATGGTGGGTGGCGCGACGGGTATGTGTAGCAATGGAGAGTGCACGGTGCCGTGTCCGGCTTCCGGTGATTGCAACGATAATGATACGTGCACGACCGATTCTTGTGACATGACGTCGATGATGTGCAGTTTTACGAAGGAGTCGGCGAGTTACGACGATGGTAACGATTGCACGGTCGATGATTGTGCGGCCAATATGCCAACGCACACGCCAAAGCCTGCGAATACTCCGTGTGGCACCATGGGCAATGGCATGTGCGATGGCAATGGCGTTTGCAAGGGTTGCAAGATGGACGAGGATTGCCCAGACGAACCGTGTTTGGATCGATATTGTGATTTGGCGTCGACGACCTGCCAGGGGATGCCCAAGCCGAACGGCGATTTGCCGGACGACATGGTGGGGGATTGCAAGCAGCCAGCGTGCCTCGACGGGATGCTGATGATGAATCCGAGCGATACGGATTTGCCGGTCGATAACAATGAATGTACGACGGATGCGTGTAATGCGGGAATGCCGTCGAACGAGCCATTACCGGTCGAATCGATGTGTTCGGCGGGGGTTTGTAATGACGCGATGATGTGTGTGCAATGCGTGACGGCGGGAAATTGCATGCCGGATCATTCGTGTTCGATGAGCATGTGTTTCGATTGCAATGACGGCGTGATGAATGGCACGGAATCGGACATCGATTGCGGGCGTGATTGTTCGTTATGCGCCGACGGGAAGGCGTGCGCGGACAACGCCGATTGCGGCTCAGCCGTTTGCGACAACAACCTCTGTGTGAGTTGTGGCGACGGCACGATCAACGGGACCGAGAGCGATATCGATTGCGGCGGGATGCAATGCCCCAAGTGCAATACGGGGCAAAACTGCAATGTCGGCGGTGACTGTGCGCAAGGCGTGTGCAGTGGCGGAAAATGCGCCGCGGCAAATTGCATGGATGGCGTGAAAAACGGGGCGGAATCCGATATCGACTGCGGTGGAGGCACCTGTCCGAAATGCGGCGCGGGCAAGACCTGCACCAAAAACAGTGACTGCGTGACCGGCACGATGTGCGTCAACGGTATGTGTAACTAATGCTTTCCCTACGGAGAAGTCATATGCAGCGTTCTCATATTCTTACAGGGCTCGTCGGTGCAATCTTCGCCGGGATCTTTGCGTCGCAGGTTGCATCCTGCACGCTGGAGCAAACGGGGACGGTGGACGAAGACACCGGGGACCCGTGTCAAACCGATGATAATTGCGATGACGGCAATCCGTGCACGACAGAGACCTGTCCGACAGACACACTCGTATGCGTATACGCCAAGCAAGAGTCAGGCGTGGCTCCCGATATGGCGCAAACGCCTGGCGATTGCAAAAAGATCTCGTGTGGCGCTGGGGCGACCCCAAGTGAGAGCGAGGATATTGCCGACTTCATCAATGACAACAATTCCTGCACCAAGGACGCGTGTGTCAATGGAGTGTCGACCAATGAATTGATGGCGGATGGTTCGTCATGTACGCAGGGCACGAGGACCGGGACGTGTAATGC
>DAOMZH010001634.1:0-1770 GCA_035437985.1 Polyangium sp. (in: bacteria) | reverse complement strand
GATGGTTTGGAAAGTACAACGGACGAGATGGAACGCACCTTGGCCCGAGTTCGTCCTGTCGTACGGGGTCTCGATACGATCAATCGGTTCTTGGAAGAGGCGGATCTCGTCAAGTTTGCCCGGGTGGTACCTACGGAAAACGACTGTCTCGCGTCGCTCGAACGCGGCATCACGATCGTGCGCAACACGACGCCCATCAACCGGGTTGCCGAACCCGATGGAGGTGCAGCGTGAAGCGGTTTGTCTCCGTTGTGTTCCTGTTCTTGGCGGTGACGGCGTTGGCGCTCGTCTATCCGCTCTATGCGCGCGCGGATGCGTGGGAATCGGCAACGTTCGAGCATCCTTGGCTCTTGCTTGGTCTGCTGACTGTGCCGTTTGTGCTTTGGTGGGGCACGGTTGGGCAGGACGAACGAACGCCGCGGATGCGTATGGGAACGATCGCTCCGTTTTTACGGGGTCCTCGCGGCATACGGACAAAGTTCCGGGATCTGCCGGGTGTTCTGCGAGCGGTTTCGATCGCGTTGCTCGTCGTGGCGATCGCGCGACCTGTGTCGGTGCTTCGAGATCAGAAGAGCGACGACAAAGGTATCGACATCGTAGTGGTGCTGGATTTGTCCGGCTCGATGCGGGCGATACTGGATGCCAAACCGGGTGATCTTCCGGGGCACATCGTCATTCCTCCCGGTCGCCGTTTGACGCGTCTCGATACGGCGAAGATCGTCATTCAAGACTTCATCAGTCGTCGAAAAACCGACCGCATTGGCGTCGTGGTGTTCGGGAAAAACGCGTACGTCTTGTCCCCTCCAACGCTCGACTATCACTTGCTCACGGAACTGGTTGGCAAGATGAACCTCGACGTGATCGATGGTTCGAGCACGGCGATTGGTGACGCGTTGGCAACGGCGGTAGCGCGTTTGCGGCGAAGCGATGCGCAGTCGAAGGTCATCGTTCTGCTCACGGACGGGGACAACAAGGAAGGCTTGGTTTCGCCGCAATACGCGACGGAACTCGCGACGGGCCAAGGATGTAAAATCAGCACGATCCAGATCGGGACCGACGACGAAGTCGAAGTGGAAAACGGAATCGATCTGCTTGGACAACCGAGCTACGTGCGGCGGCGTTATCCGGTGAATCCGGAGCTGCTCAAGTGGATCGCAAAAACCACAGGCGGCAATGCGTACGTCGCGACAGACGCTCGGGCGTTGGCGGAGAGCATGCATTCGGTGCTCGACCAACTCGAGAAGACGCGGTTCGAGGCGAGTCGCACATCCTTTGAGGATCTGTTTGGATTTTTGCTGATTCCCGGCGTGGTGCTCGTGGGCCTCGATGCCTTGATTCGCGCGTGGCTCTTGCGGAGGTTCCCATGATCTTCGCCTCGACGTTGTTTCTTTGGTTGTCGTTGCTCTCGCTGGTGGTGGCCGCGCTTCTCGCCTACGGGATGATTTTGCGACGTCGGGCGCTGAAGGAATTCGGGGATCCGGATCGCGTCGCGACACTCGTGACGAGTGATCCGACGTTGCGTCGTTCGTGGAAAGCGGTGCTGCTGGTGCTCGCGACGGCCCTGGCGTTTGTCGCGGCAGCACGACCGCAATACGGAAAAGGTACGCGTCTCGTTCCCGCGACCAATGTGGATGTCGTGGTGGTGCTGGACTACTCGAAGAGCATGTATGCGCGGGACATCGAGCCTTCGCGGATCTTTCGGGCCAAGGTCGAAGTCGCGCGCCTCGTGAAAGAATTGGAAGGTGCTCGGTTTGCCGCGATCGCGTTTGC
>DAOMZH010001633.1:0-1773 GCA_035437985.1 Polyangium sp. (in: bacteria) | reverse complement strand
CTCGGTCGAGGATGCTTTGCGCCTCGGATGTGTCGCGATCGGCTACACGATTTATCCCGGATCTGGCGCGCGCAATCGCATGTACGAGGACCTGCGTGAAATCACGATCGAAGCCAAACGCAAGGGGCTCGTCGTCATCGTTTGGTCGTACGCACGTGGCGCTTTGTCGAAGGCGGGCGAAACCGGCATCGACGTCATTTCTTACGCGTCGCACATCGCCGCCGAGCTCGGTGCGCACATCGTCAAGGTCAAGCCGCCGTCGGCGCACATCGAACAAGACGAAGCAAAGAAGATGTACGAGAAGCATCAGATTCCGATCGCCACGCTTTCCGACCGCATTCGGCATGTCGTTCAGTCGACGTTCAACGGCCGACGCGTTGTCATTTTCTCCGGTGGCGAAGCAAAAGGAACCGATGCGGTGCTCGAGGAAGTGCGGGAGCTTGCTCGCGGTGGATCTTTCGGTTCGATCATGGGCCGCAACGCGTTTCAGCGGTCACGTGAAGACGGTCTCGCTTTGCTCGGCGAAGTCATGCGCATCTACAAAGATGTCGACTCGGCGACCTGAAACATTTCAGGATCGAAACGTTCTGCCGCACTGCGGCAGAACATCGAGTCCCCCATAGGTCTCCTACAAATTCATTCATTTCGACGCCCACGGCAGACACGATCCGTCGACGAATGGTGCGTGTCGTGATTAGATGCGCGCCCAATCATCGGGGGAATTTTCACGTTGCCCTCAGGAGAATGCATGTCGATCAAGCTTTCCATCGTTTCTCGAGCGCCTTTGAGCATTGCCACCGACGTCATGGTGATTGGCGTGCCCGAGGGCGCATCGACGAAGGAGGGCATCCTGGCCGAGCTCGAAAAGGCGCTCGGGACCGTGGTTGCGCGCGCAGTCAAGCGTGAAGACTTCACGGGCAAGAAGGATCAAACCCTCGATTTGTCGACGAACGACGCGTTGCCGGTGGGCCGTGTTCTCCTCATTGGGCTTGGAAAAACTGCGCCCCTGACGGACGTGGACGTTCGGCTTTTGGCGGCGAAAGGCGCGCGATTTGCTCTTGGAACGAAGGCCGAATCGTTGGCGATCGTCGTACCCGATGCGGTCGTCGATGGTGTGCGTGCAGCAGCGGAAGGAGCGGTGCTCGGCTCGTACCGCTTCAACTTGTTCCAGACCGGCGATCGTTTGCCGAAGGTGAACCTTGCGCAGGTGTCGTTGGTCGTCGCTGGTGCGGTGACGAAAGCCGAGCGTGATGCGTTGGAGCTGGGACAGAAAGTCGGCAACGCGATTTGTATTGCCCGCGATCTCATCAATACGCCGCCGAACGAACTTTATCCGGCGGTGATGGCACGGGTTGCTGTCGAAGTCGCCCGAACATGTGGCCTTGGGGTCACCGTGTTCGACAAGGAAGCGCTCACGAAGGCCGGCATGAACCTGTTTGTCGCCGTCGGTCAAGGTAGTGCCCACGATCCGCACATGGCGCACCTCGTGTATACCCCCGCCAAACCCGCCAAGAAAAAGCTCGTTTTCGTAGGCAAAGGACTCACCTTCGACAGTGGTGGTCTTTGCATCAAGCCCGCACCGGGAATGGAAGAGATGAAGGGCGACATGGGCGGTGCGGCGAACGTCATCGCGCTCATGGCTGCTGTTGCCGCGGTCAAACCCGATGTCGAAGTCCATGGAATCATCGGCGCCGCGGAGAACATGCCCGACGGCGCTGCGTATCGACCGAGCGATGTTTTCAAATCACTCGATGGCAAGACGGTCGAAATCAT
>DAOMZH010001632.1:0-1774 GCA_035437985.1 Polyangium sp. (in: bacteria) | reverse complement strand
ACGTGTGTACGAGGATCTCTTGGATCCCGTCTTGGCTAATGGTTTGTTCCTCTTGTTTGATAAAGCGTTCGCGTTTCACGCGTCCAAATGTTTTTCCACCGCCTAATACATTCTGGACCATTTCTCTCACGCCTTGCACAAATTCCCCGACGAACGCGCCGTCTATCCGCGCTAACGCTACTTCGATCCCGCCAAACTCGAAGGACTCAGCCCCAAAACCCGCGTCGCCGAATTGCACCTACCTGCTCGCCAAAACAATGCCCTCGATCGCCTGGGCATTTACACGCTCGGCGATTTGGCCCAATTGTCGAGCAATCGCTTGGGCGCCGTGCGCGGCGTTGGCGCAAAAACATCGCGCGCTTTAGTCAATTTGGCCGAAACCGTCCGTAAGCATTTGCAATCGGCTTCGAATGAACCTCTCGCGGCATTTTTCCCGAGTTATATGGGAGCCCGCGCATCCGTGAGCGCTGATGCAGAAAGAGGGACACTCTCAGGTGCTTTGGGCCGAGTTTTCATTGCCGCAGGTCTGCCCGATACGCTTTCCATTGCGTCGGCGCCATATTCGCACGTCGAGAATCTCGTCACCCGCGCTCGCAACGAAGGCGCCAAGGAATCCGCGAAAGACCTGATCGCGTGGCTCGAACGTTACCAAGGCGCATCGGAAGACGCTCCGCCGGCGACGCTCGGCGCCGCAATGGCCTTGCTTGCTCCGGTCGCGCCAGGCAAAGGTGCCAAACGATTACGCCATTATTTGGGCCTCGATACGCTCGAAGGATTCGTGCGTCATGGTCCCATGGTCGATTTGGCGCGGGCGTCCGGAGTCACCCCGGCGGCTGTTTCGCTCGAAATCGGCAAAGCCCGGGATCGCTGGCAAAAGCAATCGCGCGAGCAGGACGTTTTGAAACGCGCGTATTCGGTCCTCGACAAAGCGCTTATTGAAAACATCCCCGTTTTGTCATTGGCGCGCGCGGCGGCGATGGTCATGGAGGTTTTCCCGCGCGAGGCGGATCTGTCCGAAGAAGCCGCTCTGCAGGCCGCCGAAGGGCTGGTTCGTGCCGCCACCGAGCTGGATGTCGAGCGACGTTTGAAATGGCGCGGCCCCACGGCCAAGCATGATTGGCCGGTGCTGATTGGCTGGGAACGACAATCTTTCGACCTTTTGGATCATCTCGGCGAAAAAGCCGATGCCCTGGTCGCAGGCGATCAAGTCATTGCGGAAACGACGGCGGCCGAGCGGCTACGCGAATGCCTCGATTTGATCTCCCTCCCCTCGCGTCTCTCCGAACAAGTGCGCGGTTTGTCCGACCGGGCGCTGGTCGAGTTATCCGTCACGACCGCCAAACACGCGCGCATTTCGGCGCGTGGCGAGCTGTATCCCGCAGGTTTGTCGCCCGAGCGCGCGTTGACGTTGAGCGCTGCGGCAATGACGACGCGTTTGTCCTTTGCCGAATTGGAACGTCGCGTGCGGGCTCGATATCCCAATGCGGCGGAATTGCCCTGCGACAACGCAGCGCTCGAACCATTGGCCCAGCTCATCGGTTCTCGTTATGCCGATGGATATTTCGTACCCATTGAAGCGACGCTGGGGCTTGGTTCCACGGAATTCGCGAGTGCTTCTTCCGCCGCTGCGCATGTGCATGTGCCCGTGGACGACAGCAAGCCGTCATTACGCACGGATCGTCCGGAAGGCGACGTAGCTGGGGCGACGGAATTACGCGTATTCGTCGAGGAACTGGAGCGAGCCGTATCGGACGGGGCATTTCGCGTGTTGTTA
>DAOMZH010001631.1:0-1777 GCA_035437985.1 Polyangium sp. (in: bacteria) | reverse complement strand
GCTTGTGCTCCCACAGAACGACCTCGACACTCCGCTCTCGAGCTACCTCGCCGTTGAGGTGGTTTCTGCTCGTAAATCTCCATAAAGCGTCACTTTCGCCGTTCCCCTCGCCCCTTGTACCACGACTGCCCCGCATTCGGCCGCTGCTTTTGCGGGTTTTACGTTGCGGGAGCCGACAAACGTGTCTCAGAAGGTGTCTGTTAGAGGGTGTTCATCTTAGCAACCCACAAATCGCACGAGTTTCCCGTTGTGCTGAACCTCGCGCACGAACTGCTTGTCCTGCCAACTCAATTCTTTGCGCAAGTCGAACATCACGAGCCACCCTTCGGAAAGGCCGAGCTCGTCCAGGTACCTCACGATTTGCTCGAGCGCTTCGGTTTCCGTGTCCATGTCCCGGCGAATTTTCAGCTCGATGGCGTGACGTTCTTCTTTCCAGCACACCAAGATATCCAGCGCTCCTCGTCCTAGACCGTATTCGCGTTCGATGCGCCCGCCGCCATTGATGATTCTTTGCAAAAATGCCATCAACATCAAATGCGGACCCGATTCTCGATAAAAGAATCCCTCCGCTGCGAGATGCCCGTCCTTACGCCAAAACACTTGCCAATCGGCCATGAGTTTGCCCATGTCGAGCGATCCGTTTGGTTTGACGTACCACGGGCTGGGCACGCGAAGTGATATCTGCTGAACGTAGTTGAGTGCTCGAGGAATCACCTCACGATAAACGGGATTGGCTATCTCGAGGCCACCCCCGCGTTTGACTGCACGCACGAGGCCCAATCCGATCAGGTAGGCGATGTCGTCATTAAGGACGTCGTCGGGGAGGGAATCACCTGCGAGCAAAGGGTCGAGGACTTTTCTTACGCGTTCCTCGCGTAACTTGGCCATGAGCGAATCAATGTGCGTGCGCCGTTCGATGATGATCGTTTCTTTTGCCGCGTCGACGTGGTCGACCGTAATGGCCACAGCGCGGTCTTTCACGTCCCGACGCACGATTTGATCGGCCATCGCATTCGTGAGCCACGGATGACCCTGACCAAGTTCATAAATCCTGGCAATGGCTTCGGGCTCGAATCGTTGCCCAGTCTTGGCGGTATGCTGCTCGAGCAATTCCCTGACTTCAGGCTCCGTAAACGGACCCAGCGTCATTGGCTGCGCGGTGATGTTGAAGGGGGACGTGGTGCCCAGCCACGTAAGGGTTCGCCAGTCTTCTTCGCGCAAAGCATAATCGCGCACCTGACGCTGCCCAATGAGCACGACGCTCGCGGGAAACGGCACGCGACGACGAGAAATGTACCCATCCCGAAGCTGCGTCAGAAACGAAACCATCGCATTACCCACAAGGCAATCAGCTTCGTCGAACAGAATGACCCAGGGGCGATCTCCTTGACCGGCGAGAAACGCGAGGTACTGCCCCACCGCTCGCGCAGGAGACCGCAACAGCTCCTCGATATTGGGACGCGTGACATCCGGATGAACTATGCCGCACACCTCGTCTATCTTGCTGAGCAGCGCGCGGAACGCATCCGTCAGGTCGGGTTGCTGGCGGGACGTCTGAATGTCCACCCATAACGCACGCCACGCCCCGGTCTTGTTGAGGTGCTCTTCGATCCACATTCCGCTCGTGGTTTTGCCCGTCTGTCGGCCCGCCGTAAACGTGAAGAACTTGTGCTCGTCAATGAGCTCCATGACCTCCCCGAGCCGGCGCTCGGGCGGGAGCATGTAGTGCTCATCGGCAAAACAAGGGCCAGAAGTGTTGAACGAGGGGCGCATGGCA
>DAOMZH010001630.1:0-1778 GCA_035437985.1 Polyangium sp. (in: bacteria) | reverse complement strand
ATTCGAGCGCCATGAGTGAATCGAGGCCCAGTTCCCGCAACGAGCGATCCTTGTCAATGGATTGCGGCGAGGAATGACCAAGCACCGTAGCTATCTCGGCGCGCAGAAGATCGAAAAGGGTGCGCTCCCGATCCCGTTCGGGTATGGCGCGTAGGCGCTGATCTAGGGGCGAGGGCGCCTTTTTGTCCGCTAATGCCAAGCGCGAAGGCGCGATTCGCACAATCTCCCGCAAAAGCGGCGGAATCGGCATTGTTTGTAAATTCGCAGGAAGCAAGCGGAATGGTGCCAAATTGGCTTCGGGTCTTTCCAGCGCCACATCGAAAAGGGCCAGACCTTCTGCGGTCGACAATGCACCAATGCCGGCGCGTAAACGACGCGCGTGATCCGCGCTCGTCAAATGCGCACTCATGTTGCTTTCTTCGGACCAAAATCCCCAAGCCAAAGATACGGCTGACAACCCGTGCGCGCGACGATGTTGTGCAAGAGCGTCGAGAAAGGAGTTTGCCGCGGCATAATTGCTTTGCCCAGCGCTGCCAAGTATTCCCGCAAGCGACGAAAACAGCACGAATACCGGGACTTGCAAATCCTTCGTGAGTTCATGTAGATGCATGGCAGCGTCCACTTTGGGACGAAACACCCGCGATATCCGCGTGGCAGTCAGGGTATCGAGTACCCCGTCATCGAGAATTCCAGCCGCATGAATCACGCCGGTAAGCGGATGGTCGTCGGGGATTGCCGCGATCAATTGTTTTAATGACTCGAGATCCGTCACGTCCGCTGCAGCAATCGTGACGTGGGCACCACTCATTTCGAGTTCGTGTTGTAAAACGCTTGCGCCAGGCGCCGTGGAACCTTGGCGCGAAATGAGCAAAACATGACGAACTCCGTGTTTGGCCACGAGATGCCGCGCAACGTGCGCCCCCAATGTACCAGTTCCACCGGTGATCAGCACTGTGCCAGAGGAAGAAAATCCACGAGGCAGCGATTCCGACATGATTTTGGCGCGTGTGAATCGGGGAATGCGCAACAACCCGTCGCGTAATGCAAATTGAGGTTCCCCGAGGCTCAATACCTTGGGCAATACACCGCGAGACGCATCACTATCATCAATGTCGCCGAGCATAATCGTGCGCTCGGGCAATTCGACGCAAGCCGCGCGAACCAGGCCCCAGAGAGGAGCATGACCAAGATCGAGAATGTCCTCAATCGTTTGTGTCGCAATGGCCCGGCGGGTCAACACCAAAATCGAGCATTGGTTCAGGCACGCCTCCGCCAGTAACTCTTGGAAATTATTCAAGAATGTGGACGTGTCCGCGTGCGCGGCAGCGATTACATCTTCATTCGCACCATCGAGGTACGCCATGATGAGCGCATCGGGTGCCGAACCATTCTGCATCGATGCGGCAATGACTTCCTTTGCATTCGCATAGACGTCGACAGCGATTCCAACGCCAGCAAGTGTCTGCAGAAAATCCGAAGGTGCATGACCAAGCCATGCCCAGCGTCGAGCATGATTGTCTCGAGGCCCCACGCCACGTACGTGCCATTCCAGATCGTAAAGGAATTCGTGTCGAGGCTGAAGAGCGTCGCTCAATTGGAGTTTCGTCGTGGGGCGCGTGTCCAGTAGCTCGATCATGCCTACCGGAGCGCCCGTCGTATCGGCAAGCGCAAGGGTAAATCTGTTTTCGTGTTTGGTCCTGGACAAACGTATTCGCAAGCTCGATGGGCCAAAGGCTCGGAGGGATACGCCCGACCACGAAAATGGCAATGCAACTCGC
>DAOMZH010001629.1:0-1778 GCA_035437985.1 Polyangium sp. (in: bacteria) | reverse complement strand
AGTACTGGCTCGAGGTGTCACCGGAAGAGCAGACCAGGCGCCTCGAGAGCCGCAGACCATTGGCGAAATCGAACTCGGGCGGCGTGCAGAACGAGCTATGCGAGCGGAAATTGAAAAACAGCTCCCGACTTCGGTGCCGGTCGATACACCCGTCGCCAAAGCCAATGGGAAAGCAATGGTCAAGTCGATTTCAAAAAAGAAAGTCGCGTCCGATGGTCCTGCCAAACCTTTGCCTGTCGATGTCCAACCCATGGGCGCCCTGGCGGCGTCACATGCGGCGAGCGACCCCCAGCAATCCCCACAAGTATCGTCTAATTCGCTGGAACCACTCAGGTCCTTCAAAAAAGCAGCTGTAGCGATCGAGTTGATTTGGTTCGATCTGGCGCTCGTGGATCAAATTCGCACGCACGCAGCATGGAAGGAAATCCTTTCCACCGTCAAACCCAAACCTCGCGACGCTGATTTCAAAGACGATGCGCCTCCCGACAAAAAGAAGGATGCGAAAAACAGGCGCGAAATGACGGCCATTTTGGCGCGCGGGGACGTTTATAACCACGATGAATTGCGGCGCGCGATTGCCGACGCCGTGGACGAAGATGGAATGTTTGTCCCGCCACTCGTACTGGTATCAGGAGATTTGATTTTCCCATTCGATGAAGTCGAGGCGCTGAAGGCGACGCTTGCAGCCGTGACACCATTTGCCAAGGCGGACAAACGCCTGCAAGAATCGGTCGAAATTGCCCGCGAAGCGATGCAAACGCCATGGCTTCAAGGAGCAGGTCACGTCGCTGAAGGATTGGCTGTGCAAGTGCGGGATGCGTTTGGCGAAACGAAACGCGGTTTGCCCGCCGGATACCTCGCCGCGCATACAGAGCGTATTTTGCTGGAACAGAGGCATTACCAGAAACGTACGGTCATGGGTCAACCGTGGATTCGAACGCTGTTTTCAGCACCAGGTTCGGCGGCGGCGCTGCCCTGTTATTTGCCTTCGAGCTTGGCGAAGGAGCTGCCCATGTATGAACGATTTTCCGTGCGCATGGTCGCGGAAGCGCGCATGCAGCTCGATCAATACGAGTCGGCAACGATTGCGTTACGCATCGCAACGCTTGGACGAACGCTTGCGGGAGGGGGACGGAGCTGAGGTTTTGGGGGGTTTTGGCGCGGCCGTCGATTCGCCGCACGCGAGCCCTTCCAAAGCTTCGAGGCGCAGGCGCAGCTTGTCGATGAGCGCTTGTTGTTCCTTGATGGCTTCGATGAGCACGGGAACGAGCTGCGTGTAATCGACGGTTTTTGTTGGCACATCTCCAACCTTCTCCGTCGATACCACTTCAGGACAAACCTTTTCGATTTCTTGGGCAACGACACCCAGTTGACGGCGATCGTCCACGAGCGCATCTTCCATTTCTTCGGCGCGCCATCGGTAACTGATGCCTCGCATGGCATTCACCTTGTCCAGCGCGCGCTGAATGGGACGCACACCTTCTTTGAGGCGGGCGTCCGACCACCTGAAGTGCTTGTACGCATAAACGCTGCCATTGACTTTGAATGACCCGTCCGCTTCGATGATGACAATATCGCGAAAATGCTGCGGTCGATGCTCATCAAAAGCTCGCTTCTGCGGCATTCCCTGTTTTGCACCCACGCCGCCTCGATTCTCGTCATCCGCATAACGATCACGCCGCAAACGCTTACGCTTTTTCTTGGTATGGTCGATGTAATTCGGCACGTCACCGATAAAACGGATGCGAAATCGATCATTCTTGTCGTCACCCCAAAAG
>DAOMZH010001628.1:0-1779 GCA_035437985.1 Polyangium sp. (in: bacteria) | reverse complement strand
GCCCATTCCGCCAGCGCCGCCGACTTCCGAGCCGCCCGTGCCCTTGCCGCCGGTCCCCGTCGAACTCGCGCCCGAACTGCTCGATACGGTCGTGTCGTCTCCTCCGCATCCTGCTGCTGCAACAAGAGACAAAGCAATGGTTCCCAAGAGGTATCGCGAAAACATCATGCGCCGACGATAAGGGACGTCCCATCGATTCTCAATACGAGTAAGCAGTGGCCAATCGATTCGAGGTTGACGATAGAATCTAAACCACGTTGGAATCCTGTGGTCTTTGCGGCGTTCCAGCTGACACTTCAAAAAGCTGTTTGGGGCAAACCCACGATCTGCTTGACGCGCTCGATACTCTTTGCTTATCGTCGGCGCGTCGCATGGCCAAAGCGCGCACGCAAGCCACCACTACTTCGAAACTGCTCCTCGATGAGTATTTCGAGGCCGGGGACGACCGTTTCGTGGACGAGATCTTGAAGCTCGATGCTGGCAAGAAGCTCAAGTCCCTCGCTGAACGTTGGTATCGCGACGGTCGCCCGTTCGCGCGGCGGACCCTGTTCCTTTATATCGATGATGGTTGCGACAAACCGCATCATCGTCCGCTCGTGAAAGCCCTCTTCAAGCTCGCCGAAAAAGCTGGCGACGATGAAGCAATGGCCCACTTCATGGTCGCTTTCGATCGGATGGTGCAGCGCAAGCTCGTCGAAGTCGAAAAATACGATTGGCGACAGCGACAAAGCTTAAAAAAGCGCATGCTCAAAGGGGACAATCGTTACCCCATCCGGTTTGGACGGAGAAACGATACGGCGCCCAATTTTTCCCAAGCCACACGCCGTTATTTGCAGCGCCGCGTACTCCGTTATTTCCGCGACATCGGCCGAAAAGATCCCGTGCGGTATGGAACCATCATTCGTAACGCGCTCGCTATGTATCGCGACGAGTGGCTCGACAAACCCGAGCGGATCCTCGATGCGTGGAGTCTGCTTCATGTTTGTTATTACAGGTCGCCGGTTCTGGTCCGGGATCCGCGCGGTATCAAAGTCGCGACGGGGCATTCTCTTGGCGAGCTCGAACCCGCGCCGCTGCATCCCCGTGCATGGGCCAAGGCTTTTGACGACGTTCTCAAACTGGTGACATCGGCGCGTAGTCGCACCGTGCGTCTTTTTGCGATTGGTTTGCTGAAAGAGGACTACGCCAAGGACCTCAACAAACTCAACGTCGCGCAATTGCGGCCACTGCTCTCGAGCGTGCACGAAGAGGTGCAAACGTTCGGCAGCGAGCTGCTCAAGAATGCGCAAGGTATCTCGAGTTTGTCCGTTGCCGATTGGTTGGAATTGCTCGCCATCGACAATCAAACGGCCCTCGTTTTCCTTTGCGAGGCGATTCGTAAGCACGTCGCGCCGTTGCGCCTCACGCTCGATCAATGTGTGGACCTTGCATGTGCCCAGGTGTCACCCGTTGCCGAGCTTGGGTTTGACTGGACAAAGAGCAAGAAGATCGACGGCAAACTCGCGTTGGGCTCGATCATGCGTCTCGTGACTGTGCGTGCGCCGCGGGTGCGTGAAGCAGCAGCCAAGTGGCTCGCAACGGTGCTCGGCGGGTCGAAAGACACGAAGATGGAGCACGTGCGCGACATGATCGACGCGCGGTACGAAGACGTTCGGCGCGAAGGATTGGGGCTGTTCGAGAAGGACGTACGCTTCAAAGACGATCCGCATCTATGGACGTCGCTGGCGGAAAATCCTTACGACGACGTACGGTTTTTCTTGCTGAAACACCTCGAAGAAC
>DAOMZH010001627.1:0-1783 GCA_035437985.1 Polyangium sp. (in: bacteria) | reverse complement strand
CGAATTACCTCCAGAGGGGCACACAAGACGAGTGTTCCATCGAGGCGTTCGAGCAGGGTTTTACGGCGATCGGCAAACACGTCCATCACGGCGGAACAGTAACGGATCCGCGGCGGCGGGGGCGAAGCGAATCGATGTTGCATTTCGGGCTCGTGCTTCTCGCGGCGCTGCTAACGACGGGCTGCAAAGAGAAATCCCGACCGTGGGAACGAACAGGCGAAGATGCGGCGCCCCCCTGGCCAGTGGCGACGACTTCGTCGAAACCGCTGTTATCCCCGACGTTTGTCCAAGCAGCGGGGCTCGCACCAAGTGGCGAATCGGGGGGAGTTTCACCGGCCGAACCTTCCCTGCCCTTGCCCGTGCGCGTAGGCGGACCCTGGGTGCGCTGTTATGGCGACTTTCGTCTCGAAGGTCCTTTGCTCGGGGATCTGACGCGCTTGACGATGCTTTGTGGTCCAGCGAATGGGATGCATCGCGTTTCCAAAAAGCCGGTCGAGGGAGAGGTCGTCGAGGGCGGAAATCCGGTGACGATGCCTCTCGAGGCGAAGCGTGGATCTTGTTACCGAATTTTTGCCGTGGCTGAGGAGTCCGTAACGGACCTAGATGTGGTGGTGCGTTCGAGTCGCGGGGTCGCGATTGCGCAGGATCACGGGGAAGATCGTTGGCCCATCGTTCAACCGGATCGTCCCTTTTGCCCGCTTGAAAACGACACGATGACGATCGAACTGACCGCCCGGCATGGAAAGGGTCGCGCCGCAGCCGAAGTTTGGATGCTGCGGGCTGCATTGACTGATTGACGTTCGCGCTACTTGTAGCTACTCACCCGCACGGATGGGCGATACCGACGACACGGCGCATCGTGAAGACGCCTCGGATGGGGACAAACCCGAAGGCGAGCGGCGGCGTGCGTTTGACCGCGCGATTCCGGACTTGCTCAAACGGGCTGTCGAAAGAGCCGTAGAATCCGGCGTAGGTCGGTTGAGCGAATTGAGCGACGGGCCTGATGGCTTGCGGAACTTCGTGGGGGACATGAAGCTTCCGAAAGAAGTGCTCCACTACCTGTATCAACAGATCGACGATACGAAGTCGGGGCTTTATCGCGTGGTCGCCAAAGAGATCCGCGACGTGCTCGAACACACGCAATTCGCGGACGAAATCACCAAGGTTCTCACGAAGCTTTCGTTTGAGATCAAAACAGAAATTCGTTTCGTTCCAAACGATGCGCGGCCGAGTGAGAAAGCCGCGGAAGGCGACGACGAAGGCGACGAAGAGCGAGCAGCTGATCAAGGTGAGGGCACGACGACGACTTCATCGTCAGGCTTGCCCAAACCGACGGTTTCATCGCAAGTATCCATCAAGGACCGCACGAAAGACGCGCGGCGCGAGCGCAAGAGACGCGAGGGGACGTGACGACGAAGAAACCCAAAACGGGTGGTGAGATCGATTCCTACTGCACCAAGTGCAAGCTCGATTTGACGCATCGAATCATCGCCATGGTTGGCGATGAAGTGAAGAAGGTCGAATGCAAAACGTGCGGTTCGCACCACCTCTATCGCCGACCCAAAAGCGAAAAACTGGTTGCGACGAGCTCCAAGGGCAAAGTCGTCGTCCTCAGCAACAAGCGCGAGGCCACTGAAGAGCGCGAGCGCGAGAAGCGTCCCGTGAGCGCGAAAGCTGCTGCTGCAGCGCAACGCGAGCGGGACCAGACCTCACAGTGGGAACACGCGATCGCAGGTCAACCGATGAGCGCTTTCAAGCCGTATCGCATCACGCTCACGCTTGG
>DAOMZH010001626.1:0-1788 GCA_035437985.1 Polyangium sp. (in: bacteria) | reverse complement strand
CTGGCGACTCGAACCGTCACGAGGGCACCTCTGGACCTGGTCCCCGGCGACTCGAACCGTCACGAGGGCACCTCCTGACCTGCTCGCCGGCGACTCGAACCGTGCGCAACCGACGCTGACGTTGACGATCGCTGGACTCAGTGGCCAGCCACCGAGGTCGGGAGGTGCTTGGGGGCTAACGGAGGCGGACCTGTTCGCAGCACCTGTTCGCAGCAAAAGGCGCTCTACGTTATTTTGCGTATTGAGTTTCGTAAAGAGGAGGCCCGTCGGCGCATGATGCACCGCGCTCGAGCTCTGCGTCGAGATTTGTCAGCAATAGGCGAGCAGTTTTCCATTCTTCATGATTGCGCAGGAGCACCGCAAGAGATTTCGCCGGCAAGTATCGTCGTTGGGGCCGCACGCGGAAGCCAATTTTGCTTTGCCGCCCAAGGAATCAATGGAGCGCTTTCGCTTTGCCCATCGGGCGATCAATCGACGCCCCCTAACCGTACATGGCAAGGCGGAGCTGCTGCTGTGGCGTGGAATGACGGCACATCGGATCGTTTTGACATCATGGTGCGCGCCGTAGGTCCAGGGACCGATGAAACGTCCATTCAACACGCGACGTGGAGAAATTCATGCACAGGACAACCGCAATGGTCGTCTGCTCGCACTCCGCCTTCGGGCGTAGCTCCGGGACGATATTCTGTGAGCGCAGCGGTTAAGCTCTCGCCTACGGGTGTACAAACCATTGTGCTTGTGGCTGCGGGAAACGACGGCAAACTCTACGAAAACAGGTTTGTCGATAAATGGGGCACGTGGACGAAGATTGCGGCCCCTGCTGACACGATTGGGCAATTGGGTGGCGTGCATGTTGCTCCGCAAAACGGAACGTTCTTTGTTGGTTTTCGCGACCACGGCGCACCCCGCAACCTACGCTCGGGGGGGTTTGCGGTGGCCGCATCCGGTAAGGAGGCAGGACACATCTTCGCGGCATTTCAGTTCAAAGAGGGAACCTTAGGTACGCCCACTTGTTCTGTCGCAACCCCATTCGACATCGCTTTCATGGAATCTGCCGATGGTGGCATCACGTGGTCAAACCCGCTCGTCATCACGACTCGACCGGACGAAGTGGGAACTGATCAGTTTATGCCATCCGTAGCGTCTCATGATGATGGGACAATTCTCATCACCTATTACGATCGGAGCGTTGACCCAAATGGCAGTCGCGTTCAAGAGCGCGTTGCCGTGCGCCGTCCCGGCGGAACTTGGATCCACGGGATTCGACGCAACAATGAGACCGTCTTGACCGATCTTGCGTTATTGCCACGGAAATGCAATGATGGCGCAACCAATCAGTTTATCGGTGATTATCATTGGGCTGTGGGTGGCAAGACGCATGCTCATGCGTTACGCGTCGACGCACTACCCTTGGATGTAGGACCAACGATTCGCTTGCAATCATCGGCGTTTTCTGGCTCTTCGTGGAGGTGACGTCGCATGCTTTCTCTATGGAAATCCCAATTTCGCACCGTCTGGCTAATCTCGGCGATAGCCACAGCAATAAGCGGAAATGCCTTTGTTGCGGGATGCGATTCGACCGTGCGTGTCGCCAACGTTGCAAACGGTGGTCAAGGTGGCGGTTCGGCTTCAGCATCTTCCGGGGGCGTCACCGCTGGCGGCGGTGTCTTCGATGATGGCGGCATCGACACAGTCGATGCGGATGTCATCGAGCCCTGTACAGGTCAAGGAACTTGGCGTTCCATTGTCGCCACCAATGAGCCGTCATGTCGAGAATACTTTACTACC
>DAOMZH010001625.1:0-1791 GCA_035437985.1 Polyangium sp. (in: bacteria) | reverse complement strand
TCACTCTTGTCCGCTCGCTCGGCCATTGGCTTGACCCAAGGCTCACTCTTGTCCGATTGACGAACTCGAATCCCACCGTGCGGACGCCGTAGCGCGCGGGCGCAAGGAGCTGGTGGTGACGACACCCACGCCGTGAAGGTTTGTTGGCCGTCCGGCGTGAATGCAAACGTCACGTCGGGCTGGCGTTGCCATTTCCGATGGAATGGCCCGTAAGCCTCGGGGTGGAATAAATTCCACCCCGAAGCTGCGGGTCATGGAACTGGGCACAAACTTCTGGAGCGCTGTACGAAGTTAGCGTTTATGGGGGAGGGCTGCGCATCACGACGACCCTCCCTTGGCCAGCGGTCTACTTGGTCCACGTGATCGAACGAGTGCGGTTATTCATCGTGGAGCCGATGTTGGAGCACGACGTTCCGCAGTCTTTTACGGCGCCCGCGGCGTACGGGGCCTCGTAGTGGTTCGAGTGAGTGCAATATGAATGTGCTGTCGCGGACGAGATGACGTTGTCCCATCCAGACGGCATGGTGTTCACCCAATGGGACCAGTTGGAGCAATTATTGGCGTTACGGAACGTATATGACCCCCCTCCGAAGTCAAATTCCTTATACTCGATGCCGATTACGTAACTCGACGCGGAGGGGAGCCGGGCGAGGGCGGCGAGCTCCCGGTTCGCGTCGTCCTGGGTCGCGCCCTGGGCCAGGCGCACGCGTCCGTCGGTTGCGAACTCGATCGCCTGGGAGAAGGTCGGAAAGCACCGTGTGGCGCGAGTGGGCAGGCGGACGTCTTTCTCGTTATCGAGCGATACCGCGGTGGTTTCGAACACGCAATGCGTGGCGCCGGGGTTGATAGCCGCGACGTCTTGCTGCGCAACGCCCAGCTCCTCCATCGTGGGGTCTGCCTCCTCATTCTCGTTGAAACCGTCCACATCCGCGGACATACACCCCGCAATGCCAAACATGGTGAAAGATACGACGCACGCGACGATTTGTTTTGCAAGACGCGACATGACCGACCTCCAAGCGCTCTAGAGAGCAAGAACCCTATGCAAGGCTCTTCCCTCGAGTTTCAAAAATGACGCAACCACGAGGCTTCTCTCTTTGAGAGCCATTGCATGGTTTGTCTTCAATCCCATCAACGCAAAGCCCCCCAAAACCCCCTACCGGATTGTAAAACTTTTTTTCGCCACGCGCGAAGGACGGTGGCACGCGCCCTGCATAGTATTTCAAACGTTGCCACGTGGCAACCGCGCTCGAGGCAAACTTGGTTCCGCGCGGCAAGACAAAAGCAGCCTAAATACCGCACGTTTGCCTCTTCGACACCGAGGCGACATCGGGGGTGTTTCGCCTGTTTGGCCGCGTCGTTTAGGTGTCTCTGCCGCGAAAAACCGCTCCCATTGCGTCATGGGTTGCACAGCAATGTGAGAACGACGAATCGCGTTACCAATGCATCGACGAACCGTTTGCCAGAGTGTGCCGTATGCCCCGCATTCCTCATCGACAAACCAATAAGAAAAGTCGGAATCTTCACTCGATACGCTCATCCAAGGCGCCAATGATGAACTCACCCACCCCGGAAGAATTGATCGCCACCCTCCTCAGCCGTATCAATGCAGGCGATCACTCAGCCAAACAAGAGTTGTTCGTCCTGGTGTATCATCCGTTGCGCAGGTTGGCGGGAAGCCATTTCCGCGGAAAACCGGCGAGCCATACCCTCCAACCAACCGCGCTCGTGCACGAAGCGTTCATGCGTCTCATGCGCGCGGAGGGCGGGTTTCGGGATCGAGGACACTTT
>DAOMZH010001624.1:0-1796 GCA_035437985.1 Polyangium sp. (in: bacteria) | reverse complement strand
GGTAGCCCCGGCCCATGAACCATGGGTATGTCGACGTTCTCGTGATCGTTTCGACTCCTGCCGAACTGGAGGGTGTCCTTGCGCTCGAGTCGGGTCGCGCCGGGGGATGGGCCAAGCTCCAGGATCATAGCGGCGCGACGTATCATGTTCGGGAATTCGAGAATATCCGGGGCAAACCATTTTCCATCGCCGGCACATGGCTAGGCCCGAGTGATGCGCGTGCATTATCGCGTGCTTCAGATTTGGTCGAAGAACTCAACCCGACGTGGCTTGTCTCGCCTGGCGTTTGTGATGGGTTCTCCGAAGACGATTCCCTGGGTGATGTCTTGTTTGCCGCGCGGGTTATCGATTGTCGTCCAATGATGAACGGCGACCGTTTACTCAACCACAATATCCATACGAAACGGCCTACGTATGACCTGCCGTCGTCGATGGTAATCAATGCGCCGCATATTTTTAATGGATTTCTTTTGAGCGATAAGGTCATGACGCGCTGGCTACCCTCATTCACGTCCCAGGTCCGCTGGGTGCTCCATGCGCTTTATGATTCCAACGAGACCAACACAGATCCGCGCAAACATCCCGATCGGCGCGAAAAATGTCCCGATTGGGTCGAAGTCATCAAGTATTTGCGCGAATGGAATTATCTCGATCTGGATGGGGGTACACTCGGATTGACCGAAAAAGGTCGGAAACGCGTCGAGGACGAACGATTGTTGTATCTAGATGGTTTGCCCGAGGATAGACGGCCTTTTGTACGACACGGAATTTTGGGCACCGTACCTCAAAAAATCTCTGATTCCTCCACATTGAGCGAATTGCGCCGAGCACCGCTAGGTTTGGCGGCAATGGATCGCGTATCGGCCGACCTCGTGCAAATGGCACAAAAACTCGACCGAAAATGGATGGTCATCAAGTCCATTGTCGATTTTGCCGAGCGTCCATCAGTCCCTGATTACATCCCTTTCGGTTCCCGTGCCTCCGCGGAATGCGCGCTGCATGTACTTCAGCATATTTTCGCACCTGAAGAACGCCACACCCCTTCGATACCCACGTCGCGCCGCGATACCTTTCTCGAATCCATCACCATTCGCAACTTCAAGAGCATTCATCACCTGCACCTCGACTTTTTGCAACAATCCGCCCTTTCCGGACGTTGGACGTGCATTGCGGGGCTCAATGGCGCAGGCAAAAGTGCCATTCTCCAAGCTATTGCCCTGGTGCTCCTCGGCGAGAAACTTGCGCTGGATGTGGGAAGCGGTTCGCTCGCGCGTGCCCGCCGCAGAACGTCAGAAGAAACATTGGTGGCCGAGATCGAGGCCACAGTGCGGTCTGGTCAAGAAAACACCATCGATTTGATGCTGAGAATCGGCGAAAACGGAGTCAATGACCCGCCCCCACAATCGGATGAGCGCGCGTATCAAGCCATGCGCGACTTCTGGAATACTCGACGAAAGCATCATTTGCTCTTGGCTTATGGTGCTGGACGAAATCTTTCCGAATATCGAGATTCGCGATACAAAAACCGGATCGATGACGAAGCAGTGCGGCAAATGACCCTGTTTGATCCGCTCTGCCAAGTGGCTTCTGTCGACGTGCTCTTGGAGCAAGGTCCGCGGGTCCTCCCCATTTTGCGCATGCTCAAGAAGCTCCTGGACCTTGTGTTGGTGGACGTTGACCTGACGGTGCAAGAATCAGAAACGGGTTTGGCGTTTCGTTGTGGCGATGCAGAAGTGCCGGCCTCTGAATTGCCAGATGGGTTTCGCGCGACGATCGCGTGGCTCGCGGATATTTGC
>DAOMZH010001623.1:0-1800 GCA_035437985.1 Polyangium sp. (in: bacteria) | reverse complement strand
TTGGGGGCAGAGCCGTTGGGTCAGTCTCTTTGGCGCAGCCAAAGAGATTGTGAGCCCCAACGGCGGAGCCCCCATCACAAACAAAACCTCGCGTAGCGCGCTTGTTAGCGCGCGTAGCGAGCGCCCAGTTCCTGACGCGGCCACGGTTTGTCCGTGTCCTCGAAACGTCCCGCACGTCATCGAGACCTCTTGACGGCCGCCTTTTTCACGACTGTACTCCGCGCCCATGAAGGGTACGTCGCTCGTTTACAGCTCGCACAATCGCTGCCGTCTCATCCACGATCACTTCATCGTCGAGCGTGCGCTCCGCGGTGAAGACAACAAACGCATCGTCTTTTTGCCGATGTCCGAAACGCCGCAAAACGGCAACGAGATGGAGCGGCAAGACTTCGCGTGGGGCAACTTTCGCTGGTACTTGAGCCAGTTCGCAAGGTTTGGCCTGGAGTACGTTCCGTTTTTCTGGACGAGCGGCATGCGCCAAGAAGACGTCGAATCCTTCTGGCATCAAGTCTACACCTGCGAAGTGCTCATCTTGGGCGGCGGACACAGCGTCACCGGCCTGCATCGCTACAAAGACCTCGGCGCACGATTCGCCAGCGAGCCCGGAAAATTCGGACGACTCCTCCACGAACGCAAAGCGCGCGGCCTACTCACCGTGGGTTTTTCCGCGGGCGCGGATCAGCTGTGCGAATACATCTTCCGCCGCAGCTACGATTCCCACACCGACACCAAAGGCTTCGGCCTCGTTCGCAACACCATGATCACCTTGCACCACGATCCCAGCCGCAACGGTGACATCCGCAACTGCGCCGTCAATTTGGGCAATATGCGGGTGTTTGGACTTCCGAACGATTCTGCTCTCAACACCGACTGGGGCGTCTTGCCCTCCGGAAATATCTGGCAAGTTTACGAGTTTGTCCTCGACCGGACCTGGGACATACCCAACGAACAATTCCACATTCGCACCCGCCACGGTGGATTGATCGAGCACTTCGATCCTGAAGGACGACATTGGGGATTCGATGCCGGCGATCACCTAGTTCGCATTCAATCACCCGACGGCCGCTACGACGAAGGCTGGATCATTGCGGGTGGTTCGGCGCTAAATTATTGGTCGCGTTCGCCGAGTCGTTTTAGCAGCATTGCGGAGATATTGGCGTCGCATTGAGCCTTACGCCGCGGTGAGCACCCGAACGACTGGCGCGCAAAAGAACGACGGTTTTTCCGCTTGACACGGGCAAACGTTTGTCGTTCCATGCGCCTCATGATCAACGCAATCCCTGAAGGTTTTCATTCCGTCACCCCGTACCTCGCGCTCCGCGACGCTGCCAAAGCCATTGCTTTTTACGAAGCGGCCCTCGGCGCCAAAGAGGTCTACCGCCTCCCCATGCCCGACGGCAAAATCGCCCATGCCGAGATTCAAATCGGCAACTCGCGCATCATGGTCTCCGACGAAAATCCCAGCTGGGGCAACAGCAGCGCCCTGACCCTCGGTGGTTCGCCCATTGGCTTGTGCATTTACAGCGAAGATGTCGATGCTTTGGCCAAACAGTTTGTCGCGGCGGGTGGTAAAGAGGTTCGTCCGTTGGCAAATCAGTTTTACGGGGATCGTACTGGGACATACGAGGATCCCGAGGGGTACAAATGGACCCTTGGGCAGCATGTAGAAGAGGTCTCGCCCGAGGAAATGATGGCCCGCATGGCCAAAATGGGGGGGTGATTGTGCCCCGTATCGTTATGATCTTAGAGCGTGTTGACCAGGCTGCTGCGCAAATCTTGGCGTCGGTCGGCCTTGCTCAG
>DAOMZH010001622.1:0-1807 GCA_035437985.1 Polyangium sp. (in: bacteria) | reverse complement strand
AATCCAGGGTTGTCGTCGTAAACATCGAATGGTCAGCCGTCACCGACGAACCATTTGGCAATTTTGTGACGCGCACCCGATCGAGGCTGTCGAATAACATGGTCGTCGACGGCGTCGTTTCCAGGTTTGCTCCCACCGCCGCCGGACGATAAACCCGCCAAACGCGATTTAATGCGTCCAGCGAATTCGTCACCTGACTCCACGTCCCATCGAATCCCTGCGCCCGTTGCTCCAATGTGCGCCCGCGGTCATCCACGAACACCAACGATTCTCGACCATCACTCGATGACGATGCAATGCTCACGCCCTGAATCGACAAACCCGGGCCCATCCACGGCGCATACGTCGTGGCCATCGCCGCGCCGCCATCGCGCGAATGGTTGACCAAACGGCCCAGGTCATCGTGAATCCATTGCGTCAAAACACCATTTTCGTCGGTCGCCGCCATCGGCACCCCGAGCGACGGATGCACAATCACCCAATCCGTATGGTTCAGTGCATTCCACGCTTTTGCAACATGAACGCCTTCGTCATCATAAGAAACATGGTTCGTCCGCGGACAACCATCCGCTTGCGGGCACACCTCGGACTGAGGCGTTATCGTGCGCTGCTCTTCAATCACGAGCCCTTGAGCATTACGCACATAATGAATTCGTTGGTAAACGTCGGGATCCTCGGGTTCGACTTCAACCCTATCGAGCAGCCCGCGAGCATCATGCACAAAATGCGTCGTGCGAGTTTCCGAAGCGCCAGAAACATCGGTGGACGTAACAATGCGATATTCGGGCAAGCTGACGAGCCAATCGTTTTCGCGAATGTCGTACGTCATTTCGACAGACTCGAACGTGCCGCCAAGGGTATGCCGCGTCGAAGCTCGGAGATTCCCCATCCAATCGAATTTCAAGGTCCCATCGACTCGGCGTGGCGAATGCCAATTGATTTCGGGTTCGCTGATGTGTGGCCAGGTGCTCTGATTGATGTGCACCGTTGTATCCCATTCCGACGTGGACCATTCACGCGGATGCACGAAATATGTTTTTCCCTCGTGCGACCAATCCACATCGTAGAGAATCTGTTTCGCAAATACGCGGGCGCCGACAAAACCATTCACCGGAGCGGCAACGCCACCCACGGGATGCTCGATGAGCGGCGTTACTTGAATGACGAGTTTTGGACGAAATGCGCCGACGGCCACCCGTTTCGTGCCAGCTGCATTCGTTTGAAATGTAGCGTGGTCGAAATACGTCGTTGTTTGCCGGGGTCGATCCGGCTCCCATTCGCGAATGAATCGATATCCCAGAAACCCGCGACCTTGGCGATCGAATATCGGCTCGCCATAAGAATACTGGCGGTCCCTGGGCGTGCCGGTGCGTGATTCAATGCGCGCCACCACGCTCGCGCCCCGGCGTACACACGCGAGCGGATACGCGTGCGTGCACGATTGCGGGTCCACGTCGGGCGCATACGTGCGCGTATACGTAATGCGCTCGCGCCATTCCGAGCCTTCGTCGCCCACTTCAATGAGCCGATCTGCATCTTCACCACCTTGGGTGACCGCTTTGAAATGCGTCCGTTTCGCCAAGTCAATCCACACTTTTAGTAAGTCATCGCGGCCATCGCCGTCGAAGTCGCCGCGAAACACACCAATGTCTTGCAACGAAGGTTCGCCGATAAGAACCTCGTCGTCCTCCAATACATCATCCCGCCCATCGCCGTCGAAATCACCCACCGTCAACTTGTCGGATTGGTCTGTCGCGACGATCTCCAGCAAGCCGTCGCCATCGGTATCCGCCAGCGTATCGTTCCC
>DAOMZH010001621.1:0-1814 GCA_035437985.1 Polyangium sp. (in: bacteria) | reverse complement strand
CGCCAAGAGGCTCGATATCTTCGGCCCATGCGTCCGCGCCGACGCCACCACCTTCTCGCTCACCCGCACTCGATTCTGCAATTGTTCCACCAGCGTGCTCATGTCGGTTCTCCCATGAAACTACCTTACGTATGCGATCGAAGGATCGGCGTCAAGACCATTTTTGGTCGTTTTTTCTTGTTGGGAAACGCATGTTGGCCTGCCGTTGAGCCTCGATCCGAATGGGAAACGTGATAACGGCTACCCTAGGCGCATCGATCCGAATGGGAAACGCGATAACGGCGACCTTTGGTGCGTGAGCGAAATGGGAAACGGGATAAGGGCGAGCGAGAAGGCGTTTCCTGGCGTTGGGTATGCAGGAAGGGCGGCCGAGGGGGTGATAACCAGCGGCCAAAGGGGTGGAGTTACAAGAATCGTTCTTTGTGTTGGTCCATGAAAGACTGTTCCCACAAATCGAGGTCTCGACGTCGTTGCTTGACGAATTCTTCGTGGCGCCGCTGAGTCAACAACCGCTGAGCATCGCTGCTGACGATGTGCTGCTGGCAGAGCGCTACCGTATACGAGTCCGAAGGTGTTCCACGCAATTCCCTATAGAGTCTGCCCTGGTCCTGAGCGCGTACGACGAAGTAATTTCCGGGGCTCGCATAATGATGCGGTTCGAGACCGGCAACGAGACGCCGAACTGCCTGCATGCCCAAATCTCTCAGCAAAGTTTTGGGGTCGTCATCGATTCGATGTTCGTGGGCATGCGCGGCAAGTCGTACGGCAAAGGCCTTAGCTCGGGCGGTTCTGAAATCAATCTCGGGCGATAGATTTGGTCGGAGGAAGCGACGATCGTGGTAGGACCATCGCGGTTGACCATCACTCGCCATCATCCGAATGTCCGCCAGTGCGTGAGTCATTTTTCGATATGCATTCGTGCCAGCAAAAAACTCGGTATAGGTTGTCAACCAGAGCCATGCGCGCAGTGTTTCGAGAATGGGTTCCGACGGGGAGCCATTGAGGCGAAACACTTCGGTAATCAACACGAGCTGTTCTTTGAAGGGTATGAGTTCGGGTGACGGAATGAAATTTCTTTCGTCAAAGAATCGGGCCGCATTCTGGAGGCAGGGAATGATTTCTTCGAGAATGGCTGAGTGCTGCTTGATTTTTTCACTCAACTTATCGACATCTCGATCGAATGGATGCAATTCGAGGGCGACTGCGCAGATATCCAAAATCCTATCGTCGTCGATATCCGCCCACCCCAAATCCGCCAAATGCTCTTGCTTTATTTGGTTGATGCGCGCATTGAGATCGAATTCGGAAGACCAAGTTAACGCATGGAGCATATGCTGCTTGCTCATCTTGGTTCCTTCGCTGTTGACTCGCTGAAATGTGCGTGTAGCAACGGTCAGGTCTTCCCCGACGATAGGAATGATGGCAATCTTGTATTCGCGAAATGCTTTGGCCACTTGATCCACGAGATCGAGGCGTGCAAGAAATTTGTCCGGAATTCTCCGCGTAAAGCGAATAAACTTCAAGGAATCGAAAATGATGTCCAGGGGCATAAAAAAATCACCGGGATTTTTGTCTAGCCAAACAAACCCACCGAATTCGAGATCCAGGTATGCGCTTCGTGGTTTTTCGTCTTCGCTCTCGGATGGTTCGGCGACCCCTGATACTGCTGGCATCAGCGCCTGATACAACGTTGCCATTCGCTGCTGGCCATCGAGAAGATATTGACGCAATGCCCCTTCAGCCGTCGACGGACCGGCTACCGGATATCCCGGAGCAATTTCTTTACGACAAACAATGTCTGGCAAATGTGTCCG
>DAOMZH010001620.1:0-1814 GCA_035437985.1 Polyangium sp. (in: bacteria) | reverse complement strand
ATCCGGGACGAACGTAGCGCCGGCAAAAGCAAATACCGACGCTCCACGTGCGGATGCGGAGCATACGGACAAAGCGCCGCACTACACGCGTTCCAACCCGAATGATGAAGCTCATCCCCGAAATTCGGGACCTCCGTCATTTCAATGATCTGCCCATATGTCGACGAACTCGGATCGAGATCAATCGTCGCCAAACCATCGCGCAACGCATTCGGTCGGCCCAACACCGCCTCGGCATTCGGGGCAGTAACATAGGCCACACGCTCGCGAGGTGCGTCCATGGCCATTCGCGGAGAAGGATAAAACGTCGGATCCGGTCGGGATAACATTGAGACACCTCACAAAGTGCTGCTCGAACAAACCACGAAACGAAAAGGTTTGTCAAGATGCTCAGCGCCCTCCCGAGAGTCCATTTCCGGGAAAAACACTATTCCATGAGAGCAATGAAACCAATTTGCCCCGAGTGCCGCAATCTCAGGTCCACGTCAAATCATTGACGGTCGATGGTGGCGCCACCGGATCCGACGGCGTTGAAAATGGGTAAAGAAATGCTCGTTAGTGCCCCTGAAGGTGGAGTGTGACGAAAATGTGCGCCCACGTGCTAGATGTAGGCGAAGATGCATCGAGCGGCAACAAAGGCCTTGACGGCGAAAAAGGAATCGCCGGTCTCGACGCGAGAATCGAAGGTGGTGGAATTTTTGCGGGGTTGTCCGGACGAAGCTGGTCCGGTCACTTGGTCAGACGCGCGATTTCTTCTTTGATGAGCGTTTCGGCGAGCACCGGAACGACTTCCCAAACGACGCGTTCGATCACATCGCGGGACAGAGCGAGCACGCCTTCGACCTGCGTCGGGGTCAAACCCAAGGCTTCGAGTTGCGCTTGCATCTGACCGTTTGTCGGGGCTGCTGCTGCGGCCATGGCCGACTTGGCAGGTTCGGTCTTCGCGGGAGACGTTGCCGCCGTTGGCGTGTTTACGCCACCGGGGTTGTAGAGCATCGTCTTCGCGCGTTGCGGACTTGCTCCCGCACCTGCTGCAGCTGCTGCGGTGGGTTGGGCCGGAGAAACTGCCGGGGTGGGTTTGGCGGCCGGAGTTTGAGTGGCTTTCGGCGTTTCTGGAGCGGCTTTGACGTCGGCGGCTTTGCCTGGAGAAGCCATGAGCTTCTTGACCTTCTCCAGCATCTGCGTGCTGTCGAAAGGTTTGTCCATGTAGTCGTCCGCTTGCGCCGCCGAACCCTTGGCCGAGTCATACGGGTTCTGCTTCGACGACAGAATGATCACTGGCGTCGACGGGGAAGCTTGTTTGATCGCCTTACACAGGTCGTAGCCGTTTTTGCCCTCGAGCGTGACATCGGTGACCACGATCGCGGGTTTGTCGCTTTTCAGTTTGTCGAGGGCAGCATCGGCCCCAGGGACCGTGATACAGCGAAACTCGGGACCCGCGAACGTGATCTCGAGGACCTTGCGCATGGTCACGCTGTCGTCGACGGCGAGGATGGTGGTGGCCACTGAATCGACTCCTCTGGGTGGTTTCGCCGCGTGGGCGATCGGTCGCGCTATCTTCGTTCTCGCGCGCTTACGGTGTCAACAAACACGAACGAATTTTCGACCCGAAGTTTCCCTCGGCTCGAATGCCGGATCGTTCGCGATCCGGGCTTCGAAAAGCGAGGCCATCATAGCGCAACCGATGGCGCCGAGGGAAATTCGCCGTCAACTCTCGCAAACGCGCTGTAACACCGCATAGACGCATCTTTCCCTGTACTGTCCCGACGCACCCCTCCATGCCGCCTCCTCGTCACCATCGAACTCCTGCTCAT
>DAOMZH010001619.1:0-1817 GCA_035437985.1 Polyangium sp. (in: bacteria) | reverse complement strand
GATTGGATCCGTCGTCGTGAATCGCCCAATCTTCGGGTCGAGGAGCCGGCCTTTCATATTGATGAGGCCAAACTCCTCCTCATCCTCGTGCCCCGTAAAACCTCTCTTAGTTTTACTCGTCAAGGCAATGGGAGCTCCACCCCATTCTGGATTTCTGCGGGCGCCGAACGCATCGTAGCTCCGCCTTTCAACCAGCTTGCCTTGTTCGTCCGTCACCGTTTCCGTCGATCCAATGTGATCCACGTGCAGGAATTTCGTTCCAGCCTCGGCACCTCCACGCGTTACGATCGCAATCGCGCGTTCAGGCGAATGCACGTAATAACGATGCTCGGTAACGCCCGGGCCTTGCACCCGTTCGTAAAGGTCATCAAAATAGGTCGTTTCCGTATTTGTCGTAGACTTCCGAATTCTTTGTTGGTCGCCGTCGTATCCAAACGAAACCGTTTTTCCCGGTTGCGTGATGGTCTTCGGCAAATCGAAGGGCGTATAGGTGATCGTCGTGCCACCGGGCCGCGCGATTTGATTGCCGACAGCATTATACCCATGACTCGCACCTGCTGCGTCCGTAACCGCATGCGGATGCTTCGGATCTGTATACGACAAAGTGCCCACGTCCGATTTCGTCGTCAGATTGCCATTGGACGCATATGCGTACGATGTGTCGCATGCCCCATTTGCGCTTTCGACGAACCCGAAATACGCGCATGTAAGCCGATTCAATGCGTCGTAGCGGAATCGCTCCGTCGTGTTTTGTGCTTGCAGGGCGTCGGTGCGGCGCTTTAGATTGAGCCGTTCGTCCAAGTCATAAGACAATTCTTGAATCGTCGTACCCGCGTGCGTCGTGGTAATGCTCTTCAGCGCTTGCTTATCATTGTAAAACGATCGCGTCGTTTCGGCCTCGTTGCCAAAATGCTCTTTTTGGATTCGACCGGCATTGTCGACTTCCTTCAGTTCCCAAAACGGATCGTTCGTTGCCTTGTCACGCACACCAATGCGATATCCGTGTGCGTCGTAATCCTGCGTCACTCCGAACGGTTCCATTCCGAGCGGCTGCGGGTAGTCGACATTCTTAACGCGGCCAAACTCATCGTACGTAAAATGCGCAACAAACGCGTCTCCATTCACCCCGAGCGTCACGCTTTCGGTTTGTCCGCGCTCGTTGTAGCCGTACGTTTTGATCGCGTCCGGACTCGTCACTTCATGCAACCTGCCGATGCCGTTTGGCGCTGTATCCCAAGTCCAGGTGGTCGTCAAGACTTGAGCAGCAAGTTTGTCCGTCCGGGTCTTCACGCGCCCGAGGGCGTCGACGTCGAACGTCGTGACTCGTCCGAGCGCGTCGGTGGTCTGGAGCAAATCCCCAAAGCCATCGTGCACATAGAGCGTCGTCCCGCGGTCGGGCTCGTCGAGCTGTCGCACTCGGCCAAACGCGTCACGGGTCCATTTGGTGGTTGCATTGCCCGGGTCGGTGACCGTGTACAACGCATCGAAGGGCCCGTAGGCGTATTTAGTTTTGCCAGTGGCGGCATCGGTAATTGTCACCGGACGTCCGAGTGTATCCAATTCGGTTTTCGTGTGATTCAACAATGGATCCGTCGAATCGACAACAAAACCATCGTAGGCTGTCGTGGCTGTTGCGTTCCACGGCGTCGTGTGGCGAATCTCGCGACCAAGCGCATCGAAGTCGTAGACGTCCCATTGCAATTGTGCTTCGGGCGTTCCTTCGGCAATGGGTACCGATTTGCGTGACACATTGCCACTCAATCGATCGTATTCGATCACCTGCATGATTCGCGGCACTTTGCCATTTTGACCAGCAG
>DAOMZH010001618.1:0-1821 GCA_035437985.1 Polyangium sp. (in: bacteria) | reverse complement strand
TTCCGTCTCGCACGGCATGCTTCTCAACGTGCTCGGGCGCGAGGGTGATGGCTGCCGCGCGATGAAAAAACTCTTGTCGGAAGTGCATGAAACGCCAGCGCAAAGGCGCATTCACAAGAAGACCGCGCTGCAGATGTTTCGATCGCTCGTGCGTGGCGGCATCGTCGAACTCCTTCCGCGACATCACGAATCCGGCCGCAAAGTCCGCGTAAACATCGATCTACAAGAAGACTTTTCCATCAACCACGCGCTCGGATTGTGGCTCGTCGAAACAGTCCAAACGCTCGATCCCGAATCAGAGACCTACGCGCTCGATGTGCTCACGCTCGTCGAAAGCATCCTCGAAAATCCTGATCTCATCCTGCAAAACAGCTCGACAAACTCAAGCGCCTCAAGATGTTCGAGCTCAAGCAAGCGGGCATGGAGTTCGAAGATCGCGTCGCGGAACTCGATAAAATGGAGTACCCGAAGCCGCTCGCGAACTTCGTGTACGACGCGTTCAACGAGTTTTCCAAGCATCATCCGTGGGTCGCCCGAGAAAACATTCGGCCGAAATCCATCGCGCGCGAGATGTTCGAGAACCTTTACTCGTTTGGAGAGTACATACGCGAGTACGAGCTTCAGCGCAGCGAAGGCTTGTTGTTGCGGTACTTGTCGGATGTGTACAAGGCCCTCGTGCAGACGGTGCCGAACAACGTGAAGACCGACGAGATCGACGATGTGGAGATTTTTCTCGGCGCGATCGTGCGTCAGGTGGACTCGTCGTTGCTCGAAGAATGGGAACGGATGCGCGATCCGTCGCGGGTGGTGACGCCGGTTGCAGAAAGACAAACGGAGACGAAAGAAGGGTTCGACATTACGAGCGACACGCGAGCGTTTGTCGCGTTGCTGCGTAATGAAGTGTTTTCCTTGGTCCGCGCTTTGTCGCGACGCGATTACGTGGAAGCTGCGGCGATCTTGGAGCCCGGAGGCGAGGATTGGACGATTCGGCGCATCGAGGAAACTCTGGCGCCATATTGGGAAGAACATACGGAGATTCGGACCGATCCGGCAGCGCGCAATCCGAGTCATACCCAAGTGCGACAATGGCCTTTCATCTGGGAATTTACGCAAATTTTGGTGGATGAATCGGGCGAAGGCGATTGGGTTCTCGAAGGCGTGATCGACATCGACAAGTCGCGCGAAGCCAATCGACCGGTGATCTCGTTGCGCCGGATCGTGGGTTAATCGATCATTTGACGTCGGTGCGGCTTGCGAGATCTTTCAATGCCCGCCGCTTCATGTAAGGATGAGTGTATGCAGATCGATGCTGAGATTTGCGGAGGCAATATTCACGTTGTGCGGACGCATGGCGGTTTTGCCGAGTTGACGTTGCAGCACGACAGCGCGAGTCCGATGCGCCAATGGTTTCATTTTCGGGTGCGCCACGCGCGTGGTGCGCACTTGCAATTGGCAATCACCAATGCGGGAGAAGCGACTTATCCCCACGGATATTACCATTACCGAGCATTGGGTTCGTACGATCTCGAACGATGGTTTCGCGTGGATACCCATTTTGATGGGCGGCGGCTCATGATCCATCATCATCCGGAAGACGATGTCGTGTATTATTCGTATTTTGCGGCGTATCCGCTCGCGCGGCAACAAATGCTTTTGGCGCAGGCGGCGCTTCTTCCATGGGCTCGAGTGGAATCGATTGGACGAAGTGTGGAAGGTCGTTCGATTGATGTGGTTCAGTTTGGCGAAGAACGTCCGGGCAAACGACGCTTGTGGATTACTGCTCGCCAACATTCGGGGGAAACGATGGCGGCATTTTTCGTC
>DAOMZH010001617.1:0-1822 GCA_035437985.1 Polyangium sp. (in: bacteria) | reverse complement strand
CAAACGCAGAACAAGGCCTATTGGTCCCTGCGCTCGACGTCTCTGCAGATGGATGCTATGCAGACCGTTCGCGTAAAAGCGCCAGGCGGGACGTATGAAGTGTCGCGCAGCGGCGGTATGCGCATTGGGATGGAATGGGGGGGAAAATCGCCGTTGCCCTCGGCGAATATGCGCCTGACGACAGCGCACGAAGCACGGAAAAAACGACACCTGGCCGCCCAACAAGGGCAACAATGGTTTCGCGGTGACAGTGACCACAAGGAACAAGCGCGGGACTTGTTGCGAGGCTTGTTGCACGCGGCAGATACTTGCGTACGCATCGTTGATCCGTATTTCGGAGCCGATGAATTGGCCGATTTTGCCTTGGCCGTTGGTCAAAGCGAGATCACTATCGAAATTCTGACTTCTGGCGAAGGTCTGACGGAATGGAAGGATACGCAGAAAACGATCGAGAAGGGAACTGCGCTTCGAAACGCATTGCGGCGAATTCAGGATCAAACATCTACCTATGTGTTTGACATTCGCGTCATGCCTGGTCACAGGCCCAAGATTCATGATCGATTTTTCTTGATTGACGATCGCATTTGGCTTCTGGGTTCATCGCTGAATGAATTCGGCAGTCGCGGAACCATGATGCTTGCATTGCCAAATCCTGACGCGATTCGAAATGACCTGGATGAAGCTTGGAACGCATCCTTGCCGCTCGAGAATTGGTTACAGAATCGGGAGGAGAATCAACGCAAAGCCGCGGAGCAGAAAGAGAACAATACGCCATGAGAGATCCGCGATTTGCTCTCTTGCGGGCGCCAGCGCGCGGCGTCGTACCGTCCAACCCCAGAGCTGTGGACGACGCGCTGGCGAAGGCACGAACCCTGGCTGAAGGCCCCATCGACTTCCACCATTTGGAGGTAGCCCGAAGCGAGCTCGGAGACCGATTCCATTGTTGGGAGCCATTTCACGAGGGATTCATTCGTCATATACGCGCTGTACCCGAACGTCAGTCGACATGGGTGGGGATATTCGAGAATCGATTCATTGCGGCTCGCGACGATCTGCCGTCGAAAGCGCTGCTTATTTCCGAGCAATCTTCGTTTTCGGCTGTAAGAGAATCATGGCAGGAAGAGACGAATCCATTCGTCGTTTGGGAGCGGCTCCCCGATGTTCACCTTTTTCTCGATGAGCTCCGAGACGCGACACAAATGCTCATTCAACTCGATGTCGCACGCGGACTCGAGGCCCTGGATTCTCTGCCGTTTCCCTCCATCATGCGGGGACTTCTTGGTCGAACTTTCATCGAGGACCGCGACATCATCGAGGAAATGATTAAATCTGCGCCTGCGGTATTCGATGACCACGGAGCGTGGGTCAAAAATCGCAACGTTTCTGCATTGTTGGTCACCGATTTGATCCTTCAACATGCGAATGCACTCGCCCAGGAACACAAGAATGTCGTGTGGGCCGGCCGTGTTCAGATCGGCCATGATTCGATGAAGACAGCCGCTACTGAACATGCGCTGAAGGAATTACACGAAAAGGAAATACCCGAGTGGTTTGTCTCTGCCTTCGAGCAATTATTGCAGCGGCCAGACGGTCAGAGAATCGCTATCGGCTATATTGTGCACTTGAGCCGACAAGTGTTGCTCGGCAACGGCCTGCTCCAAGATCCCAATGATCCCGGGAGTGTTGATGGCGTGGCATTGAATGCACTCACTATGGTTGTGGGGCGTTCGGTGGGCACTTTGGCTCAGTTGCGAAATGCGTGGGGCCGCGCTGAGCAATATGCCGCAAAGAAAGATGCCGACGACGCGAAACGACGACGCGT
>DAOMZH010001616.1:0-1828 GCA_035437985.1 Polyangium sp. (in: bacteria) | reverse complement strand
AACGACGCCGCGTGCGACTCCGGAAAGCCGTACTGCGCGAAGCCCATGATCTGCAACGTGGACCAGGCAGCTTCGATTCGGCCCTCCAGGCCATGCGTAACATTCGCGAGGCCGGAATCGACCTTTCGGCCAATACCCAAATCAATCATCTTTCCTTGCCACATCTCGACAAACTCCTCGACATGTGGATCGAACGCAACGTGCACGGCTGGCAAATGCAGCTCACGGTGCCCATGGGCCGGGCCGCAGAGCGACCGGATTGGCTCATTCAGCCCTACGAGCTCCCGGCGGTCTACGATAAGCTCGCCGCCATTGCCGAGCGCGGAGCCAAGCAGGGAGTGCAATTTTGGCCGGCAAACAATATCGGCTACTTTGGCCCTTATGAAACTCTTTTGCGAGGTCGCGGGGTCGTTGAAGATCGCGTGTGGGGCGGATGCGTCGCGGGCAAACACGCCCTTGGGCTCGAGTCCAACGGCACAGTGAAAGGATGTCCCTCATTGCCCACGGAAGCTTATGCGGGCGGCAATGTCCGTGAGCGATCCATTGCTGAAATATGGGACGGCACGCACGAGCTGCGGTTTGTCCGTGACCGCACGATCGACGATCTCTGGGGTTATTGCCGCTCGTGTTATTATGCGGATGTCTGCCGCGCCGGTTGCACCTGGACGAGCCATGTGTTTTTCGGGCGCGCGGGCAACAATCCTTATTGTCATCACCGCGCGCTCGATTTTGCCCGACGAGGTTTACGCGAACGGCTCATTCCCGTCGAGCCCGCGCCGGGGCTCCCATTCGATCACGGCCGTTTCGACATTGTCGTGGAATCGATCGATGTACCGATTCCCGAGGCCAAACGACGCTTGCCGTTTTTGGGATGACGCGGGGACGAGGAAGTCTCCCGCCTGGACGCCCATGCCAAAGGCCCTCGAATACATGTGGCAACGTCACGTTCTGGGTTCGCTGTGTACGAAGAACCACCAAACACGCCACGTAAAGCCTGCCTCTGACCGTTCCGTTCGCTCGTACACGTCGCGCATTGGCATTCCGAGGTGCGACGAATCACCAAACGCGTCACGTAAAAGCTTCCTCTGACCGTTCCGTTCGCTCGTACGCGTCGCGCATTGGCATTCCGAGGTGCGACGAATCACCAAACTTGTCATGCGACGGCGTCCGGACACTACCGGGATCGCCTTTGCACAACGCGACCATGCCTTTCGACGGTCTTGGGATCCTCGATACGCGCCACGCTCATCGCTCCCGGCCTCCGTCCACATCGAGAAACCATGAACTTGCGTTCGCCGCGAACTTCCTATACGACTCGTCGAATGCAAAACGCACGAGTATTCTTCACATTGGCGTGTATGTTGGTCGGCGTTGCGATCGCCCCGGGTTGCGACACCAAGCCCAATGGTGGCAACGGGGGTGAGGGCGGTGAACCAACAGGCGTTGGCGGCACAGGCGTTGGCGGCGCAGGCGTTGGCGGTAGTGGTGGTGGCGGCACAGCCGGAGGTGGAACCGGTGGTACTGGAACGGGCGGCGGTGGAACGGCCGGAGGCTCGAACGCGAGCAGTTCGAGTTCGTCGAGCAGCGGCTCGGGTGGTGACGTCGAACCGCCGTTCATGAATGGCATGACCGCGGCGCACAATGCTGCGCGGGCGAGCGTCAGTCCCGCGCCCTCGGTTGCGATTCCGCCATTGACCTGGTCGGGCGAAGTTGCGGCCGTTGCGCAAGCATATGCGGAAAACTGCGTCTTTCAGCATAGCAACAATCAATATGGCGAGAATCTTTTCGCGACGAGCGGCGGCGCAAATCCCCAAGGCGTCGTGGACTC
>DAOMZH010001615.1:0-1833 GCA_035437985.1 Polyangium sp. (in: bacteria) | reverse complement strand
GACCCAAGCTGGTGCTGGTGGATCGGCCGAAAGCGCCGCAGTCGATCATCACGGTGCTTCGGGATGGGGTGATGGCGTCGGAGCCGGATGCGATTCGGGTCGATCTGGTAAATACGCCTTTGGGTGGTTCTTTTACTTCGCGATTGAACCAAAATCTGCGGGAGGAGAAACACTGGGCGTATGGCGCTCGTTCGTACTTCATCGGCGCGCGCGGCAAAGGTGCGTTCATGGCGCTAGCTTCGGTGGAGACGTCAGCGACGGGTCCGGCGCTGAGTGAAATGCTGAAGGAACTCGACAAGATGACGAAAGACGGGGTGACGGCTGAGGAGCTCGAGAAGGCGAAGGCACAGGATCGAGCGGATCTTTTGCAGACGTTCGAGACGATCAGTGCGACGGCGGGACGTTTGGGGGACCTGGCGCGATTGGGTTTGCCCCCGACGTACGATGCGGACGCGAGTTTGTCGAGGCAATCGCAAAACTTGGCGGATGTGAACGCATTGGCGAAGGCGCATTTGGATACGTCGACGGCGACGATCGTGGTGGTGGGGCCGAGAGAAGCGGTGTGGAAGGATCTGGTGGGACTTGGTCGAGGTGAGCCGGTGGTATGGGATCCGGAGGGCCGGCCCGTGGCTGCCGGCGCCGAGGCCAAGAAGGACGAGAAAGCGCCGGAGAAGAAAGACAAACCAGCGGACAAACCTACCGATAAGCCGAAGCCGAAAGGCAAGTAGGCACCCCCCCTCGAATTTCCTCGAGAAAGCCGAGCAAGAATTCCAGGCTTGGCATATCGAATGAAGCGCCATTGCCGGCAGAGCCGTCCGGCAATGGGCATTGTTCGTCGAATTCGTTTATTCGCGAAACAACGGTAATGGGGACGAAGATGTGTCGGAATCCCCTACCGTGCACTCCCGCGAGCGATGCCCAATCGGTCTTCGTATTCTTCGAGGACTTTCACGAACGCCGGTCGCTCTTCGCAGCGCTGCCTGTATTTCTCGAGCTGTGGATACTTGCTCAGGATCTCCGTTTTGCGCAGTTCGCGGAGCACGCAGGTAAAGGTTATGTCGGCGACGGTGAAATCAGAGCCGGTCACGAATGACTGATTCTTTAGCATTTCGTCGATTGTGGGAAGGAAACGCCCAAGTATATCGACATGCCATGGACGCAATGCCTTCATGTGGGGATTCGAATCGCCTTGAAGGTCGGCGAAGAAAATCGGCAGCGCAAATGGTTCTATGTTGTTCAAAGACGTAATCGTCCAACGATAAACTTGCGCGCGCCCTTTCAGATCGGCGGGGATCAATTTTCCTGACTTTTCCGCGATATAGAAAAGAATCGCGCCAGACTCCGCCAAGATGTATCCGTCGTCGTCGATTGCCGGAACCTGTTTGAAAGGCGAAATGGATGCGAACCAGGATTCATCCTGAAGACCCTTCGGCCCGCAGTCGAGTCCGATGGGTTCGTATGGGATACCGCATTCCTCGAGCGCCCACATGGCCCGGATATCGCGCGTGTAGCCCCAGAGAAACGGCGGCAGAGATTTGAACACATAGACTTTCATAGTTTGTCCCTTCTTGAAGTAGCAGCGTACCTGAAAAACCCGAGTTCGTCGCGGCGATGATGGAGGTCGACTTTGTTGTTCCTTGGACCGCGTCGATTGGTGGATGTCGTGTTTGCCGTCACTGAAAGTGGTTGGCACCTTGGAGTTGGATGTTGCGTTTGCCGTCATCGAAAGCGGTTGGCAGCTGCTGGTTGATATCAACGGTGATTTTGATTACCAATTACCAAAGTGGTTGGCACCTTAATCTACCAGTCTGGAAGGGTTCCCAAGAGCCCGTC
>DAOMZH010001614.1:0-1834 GCA_035437985.1 Polyangium sp. (in: bacteria) | reverse complement strand
AATGGTTCCTCCGCCCGGAACCCCAACAGCGGTGCCTCCAGGAGCGCCGCCAGGAGTGGCGCCCAATCCCAATCCAACCCAACCAGTTGCTCCAGGGGCCCCTCCAAATCCACAGCCTATGCCTGCTCCGACATGAACCGATCGAGCATTTGGGAATTTTCACCGAAGCGAATCGATGGACGACGAGCATCTTATGCGGCACGATGAAATCGGGAGACGAAACATGCGACGAGCAATGACGATGTTGATTGCGTTCATGGCGCTCTCGATTGCGGAAACGCCAGCATTCGGCCAGGACGAAAAAGAAAAGGACAAGGAAAAGGGTGGCCGCGGCGCGATTACGCTGACCGAAGTCACGATTACGGGGCGTATTGAAAAACCAATCGCGGCTGTCGACGTCGCGCGCATCACCCCGCGTTTGACCCTCGCCGAACTTCGACAACCCTTCATTGATCGCATCGAACAGGCCATTTACAAGTCGCCGTTCTGAATCGCGTGTGCCCACTGCTGCCCTGCAACCCATTTCCCTCGTTTTTCTCGTCATCGGTGCCCTCATTGCCTTGGCCGCAATTGCCCTGGCGCACACGCACTTGCGCGAAGTGACGCGTTTGTCGTCCGGACAAACTGCGGAACTCGTCCGCAGAATAAAGCGTTTGCCGGTGCAAGAGCGCCTGCGTGAATTGCAGCGTCAATCGTTGTCAGGAAGCATTGAAAGGCGAATTGCCGAGGAAGCAGAACAGGTGGACGAGGGGCAACGGGCTTTTGCCATTGACACTGTGCTCGCCGATATCGCGCTCGAACTCGAAAGTCGCGCGTCATGGCCACGGGCAGCCATGCGAATTTCTGCAGCAAGTGGCGTGCTTTTGATGGCCCTGGCCATTTCGCTTCATTTGGAAGTGTTTGTCGCGGTCGCGTTGTTGGCGCTTGGTGCTTGCAGCGCCGTCGTGTGTATCGCCGTGGGCCGACGGGCGGTGTCGATAGCTTCAGACCTTCGACTCCATTTCGCTGCGCTCATCGGCGCATTGGCGCTCAAGAATGTGGCGGAACCTGCAACGCCACTTTCACGAACCGAACGTCGGTCTCGTCGACGTCGCCCCGGATCGTGAAAAAGCGCCGAGCTCTTTACCCTTCACACCTCGTCGTGTACGCTAACGAAACTTCTTCCATATCTGCGCGTCCATATGCGCCGAGTTCCAAAGCACGGAGGCGATCAAGCATCTCATTCGTGCACCTCGAAGCGTATTGGATGCATCAGGTTGGAGCGGGATCGCAAGGCTTGCCGGAGGCCGAGGCATGACGGAGCAAACGCAATCACAGTCGCAATCGGCGTCAAAACCTGGGCAGATGACCGCAGTGATGCGGGCGATGGACCAGGCAGCTGGGCCCAAAGTTTTGCGCGTAGGGCTCGTTTTGGGCGGAAAAGTCATCGAGGAACGGGTCATCCGCGAACGCGGGCACGTCACGATCGGTCCAAGCGAGAAGAGCACGTTTGTCACTCCAGGCAAGAACATCCCGTCGAACTTTCGTCTCTTCGAACTCATCAACAACAAGTATGTGCTGAATTTCCTCGACAACATGTCGGGGAAGGTGGCGCAAGAGTCTGGCACGGCAGACCTTGCGGAGTTGAAAATCGGCTCGAAGCGAGCGTTCGTCGGCAACGTGACCGTCTCTCAAATCCCGCTCTCGGATGATGCGCGAGGCAAAATCATCGTCGGGGATACGACGTTCTTGTTCCAGTTTGTCGCGGCACCTGCCCTGCAAGCGCGGGTGCAAATGCCTGTTTCCGTGCAAGCAGGGTTTGGACATTCGATCGATTGGTCGACGACGATCATCG
>DAOMZH010001613.1:0-1837 GCA_035437985.1 Polyangium sp. (in: bacteria) | reverse complement strand
GTGCCGCTCGGGGCTTTACAATACGCGTCCTCCGGGATTGAAATTGTATACGGATCGCGAGGAAAAACTGCTCACGTTGGCCGAGACGAGCAATCGTGACGATTTGCAAGAAACGGCTGATGCGATTCGTCAACGGCGTCGTGAACAATGGCGCAGCGCGCGTGAGCGATTGCTCAATGATGCCGACCGAGCCATGATCAAGTTTTACGTACAGGCGGTCGTGTATGCGCGAGCGTGGAACATTCGCACGCCTGAAATCGATCGCGCGATTCAGCGCTTGGCGTTTTTCACGGAAATCCTGAGCGATGTAAAAATGCGTGAATTGACGCAAGGAATCATCGATCCAGAAACCAAACAACCCTTCGTGTACGAAGACGGTTATTTCATGCGTACGCGTCCAGGTATGTCTCCAGTGCTCGTTCCTGATACATTGCCCATTCCGCTCCCCGTGGGAAGAGAATGAACAATCGACTTCGATTCCCGGTGGGTGTATTCGCGTTGGTGCTGATTCAGGGCATCGTGGCGGCGTGTACGGATTCGACGCAAACGAATCCTGACGTTCCGCCGCAGCCAACCTCGCCATTTGGTGGAATCGGGGCCCCCATGGCGCCCATGACAAACGCCAATGGTGCTCCCGGGGCTACGGGCATTCCCGCGCAACCGGCTCCGGAAACGCCGAATTTGTCGCCTGCGGGCATGACGGCCATGCAACAAGGCACAGGCGCGTATGTGCAGGGGGACCTCGAAACGGCGCGCGGGTTTTACCGCCAAGCAACGCAAAGTGATCCCACTTCAGCTCATGCATTTCATGCGCTCGGGGTCGTCGAGGAACGCTTGCGTGATCTCAATGCGGAGTCGAGTTATCAGCGAGCGATTGCTTTGGCGCCCAAATTCGAGCCGGCGATCATTGCGTATTCGCTTTTGCTGATTCGGCGAAACAAGTACGCGGATGCCGAACGATTTTTGACGGAAAAACGCGCGGCGCTTGGTCGAAGTGCGGCAATCACGGCGACTTTGGCCGAAGTCAAGAGTTTGCAAAAAGATACCGGATCGGCGCAACGTTTGGCCCAAGAAGCGCTCAAAATCAATCCCGATTATCGACCGGCGATGGTCATCATCGCCCGAGATCATTATCGAAATCGGCGCTTGGATTTGGCGCTCTACGCCTTGACGGCCATTCTCGATGGGTTTGGCGACGAAAACCCTCCTCGCGACAAAGACAATCCGGAAGCATTCTTGTTGCGGGGTCTCATTTTGCGTGAGCAAGGGCAGCGGGCACTTGCCATGGATCAGTTTCGCAAAGTCGTCCAGCGTCGCCCGGATTTCGTCGAAGCTCGAACGCAATTGGCCACGATGCTGCTCGAAGCGGGCAATGCGCAAGAGGCATTGGTGCTGCTCGAAGGGGCGATCAAGTACGACCAATACAGCACGCCGATTCACCTCGGACTCGGCGATACGTATCGACTTTTGGGCCGGTACGCCGATGCCAAACGGGAATTCGAATGGGTCGTGATGCGGGAACCAGCATTGCCGCAAATCCATTACAACCTCGGGCTTCTGTATCTATTTGCGCCCAGCATTCCGGGGATGACTCCGAAACAGCAGGTCGCCGAAGCAATTCGAGAACTAAAGCGTTTTCAAGAAATTCGCCGCAAGAGCGATCGCGACGATTCTGAAGAATTGCTCCAACGGGCCAAGTTGAAAGAAGGCGAAATGGCGGCTGCTGCAGCTGCGGAAGCGCCCGCTCCATTGCCCCCAACTGTCGCCGATGGCGGAGTGGGTGAAGCAGGCGCCATGATGCCTGCAATGCCCATGATGAATGACGGCGGCGCCGAAG
>DAOMZH010001612.1:0-1841 GCA_035437985.1 Polyangium sp. (in: bacteria) | reverse complement strand
CATTTCTTATGCGGATCTCGGCCGTATGCACGATGCTTCGTGGCTCGAATCATTGGCAACGCCCACGACGCTCGCCCGAATCTTTGCCGCAAACGAAGAAGAAATCCAAATCGATCCGTTGTTGATGACGATTCGTTTGGCGTGCGGAGGGACGCTTGCTGCGGCGCGCTGGGCATTGGAGCAAAACAAAGCGGCATTGAATTTGCTGGGAGGATTTCATCATGCAGGTCGCGCATCAGGAGGCGGATTTTGCGCGGTGAACGACATGACGGTGGCTTTGGCGGCGCTTCGGGCCGATGGTTTTACTGGACACACTGCATTCATCGACCTGGATGCGCATCCTCCAGATGGGACCGCGGATTGTTTACGTGGCGACCCAAACGTGTGGATTGGATCGATTTCGGGATGCGCTTGGGGACCACTCGAATCCGTGGACGAAACGGTTTTGCCCAAAGGTGCCGACGATACCCAATACCTCGCGGCCCTCGATGAACTCTTGCAACGTATGCCCAAAACCGACTTGGCCTTCGTCATTGCGGGAGGCGATGTGCTTGCCGGCGATCGGCTGGGCGCGTTGGGTTTGTCGCTGGACGGCGTGCGGCGGCGCGATTTACGCGTTGCGCGACGATTGCAAGGAATTCCAAGCGTCTGGCTGCCCGGGGGAGGTTATCATGCTCACGCGTGGCGCGCATTGGCGGGTAGCGCAATAGCGTTATCGCTCGAAACGCGACAGCCCATTTCTCCAACATATGACCCATTGGCGCGACGTTTTGCCGCCATTGCCGCGGGCTTGGCCCCAAGTGAATTGCGGCACGACGACGAATCGACAGACGACGATGTCCTTGCGGCACTAGGGCTTGGTCCCGTCCGAAAAGCACGGGCGCTCGGATATTATACCGCCGAAGGCATCGAGTATGCGCTCGATCGTTATGGCGTCTTGTTTCAGCTTACGCGATTGGGATACGAGCAATTTCAAGTGCGTGTCGATTCCACCGGCACGGGTGATCGCATGCAACTCTTCGGTCATGCGCAAGATACACGGCATTTGCTTATTGAGAATGTCGTCGAGCGACGCAACATCGCGGGCCGCGACGTTCTTTACATTCATTGGCTCACCTTGCGCCATCCGATTGCTCAATTTACTCAAAAACGTCCGCAACTTCCGGGGCAAGAATTTCCTGGTCTAGGCTTGGCGCGAGAAATGAGTGAAATAGAATTGCGAATGGCCAAACGTCTCGGGTTTGCCGGCGTTGCATTTCGACCTAGTTGGTATCATACCGCCTTCGCTGCACGTTCTCGATTCCAGTTCGTCAATCCGCAACGGCAGGGTCGATTTTTGGCGATGATTCGCGATTTGAAGACGTATTCTTTGCTCGACGTGACCCTCGCGTGTGCCCACGAGGGCGTGCTCATGAATGGTGAGCCCTACACGTGGGAGGCTGATGAGATGGTGTATTTACTGGACGAACCGCCCGCCGAAAACCCGGCCATTGCCGAAGAATCAAACCGGGTGACGTTCACGCTGAAAAGAAAAGACGCGTAGAGTCTGGAGGCTCAAGCTGCATTTGCGAGGATGAAGTCGCGCAGCACGGGATAGGTGTGCTCGCGCCAGCGATGCCCGGAGAAAATTCCGTAATGACCCGCGCCATGGACCAGCAAATGCTTACGTTTGTCCACGGGAACGTTGGGACACAGATCATGAGCGGCCGAAGTTTGTCCAATGCCGGAGATATCGTCTTTTTCGCCTTCGACCGTGAAGACAGCTGTATCCTTGATGGCCCCGGGATTTACGCGCACGCCTCCTACGTTCCACGTGCCCTTGGCCAGGGCAAACTCCTGAA
>DAOMZH010001611.1:0-1845 GCA_035437985.1 Polyangium sp. (in: bacteria) | reverse complement strand
CGATATGCGTCCCTGAACGATAAAACGCTCCTTCACCCGGAAAAACCACGCCCAAAGCAAGCACGATTCCCAGCGCCAAGACCGCCCGCGCCGAAGGACCGCGCAACCAGACGCCAAGGGGACTCGATTCCCAAAATGAAACGCGATCCTTCATGCGTGCGCCTCGGTCCCTGCCCCCATCGCCAAAGCCAAGAGCTGCTCCGCATTGCATTCACCAGGACGAACCTCGGCCACGATTTTTCCTTTTTGAAATACCAATACTCGATCGCACAATTCGACGATTTCCTCCGCATCGCTGCTCGCCACCAAAACCCCGGCCCCACGCGCCGCGAGCGCCCGCACGTGCATGTACATCTCCGCTTTCGCGCCCACGTCCACACCCCGCGTGGGGTCATCGAGCAACAGAATACGCGGGTCGGAGACGAGCCATTTGCCCAGCACGACTTTTTGCTGATTGCCTCCTGACAATTCGCCGATGGCCTTGTCGAGCATTTTTCTCGCCAAACCCGTACGAGATGCAGCTTCTTCCGCTACGGCGCGATCGACACCCAAACCAATCCAGCTCCACGTTTTTTTCGCCGACAAACTGGCCAACGTCGCATTCCGCGTACTCGACATCAGCGGCACGATACCCATCGTCTTGCGATCCGCCGGGACGAACCCAACCCCCAAAGCCGCGGCAATTCGCGGCGCATCCATACGCACCGCAACCCCATCGAGCGCCACGTTTCCCTCAGCCCGCGCCCCGTACGTCCCAAAAAGCCCCGCCACACATTCGCTCGAACCTGACCCAGACAAACCAAAGCAGCCCACGATCTCGCCCGCATGCACCGACAACGCCACATGATCCACGAGCAATCGAGAACCTTGCTCCGCCCGCACCACCAAGTCTCGTGCGTCAAGACGAACCTTACCTTTTTCTCGGGATTCAAGGGCTGTTTCGTTCACCGGCGCGGATTTTCGTCCCAACATCCAGCCCACGATTTCATCGAGGTGCGTGTCGCTCACCCGAGCTTGCCCAACCACCCGTCCGTCCCGAAGCACCGTCAAACGCTGCGCCAGCCGCGAGATTTCCTCCATGCGATGCGACACGTACACCACCGCCACCCCCTTCGCACAGAGCGATCTGACGAGTTCGAAAAGGCGCTCGACACTCGGCGCCGTGAGGGCACTCGTCGGTTCGTCCATCACCAGCACTTTGGCCCCCAAACCAAGCGCTTTGGTGATCTCGACCAGTTGCCGCTCCGCAAGCGTCAAACGCTCGACGGGTTTGTCTGGGTCGACCTCCAAACCCACCTCCGCCAAACGTCGCGCGGCATAAGCGCGTTCGTCACGCCGAACCCGGAAACCAAGACGCGAAATAGGCCGGCCGAGCAGCAAGTTATCGGTAACGGACAAACTGGGCACCAGGGACAGTTCTTGGTGAATGACCGCAATGCCTAGTCGGGCGGCGTGGGCCGGAGATCGGGGCGTGATGGGTTTTCCCTCGAGGAAGATGGTGCCTGCGTCGGCCTTGTGCACGCCGGCGAGGATCTTGAGCAGGGTGCTTTTGCCAGCGCCGTTGCAGCCAAGGAGCGCATGCACTTCACCGGCGAACAAATCGAGAGAAACGCCGTCGAGCACCCTGACTGGGCCGAACCGCTTGCTCATGTTTTCCATGCGCAAGAGGGCAGATGCGGTGCTCGTGGCGGGGTCGACGTCGGTCACGCAGTTCCAAGGGCAGTTTGGCAGAGAGCACGCCCCAGCGGCAAGACGATGTCGTCGATTGCCCGGACAAACGCAGCGCGCGTCACGTTTGCGGGGACGAACCCATGGGCTCGCGCCACGTGCTCGGGCAAATTGGGG
>DAOMZH010001610.1:0-1849 GCA_035437985.1 Polyangium sp. (in: bacteria) | reverse complement strand
GCCAATTGCCGCGTAATCAATCCTGGTCACGGACTTGCGGGGCGCTGTACTAAGGATGTGCGTGTCGATATTGGTGCAGATACGATGATTCGCGTGTTAAGCGCATTGGTATCCGCGTACGAACAAGACAGCGAAGTCTCCGTTCCGGCGAAAGTGGAGTTTTCACTCTGGTTTCCTCGTAACCTGTCGCAAGAGGAAATCGAGTGGCTGCATTCATTGCCCAAAGCGAATGTGGCTCACCCCCAATTGCGAGGCCTGTCGCATCTCGAAAAACTTCTTCGCCTGATTCCCGCCGTCTTCGCTCGATATTACCCAGAGCTTGTAGCCATAGAATTGCCGGGCCTGGATCCGTGCTTCGACTATAGGGCGTTCACTACGCATTATTGTAAAGAAATCGTCCGCGACATGGAACACGTCAATCTGTTCGGCTTTCCCCCGGAAGCGCTTCGCGAACGAGACGCCAAGGCCAACATTCGGCTGGCAGATCTATTCGTGCCCACGGTTTTTCGTGAGCAACGAAGTCGCGAGCAACGAAGGGCGTTGGTTGATCTATTGAATGTCGGTCTCTTGGGAAAAGAACAGTCCGTGCTGGTCCTCGGCGATCCCGGTATGGGCAAGACGATGCTCCTTTCCTTCCTTGCATTGCTCCACGCGCACGGGGCTGTTGCGTTGCCGGACTATACACCTCCGCCAAAGCGAATTCCGCTGTTCATTTCGCTGCGTGAGTACGCTGCGGCGGAACAAGATGCCCGTAAAGATCAAAAGAGCCTCTCGATACTCGAGTATCTCGCCCAGCATTACAAGGCAAAACGTAGTCTTGGTTCAGCTCATCCAGCGTTTTTCCAGGCAGCGATGCATATGGGGGAAGCGATTGTGCTCCTGGACGGCCTCGATGAAGTGGGTTCATCGGCAGCGCGTCGACAGATGGCTGCCAGAGTTCGCGAATTGCGCCGCGAATATCCATTTTGCCCCATTTGGGTAACGTCACGCATACACGGCTATACACACGACATTGCGCTGCCAACGAACGAATTCGAGCACGTCATGATTGGCGCGCTGGACGACGCTCAAATCGATGATTTCTTGAACCGCTGGTATTCCATTCAATTTCCCTATGATTCATCAAAGCGGTCCGGGCAAAAGAACTCGTTGCGCCAAGCGATTTTCCGGACGAAACAAGTTCGAGCACTCGCGGAAAATCCGCTTTTGCTCACGCTGATGGCCCATGTACATCGTTGCCATGGCAATTTGCCTCAAGACCGCGGGGAGCTTTACGAAGAATGTGTCGAGATGCTCCTGCGTAGTTGGCTTGAAGCGCGCGAACGAGCGCAGAAACATCCTTATGAAGATCTCGCGCTCCCCAAAGAAATACCGCGCGACTATCTGGAGGCGCTGGCGTATCACGTCCAGGACCGTGGACTCATTGTCAATGATGAAGCGAGCGAGTCTCGTGGGTTATTTTCTCGCGACGATGCGCTCCCGTTTTTGACAACGCACCACGTGAAAAACGAACGCCGTGGTCCCGCCATTTCTCCATCGAAGGCGCGGAATGAAATGCGGGATTTCATCGATTACGCGTGCGATCGGGTGGGCCTCTTGGCCGACCGAGGTGGCGGAAAACTTTCGTTTTTGCCCTTGTCGTTTCAAGAATATTTAGCGGCGGCGCATGAAACCCATTTGACGACCGTCGATGCGGAGCAGGCTCTATTCATCAAGCATTTTCGAGATGCGGCGTGGTCGGAAGTGTTGCTTTTGCGGTTGTATCTCTTTGCGCACAAGCGTGGAGCAACGGGTCGCGATATCCTCGACAAACTCGTCTCCGGCATGCTCGAGGACCTTGAACGAAGCG
>DAOMZH010001609.1:0-1855 GCA_035437985.1 Polyangium sp. (in: bacteria) | reverse complement strand
GCGCTCCGGCCGCTGCTGCTTCGAGCCCCGGCGACGGCAAAAAGCGCAAGCGCAAAAATAAGCGCAAAGGTCCGCCCGGTGCGCCGGGACAAACCGACGACGCTGCGCCGCAAGGTGAGGCCGAAGGCGCGGAAGCTGCCGAAGCTGAAGCTGCCGAAGGGTCGAGCGACGACGGCGCTGCTGAAGAAGCGAGCGGCGGCGAAGGTTCGTCCGAGGCGCAAGCGCAAGGAAAAGGTCCGGGCCAAGGCAAGCGTCGCGACAAACACCGCGACAAACAGCACGCGGCCGCGCAACGTGAACGTCCTGCCTTCAGCGTGGGTGAAGAAGTCTTCGGCAAAGTTTGCAGGGTCTCGGATCAAGCGATCTGGGTCGACATTGCAGGCAAAGCGATCGGCTTGTTCAACCGCGACGAACTCCCCGAAGAGGAAGGCATCCCGACCGACGGCGATCAGTTCATCGCCACTGTCGCGAGCACCGGCGTACGTGGCGGCATGTTGATGTTGTGTCGCGGTACGCCCAAACCGCTCGACGAGCTCAAGCAACAACTCGAAGCCGCGACCAAAGATGAAGTCGTCGTCTTTGGGTTTGTCACGGGCACCGTCAAAGGTGGACTCGAAGTGGACCTCGGGGGCCTGCGCGCCTTCGCTCCGGCATCGCATGTCGACCTACGCCACGGTGCAGACCTGGCGCATCTCGTGGGTCAACGCCTCGACTTCGTCGTCACGCAATACGCAAAGAAGGGTCGCGACATCGTCGTGTCCCGCAAGAAGATGCTCGACGAAGATGCGCGCCAAGCTCGCACCAGCGCCCTCAGCAAAGTGACGGCTGGCAGCGTGCACAAAGGCATCGTGCGCAAGGTCGTGCAGTGGGGCGTGTTCGTCGCTCTTCCCGATGCGGGTGGCGTCGAAGGTCTCATTCACATGACCGAAGCGAGCCACGATCGGAGTGCCAAACTCACCGATCTGTTCCGCACAGGCGCCGAAATCGACGTCAAAGTCCTCAAGATCGACGACAAGGGCAAACTCTGGCTCTCGCACAAAGCCACGACGGCTGATCCGTGGGATGCCGTGAAAGAGAAGTACTCGGTCGGCTCGCGTCACAAAGGCAAGGTCGCGCGTTTGCAACCGTTCGGGGCGTTCATCGAACTGGAACCCGGCATCGACGGCTTGTGCCACACCGCGGACATTTCGTTCAAAGCTGTCGAGCATCCGAGCGAAGTGGTCAAAGTTGGTGACGAGATCGATGTCGTCGTGTCGAGCTGCGATGCAGCGCAACATAAGATCGGTCTGCATCCGGCGATTACCGGTGGCGAAGACGAACCGCGTCAACGCGTACAGCAGTACAAGTCCGTCAAGGTTGCTGTTCTCGGGACGACCGAAGCGGGGCTTGCAGTGCGTATCCTTGGCGTCACGGGTCGCGCAGCACGCGGCTTCATTCCGGCAGGTCACACGGGCACTGCGCGCGGCTCGGATCTGCGCAAGGAGTTCCCCACGGGCACGAAGCTCGATGCGAAGGTCCTCGAGATCGATCCGCGTCGTGGCGAAGCCAAACTGTCGATCCGCGCGCTCAAGGAAGACGCGGAGAAACAGGCCTACCAAGCGTATCGCTCAGGCGTCGCCCGCGAAGCCAAGTTCGGCACCTTCGCCGATCTGATGAAGAAGAATCAGAACAACTAGGTTTCAACCGGCCCAACTCACCGCACCCGGCCTCGGTTTGTCCCCCGGGGGGTATGGGGGGCGGAGCCGTTGGCTCAGTCTCTTTGGCTGAAAGCCAAAGAGATTGTGAGACCCAACGGCGAGCCCCTCATCGTAAACAAAGCCTCGCGTAGCGCGCTTGTTAGCGCGCGAAGCGAGCG
>DAOMZH010001608.1:0-1858 GCA_035437985.1 Polyangium sp. (in: bacteria) | reverse complement strand
CGACGCGAACACCCAACCTTTTTCTCGCAGTTATGCGGGGCGCGATTGGCTTTTCTCGCACAGCGGGAGCTTGCGTCATCGCGTTGAAGGAACAGTGGCGCGGAATGCGTTCGAACCTGTTGGATCAACCGACAGCGAAAGGGTGTTTTGTGATTTGCTGGCTCTGTTTGCGGCCCAGGGTTGGCGCAGCATCGGCGACGCGGATCTGGCGCAAATTCAAGCGTTTTTCGGCGCAATCAGCACCCACGGCTGCACCACGTGCGTGCTCTCGGACGCGCGCGACCTGCTCGCCTACGCGGATGCGCGGTCGGAAGGACCTCTGTATGTGGGGCGAGTTTCGCCGCCTTATGAAAAACTCGTTTTGACCGATGCCGACTTGGAGCTCGATCTCGGAAGGCGGGGTATCAAATCGCGCAAAGGGGTCATCGTCGCCTCGAATGAATTGGCTGGCGACGACATCACGTGGACGGCGCTCGAGCCTGGGCATGTGCTTGTGGTGCGCCAAGGTTCGGTGATCGCCGAGGTGGCGCCTACGGCGGAGACGAGCGATACGGAGAGCAGTCGGGTAAAACGAATTCTTCGAGCGCCGGTGGATCGACCCGAACGATCGGAGGTGCGCCGTTTGTCCGTTGTGCATCGTACGGCATATCGTTATGCCAAACCGGTGGAGCGCAGCGCGCATTTGTTGCGCTTGATTCCGTTTCACGATCGCTTGCAAACGTTGCACAGTTCGTCGATTACCATGTCGGTCGACGGGAAAATGCGCGAATACGACGATGTTTTTGGGAATCGCGTGCGCAAGATCGCGGTGGACACGAGTTTTACCGAGCTCATCGTCGAAGCGAAGTCCGAATTGACGTTGCTCGATACCGAACCATGGAGTTTGCGGCCCTTGCACGCGCGCAGCACGATTCCCTTGGTGTGGATGCCTTGGCAACGGCAGATCTTGCAGCCCTATCTTTTGCCTACGGAAATTCCCGATACGCAGCTCGAAGAACTAGGGCAATACGCCATGAGTTTCGTGGAGCGTAACGATTACGATTTGATCGATACGCTCTTCGACATGAATCAAACGATTTCTCGTGAATACGAATATCGGCAAGGAACGACCGGTTTGTCCACGACCGCTTTCGACGTGTACGTGAATCGGCGTGGGGTTTGTCAAGACTTTACCAATTTGTTCATTTGCTTGTGTCGGTTGCTCAATGTGCCGGCGCGATATGTGTGCGGGTATTTGTATACCGGTCCCATGGCGACGAACGTGGCACAAGCGCAAGCATCCCATGCGTGGGTGCAGGTGTATTTGCCGGAGCTCGGATGGAAAGGTTTTGATCCGACAAACGGAGTCGTGACGCGAACCGATCATGTGCGGGTGGCCGTGGGGCGGAATTATGTGGATGCAACGCCGACGTCGGGGACGATTTACGTCGGTGGCGGCGGGGAAACACTCGAAGTGGATGTCAAAGTGACGCTCGTCGTCTAGTCGCGGGTGTCGAGGCGACGGGCAGGACGATCCGAAATGCGCTGCCTGCACCAAGGGCGGATTCGACATCGATCCGCCCGCCATGGGCAATGATGATGCTATTACAAATGGACAAACCAAGACCCATCCCCTCTCCGACGGGTTTGGTTGTAAAAAACGGATCAAAAATGTGGCGAAGGTTTTCCTCGGAAATGCCTTGGCCGTTGTCCCGCACTTCGATCGTCACGTGGCGCGAATCCGCACGCGCGGCGATGACGATGCGATTGTCCCGCACCGGACGCGCCGGCAGCGCTTGCATTGCATTCATCAACAAGTTCACCATGACTTGAGCCAAACGCGCTTCATTGGCCAAGATGCGCGGCACCTCTTCAATCT
>DAOMZH010001607.1:0-1860 GCA_035437985.1 Polyangium sp. (in: bacteria) | reverse complement strand
CATGGACTCGCGTTTTTCTCGACGTTCGTCAATGGTTGGCCAGCGCCGGCCTGAGGCATCAACGCCATAATCGCGAACTGAATCGGATTTTCCCACGATCCGTAGCCCCGCGCGGGATTGAAGCGGCTGTCCCAAAACTCGTGACGCCATCCGTGCTGCACCCACGCGCGGGGCTAAAACCCCGCGCCAAACGATAAAAAGTCCTCGTGCTGCCGCGCTCCATCATGCATCGTCATTGTGATTTGCTATCGAAATCGCAGGAGAAGCCATTTCTCGCAAAACACCCATGACGACAGTCCGGAACGGCAGTGGAGGACTTTGCTATGTGTAGCGTTGGGTTTTAACCCAACGCTACGTTTCGCGTAGACAAACGGTCACGAACTTGCGGAGCGCTGTACTAAGACGGTCAACCTGGTACGGGTTCGCTGGTTCTCTCTTGCAAACACGAAGCTCAGAGCTTTTCGAGCGGCCCTTTACCGTTATCGCCGAAGGTGTCGATCGTCACCCCTGCGCCCCGCAGCATTGAAATGAAGAGGTTTGCTAGGGGGATCTCTTGGTCCGCAGGGTAGACGATATGCCTGCCAGTGGTCCAAGCTCCGCCGAGCCCTCCGCCAAGCACAATGGGCAGGTTGGTATGGACGTGGGTGTTTCCGTCCTCGATTTCGCTGGAGAAGTACACGACCGAATTATCGAGCGCGGTGACGCCATTTCCTTCATCAATCGCCTCGAGCTTTCCGAGGAGATAGGCCAATTGCTCGACTTCCCAGCGATCGATTATCGTGAGTTTGTCGAAGTTGGCCTGCAATCCTTGGTGGTGTGAGATCTGGTGATGGGCGTCATTGACCCCCAGAAAGGCATAAGTTCTGTTACTGCCTGCATTGGCCAACATGAACGAGACGACCCGCGTTGCATCGCATTGGATGACGAGTGCGGTAAGATCGAGCATCATTTTTACGTGCTCGGGCAGAGGGAGCTCGGCGGGGGGTCTGTCCATCGCCGTGCAAACTGGGCCGGTGCCCGTTTTTTGGATCTTCTTTTCGAGCTCGCGAATACCCGTCATGTATTCGTCTAGCTTGCGTTTGTCCGTCGTCCCGAGCTTACCCGAGAGCGACAGTGACTCTTCCAGCACGGAATCAAGCACACTCGTGCGAGTGACCGAGTCGAAACCGCCGAAGAGGATATCCCAAACGACCCGTGGGTTTGTCGATTTGGGTAGTGGTTGGGTCTCGGAGGCCCACGAGATGTTGCGCGAATAAGCGCAGCTGTATCCGTTGTCGCAATCGCCTGCGGAGGAGCCGCCGTCAATGCCGAGCTGGAGTGACGGGATTCTCGTTTGCTGCCCAAGCGTCGCGGCTGCGACCTGATCCATGGAAATGCCATTCCTGATGCCTGCACCCTCTGTCTTCACCACGTGGCGGCATGTGAGGAAGCCCGAGGTCCCGGATGCGTGATCGCCCGGTCCATCTGGTCTTGCGGGCGTGTTCGCTAGGCCCGTGAGCACGTTGATTTTGTTTTGGAAGGGGGCAAGCGGCTCCAGGATTGTCGGCAGCGTAAATTGCGCGCCCTCTTCCACGGGCGTGAAGTTTGCCATGTGCATTCCATTTGGCACATAAAACGCGATAATGCGCTTGATGTCGTTTGCCCCAGCTCTTGCGGTCCTCGGCATGAGGGATTCGAGGAACGGTAGCGCCAACAAGGTGCCTGCACCGCCGAGGAAGAGCCGCCTTGATTGTCCAAAACGTTTCACTTTGCACCTCCAGGCGCTTCGCCGCGCCGCATGCGGAAGGGCTCGCTTGTGGCAACGAGCTTGATGAGGTCGGTGAGCTTGGCCGGGTCGTCGCCGAAGCCGGCCGTCGGCCG
>DAOMZH010001606.1:0-1861 GCA_035437985.1 Polyangium sp. (in: bacteria) | reverse complement strand
ACCGACCTTTGCGCGCAAGCTGCAGCGACGCCTCCCATTCTTCGTTCGTGACCAGGCGGCCAATCACCACCTCTTCCCCCTCGGCGCCATAATCGCTTTTCAGCACCCAATCCTTACGCTCCACACGCAATTGCTCCGGATGCAAGGCCTCGAGCCGCGAGGTATACGGGACCAACGCTTGAATCACGTCTTGTGCCGACAAACCAAAACGATGAATGTGCTCCCATAAGAACGCCATCATTCGCTTGTTTTGCGCAAGTACCGCGCCAAACGGATTCACGACCACCGTCTTGCTCGCCGCCTGCGCGCGCACGACCACCGCCAAAGGCTCGGCCAAGGGCGCCTTGTCTGCGATATCCTCGTCCGTCCATGCCGATGCCCGGTCACTCCACCAATCCGTCTTGTAATGCCGAAACAATAACGAAACCGGCTGCTCGAACACCCGGACCGTCGCGTCTTCATCGGTCGCCACCAGGTTGTACGGCGAACCGAGCGCAATCGAATAGCCGCGTTTTTCAAACCATCGTTTGTACAGACGAATCACCGCCAAATCCTCGGTGAACTCGGTCGGATACACGATGCCAATCGTCTTCGCCGCCGATGGCCCGACCAGCGTTGCCATCATGCTCTCGACCATCGCCGCAAATGCATCTTCGAGGTGCGCGTTCGGGTCAATGAGATCCGGCCGCTTGGCGCGCGCAATGCACCCAAGCTCCACTGCTTCCGGTTCGCCCGTGGGTGTATCACAATTCAATTCGGCAATGGCTAGCCCCTCGTTCGTGAAAAACACATCCGCCCGCGCAATGCCATGCCAGAGCGGCTTCGAGGCCTCGAACATGGCCTTCTGCACCGGCGTGAGACCGAAAAAATCGTCGAGGAGCGCCTCGTCCTCCAATACCAAATGAATCGCTTCGTCGTAAACCTCGGCGATTGCTTGGCCAGCTCGCGCAAGGCGTTTGGCATCGGCCATGCTCAAAATAATCGGTTCAGCCGAAAGTCGCGGGCGGCCATCGACCCATGGATCCGTGATGATCCCACCTGCAACGAGCTTTCGAGCTAGCTCGTCGTATCCCGGCGGCGCGGGGACCGAGTTTGTCATGCAAGAACCATGATGGCGAGCGCCGTGCCCAAGTAACTCGCAGCTTCCAGCGATGCTGCAGCCACGTTGCGATCTCGCCCTACAGCCTCGTCCAGATCGCCACCGCGAAGCGAGGGTTTTGCTCCGAGGAGCAGCCCCTGCACGACAAACTGCCGAATGGGGTACAGGCCAAGTGCAGTTGCCGCGAGTTTGCCAAACCCGGTGAGCGCCGGAATCCACCCGGTGAATTCGCCTTCGAGTGCCCGCGCGATGATCACCGCGACCGCGATGGAAATGCCGCTGTAGCTGATGGCGGCGGCAAGGTTTTCCCCCTCGACCTGCTCGGCATCATCGTAGGTCGTGAGGGCGCGGTACAAGGTCACGACGGCCTGGTGCGCGAACTGGGCCAGGAGGAAAAACGTCATCGACAACCACAGGCCCCGCAAATCACTTCCCGCAACGGCGCGGGACGTGATGATCCCCGTCGCCACGTAATGCGATGCCGCGGCAACTCCAGCAGCAACGTTGCCTCGCTCGAGCGATTCTGCGAGGCGCTGACGCATGAGCAGACGCACGCCCGCCATGCCGGTCAGTTCGAGCAGCAAGAGCCCCATGGCGCCATATGAAGCAGCCCAAATGACGTCATGTTGAAAGTCATCGCCATGAACGCAGTTCTTGACGACGGCAGCTCCAATGAGAAACACCGCGAGAACATCGCCGACGTTGCGTAATCCACGCGCGCGGTTGTCACCAAGCATGTCCACGCGCATCGATGCACTCTTG
>DAOMZH010001605.1:0-1862 GCA_035437985.1 Polyangium sp. (in: bacteria) | reverse complement strand
CAACTTGGTCCGGCGCTGAATGCCGTCTCGGATGCGCCGGTGTCGGTGAGCGGTACTACCAGCGCCGACCTATCGTTGCAAGGTGGCGAAGACGTCGAGAAGTCACTGGTTCGCATTGCTCAAAAAGGGCGAGCGGCTGGAATTCATTTGATTCTTTCAACGCAAAGGCCGGATGCCAAAACCTTCTCAGGACTCTTGCGTAGCAACATTCCTTCGCGAATTGCACTCACGGTCCAAAAAGCCACGGAATCGAAAATCATTCTCGACGATTTGGGAGCAGAAAAATTGCTGAAGCCGGGTGATATGCTCGTTCGGTTGAACGGGGGAGAACCCACCCGGGTCCACGGCATTTTCTTGAGTCCCGAAGATGTGGCCCGAATCGTCAACGATGCAAGGTAGAGACAACGATGAATGCTGATGCAACGGCGCGCCTCTTTCGCCCTCTGAAACTTCACCTCGATCGCATTGGCCCCTTTCAGGATGGTGTCACGACGATCCCGTTCCTCGACAACGAGGGCGAACCCTGTTCGTTTTTCCTGCTCGTCTCTCGAAATGGTCGCGGAAAAACCACAGCCATGGAGGCCATGTATTTTCTCATGAACTCGTTGGCCGGCGATATCTTCGCCGACGTCATTCCACCACGGCTACTCCTCGATAATCCGCAAGCACGTGCCCAACTCGACCTGCTGGTCGAAATGGGTACCCAAACGGTCGTTCTTTCCCTCATGTTGGGTATTCCGGAAGATTCCTCCCTCGAACATTGGAGCACGGAAAAACTCGAAGAATATGCCGCGACTGCTTGGGATCGATATGCTGTATTTCCGCGTTGGAAAGGCCGATTTTCAGAGCGAAATGCCCCCGACGACGATGGCATCTTGCCCCAGCTCGCACAAGTCATTCATGAAGCGACCCGTCGCCCCCCCGTTGGTTTTGGCGTCAATGACCTCAATCCCGAGACAGCCCCCGTCCTCTTGTATTTCCCTTCCAATCGAGATATCTCGAGGGTGCCCGAAACGGAACGACGCACCATTGGGCGGCCCATGAATTGGGACTACCAGCCCGCACGGCGGTTCGATCAAGATACGGCTCAATGGTCCTCCTCCCTCGACAACCTTCTCGTGTGGCTCAAATGGCTCGACGAAGCTCGATTCGAGGCGGCATGCCAAACCATCAACGAGACCGTTTTCAAAGGTTCGCAAAAGCGGATCATCGGCGTTCGACGCGACCCACCTGAAGCCATTGTCGAAAATGAAGGCCAAAGGCACCGTTTGGATCAATTGAGCAGCGGCGAAAAAAGCCTCATCGTGCTTTTCTTGCTCTTGTCCGCGCACATGACGCGCAACACCATCGTGCTCATCGACGAAGTGGATTTGCATCTCCATCCGGAATGGGAACGCCGCGTCGTCCAACAATTGAAGAATCTGCTTCGTCAACACGCTGGACTCACCGTCATCATTTCTGCCCATTCCAAGGATGTCCTGCAGCGATTCGATGTCAACATTCCCGAATTGGATATGCGTAAAGGGGGCGAACTGTTGGCCGACGAGCGACCCACCGATGACGTCGAGGGACGAGCATGACCGCGCTTGGCAATGCATTGCGGAACCCGACCGCCGTCGACTCGAAAATCATCATCTACGTCGAAGGTATGGACGATGTCGCGATTCTCGAGCATCGTTGGTTTGTCGAGGACTCCAATGTCGAATTCCAGGCGGCTGGAGGCAACGACAATCGTGGGGGATGCACGATGGTCATCAGTGCGGTGAATTCGAACGGCACCACGGTGCTTTCAGGCGTGCAGCAGCCATTGGCTGGATTTGATCCCAACGCCCCGCCCGATACCACTCCAAAGTTTGGTCTGG
>DAOMZH010001604.1:0-1864 GCA_035437985.1 Polyangium sp. (in: bacteria) | reverse complement strand
GTTCGATATGAAAAAAAGGGGCAGTTTCGGCGCGGAAACTGCCCCCTTTGAACGATCATCAGGCCGCTGCTTGACCTGCGGCGTTGACGTTCACCTTTTGGCGGTTCGCAACGACGAGGTTGAGCACCATGACGGATGCTTCGTTGATGTCGTCTTCGACCTGTTGCGTCTTGCCGTTGAGAATGGCGAATCCGATGAGGCCGACGATGGCGACAGCGAGACCGAAGGCCGTGCAGTTCATGGCTTCGGAAATACCTTGCGCGAGCACGCGAGCCTTTTGGCTCGGATCGACAGACTCACCACCGACGGATCCGAAGGCGATGATGAGACCCGTCACGGTTCCGAGGAGACCCGAGAGCATGGAAAGGTTTGCGAGAAGGCCGAGGTATGCAGTGCGCGCCGAGAGTTTCGGCAGTTCGCGCAGTGCAGCTTCGTCCATTGCAGCTTGAACTTCTTCGTCAGGGCGATTGACCTTGACAAGGCCGCTTTGCACGATACGGGCAAGCGGCGCGTTGGCGGCGGAGCACATCTTGACGGCTTTGGCTACGTCACCCGCGAGGATGCACTTCTGCATCGTTGCGAGGAAGACGTCCTTGTTGATCGCCGAGCCAAACAAGTAGATCGCGCGCTCGACGATGATGCCGATCGTGAGGATCGACCAAAACAGGATGGGCCACATGCCCCATCCACCCTCTCTGAAGTGCTCGTACATCTGGTGCATTGATTGGTCCTCCAGCTTGCGCCTCTAGTTGGGGCCGAGGTGTCGCCCTTTGGAAATCTTTCGGTTGGAAAGCGACCGGTTCTTCGACGTTAGAACTTCGTGCGATCTTGCCGTTTGTCGCGGCCTCGCACCCTACATCGTCTGCAAGGCGATCGGCCAACGCATTCATGCTTCCGGAGACGCTAACCGAGCGGCACGTCTCAGTGCAAGAAGCGTGTTGCGCTTCCTTCGACCCCGCTCGTACCGCCTTCACATCCACACATTTCGCAACATGCCTCCGTGAAGTTCGATGTCTGCTGGGCGGGCGCATCTTCGCGACTCAGACCACCCGACGTCAAGCAGATTTGGTCTGGATCTCGAAGTCCCATGTCTTTTCTGAGGTGCGTGAAAGGATCCAGCAGCACCGCACCGCATCGCCCTCGTTATTCGTTCCTGATCCGCGCACGATTCTTCAGCCTTGCAATTTCCGCGCATTGCTTGCCTCTCCGATTCCGCGACGGCTATATTCCCGGCCCTCGCGCACCAAGTGCGCCGAACCCTCGGGCGATTCACAGAAGATCGTACGTAAGCAGGAAGAAAGGACCGCGAGGATGCGTCACCTGTTCATGTTGGCGGCAGAAGGTGGGAGCGAAGTAGGGATGTGGGCGGCCATCAAGGAAAACCCCACGTTCCTCATGATGAATGTGGTCGTCTCCGCCATCGTGCTGACCATCATCGTCGAGCGGGCGTACTTCCAACTCGATCGCTACCGCGTCAACTCGAAAGAGTTTTTCGTTCAGATCAAAAAGCTCGTCATCGCCGGCAACGTCGACCGCGCCATCAAACTTTGTGACGCTGGCGATTACCCCGTTCTGCAGCTCGTAAAAGCAGGTTTGACCCAGGCAAGCAAAGGCGCCGACGAGATCGACGCAGCCCTCAGCGAAAAACTCTCCGACCTCAAACCCGCCGTCGAAAAACGCGTCGCCACGCTCTGGTCACTCGCCAACATCGCGACCCTCATCGGCCTCATCGGTACCGTCAGCGGTCTCATCAAAACCTTCGCATCGATCGCCCGACCGGGTTTGACCGCGGCAGTCAAGCAACAAATGCTGTCGAACGGTATCGCCGAAGCCATGTACAACACCGCCTTCGGTCTCTTCATCG
>DAOMZH010001603.1:0-1870 GCA_035437985.1 Polyangium sp. (in: bacteria) | reverse complement strand
AAGTTCGCGTGAGAATTTGGTGATATTGAACACCAATTACCAAAGTGGTTGGCACATGTTCTGGACGCAACTCGCTTGGAGCGCGAGCGACCTCAACGCAGAGTCTCAAGGATTCATTGGTAGTCGCGCGCTCAGATCCGCCTTGCTGATCTTCGCTACTTGCTCGCCGTCGGAAATTCCCCCGAGCCACGAACCTTGAAACGAAGTCGGCACCGCCCTGTTGTCCACCGACGTCGTCACCACCGCCCCAATGTTGATGAGCCCGAGTCTGCCCGCATTCGCCGACGCGTCCAATGCATCGTTCCAGCGACTCGCCAGACCCTCATGACACAACCCCGCAACGCATGTCGCATCACACGTGCCGAATCCTCCAAGCGTTTGTCCGAGGACATCACACGCCACCAGCATCCCGAGCACATCGCTCATAAGCGTCCCCTCGGGCGCTTCTTTCAGCGCTACGCGTTGCATCACTCCGCCCACGTAACGCGATGGCAACCAATACAAAGTTCCCCCGAGGTGCAGCACATCGCCAGCATCCGCCATCAGCTTCGCAACGTTCGTTCGCGGCATGCCCGCATCAGACGCTTGTACCGAGCCAAACTGCAAAGGTGCCAGCACCGCAGCGCCCGGCACGCTCGGCAACGCACGCAAATTCGCCGTGACTTCCAGCGGCTCGTCCACCATGCCTGCGCCGAGCCACCCCTTCATCGCCTCCTGAACCGACAAAGGTTGGAGCGCCAAGTGACTCGAAACGAGCGCATCCCAGTCGTTCGTCACCCGCGCTTCGTTGAAGACTGGCAGCAATGATTCAGGAATTCGCGCAGCAATCGCATCCATGAGCGCCCCGCCAGGATCACCTTCCTTCGGGACAAACGCCTCGACCATCATCTGCGATGTCGTCTCCAACATCGACGAATACACCTTCGGATCCGGCTGCAATTGAAATTTTACATCCAGGTTCGTCGCGCCAACCGCAATCGGTTTGTCGATGACATTCACCTTGACCGTCATCGTCTCCCCAACGACCAAGTCATGCGCATCCGTGCAGCCCCAGGCAAACTCACCGGCACGCACCGTCACCGCTAGACTCGGACCAACCGGTGCGTCTTGTACGAACAACGGAGAACCGGCTGACGCTTGACCCTCCAGCGATTCTGGGAGTTCGTACGGAAGAAGTGGCGAGATCTCCGTACACGTCGAACGAGCTACCACATTGGCTTTCCAATCCGTGATCGCGCGAATCCCCTTGTAACTTGGAATCACCTCGACCGGGGCAAACCCGTCACCAACAGCTGCAACCGAAATCTCGTCCGCAGGTCCACGCATGATCCATGTGCGCACCCGGAACGTCGTCGACTGATTCGGCGCATGCAGCGTCACCCGCGCACGACCTTCGTCGTCCACGACAACCGCTGCGTGATCGAGCGTCGCATCGAGCGGACTACCAAGAAGAACGAAGTTCACCTCTTGATGTCTCGGCGGATCGACCACCACGCTCAGTTCGTATTCTTCGCGAAGTCCCAGCGCCAACGCACCATTTTGTTCAAAAGAGATCGAAGCCTCTTGCTTTGGTGCGTCCGGTGGAACCCACGCAGTTATCTCTGGCTCTTCCGACGAACCGCAGCCCAACATGGGACTCGCAGCCATCACGAGCAAACAACGACAAACCCAATAAGCAAAGCGCATTGAGCAAAGCTTACCCCCGAAATATGCCCGCGGCGAGGTCCGATGTGCCCTCATGAGGTTCGTCATCGCCAGCGTTCGTCGCGAACGTGCTCCTGCGCCAAACGAGCAGCCAGCACCCCACAACCGCATTCATTCCGCACGCGTTGCGATCCAATACGTCGTCATCGTGAATGCAAAAGACATC
>DAOMZH010001602.1:0-1872 GCA_035437985.1 Polyangium sp. (in: bacteria) | reverse complement strand
AAGGCCATGTACGGCGCAATGGCTGAAGAGCTGAAAGATCGGCTCAATGTTTGGGAGGCGAATCAAGCGGCGCTGGAAGCGAATCTGTTTTTCGATACGCTACGAGCATTTTCGGCGGGCATGCAAGAAGTCGAGGACGGTGCGCAACGTGGCGCCGAGGTCATGCGGACCTTCGTGCATGCAGCGACGCGTGTAGGCATTGGCTTCGTGCCATTTGTCGGACCTGCTTTGGATCTATGCGAAGCGGTAACGGGTCGAGAGTGGTGCACGCCGTCGGGGCGCGAATTGACGACGGGGGAACGCGTTTGGTCCGGAATTGGGTTTGGCGCGGGGAAACTCGTCAAGGTGTGGAAGGGGGTTTCGAAGGCGGCGATTTCCGCGGAAGGAAAGGCCGCAGCGGCGGTCATCTACACGATGTCCAGTGAGTTGGTCGAAAAGATCGGGAAGGCACGAATCCAAAAATGGAAGACGCTGACGCGGGGGTCGATCCTCCCTGACACCGTCGAAAAGCTCGACAACGACTGGGAAGCGAAGGTTGTGCTTGCCCTCATCGAGAAAAAGCAGGATAAGGTGCTCGCGATGGGCGATGGGGTCAAGAATGTTCTCGGGATCGTAAAGGACGCAAAAGGCAATTGGGGGAAATCCGCTGACGTTCTGACTGTTTCGTCGAACGGCGGCCTCATCATCACCGAAGCCAAGTTTCCACGGGCGCCACTACCAACAACCGGCAGACCTGGTGGGGTCGACTGTTACGGCGCGGTTCAGCAATTGGAGGCAAGCATGGAAAAAGCTGTCGAGAAAGGCGTGGCTCAAGACGTCGAACTTGTGCAGCTCGCGATCCCCAAAGACGCGCCGTTGGCGGTCAAGACGCTCGAAGAAAATGGCATAAAGACACAGCTGCGCTACACCCGCGGCGACAATGGTTACCTGCTCAGGGAAGGCCAACGTATCCCCCTGCCCGGAAAACCTGGTTTTTTTGTGAAGCTTCTCGAACTGGAACAACCATGAGCGAGCGCCAATACCCCGAGTTGTACGCGTTGGTGGATGAAGCCAACGCTGGAGAGGCCTATCTGGCCACGATGTCGGCCCTTTACGATCCTGCCGTGGTGAAAGACGTGCGCCGAGACGAGTCCGATTTCTATCGTCGCATCGACATCGATGTTGCAGGATCCTCGCTCGAGGAGGTGCTGGCCGTGAAGCGTGAAGCATTCCGGCGCGGAGGTAGCAGCACGCGCATTCCCATCCTCATACGGTCGCAGAACTGGGCCATCGATGTCATTCTTGGGGTCGGGCGCTTCCTTGACAGCGGCGGACGACTAAGCGGTCTGATGAGCGTCCAGGAGTCCGACCTCATGCCGGATGTTGTCTTCTTCGCTGAGTCTCGCGGTGACTTGTCCATCCTGGTGCGCGCGGCGATTCTGGGGCGCATTGGGCAGGAGCACCTGGACCAGGTCTTCCTGGCCATGTGTGCTCCGGACGCGCACTCGCGCGTCAAAATGGGCGTCTACAACATGCTCGACAAATACTACGAGAACCTCTCACCGGGCACCAATGGTTGGTACGCTGCGCTCGAGATGGCGGCGACGTACCACCGCAATCATGAGGTGGCGCGCGACCTCGCCTTTTCGTGGCTTCATCTGCACGATGGTCGTGCTGTCGACTCAGTCGTGGATCTGTCGCTCGACGAGCTCATCACGCGGGTCGAAGCTGCGCCCGTCGGAGCCTCGATCGGGATCTCGTCACGAACAGAACATGTCGTCAAGCACGGCGTCGACCAGGGGAATGCTTGCACGATTGCCGAAGATCAAGTCACAGCGTTGAATTGGAGCATTGGGCCGCGTTTGCGTTACCCCGAAGACGACGAACTGACCC
>DAOMZH010001601.1:0-1873 GCA_035437985.1 Polyangium sp. (in: bacteria) | reverse complement strand
GCAGCGCGGCAACCTTTGCGGGATCAACTGCCCAAGGTGCTCGTCGTACCGCACGCGGGGTACATCTATTCAGGTCCGGTCGCGGCAAGCGCTTTTGCAACGCTTCGAGCAGGCCGAGATCAGGTTCGTCGCGTCGTACTTCTCGGTCCCGCGCATCGTGTGCACGTCAATGGGCTCGTCTTGCCGGAAGCAACGGCCTTCGAAACGCCACTTGGCCGCGTACAAATCGATCACGATGCAGTCGCGCACCTCGGGCTCGCGCGTCATGCACCCGCACACGCGCAAGAACACAGCCTCGAAGTCGAGATTCCATTTCTCCAAACGATGCTCTCGTCCTTTACCCTCGTTCCGCTCGCGGTGGGACGAGCGACGCCGAACGATGTAGCTACGGTGCTGGATGCCTTGTGGGGCGGTCCGGAGACCTTGATTGTCGTGAGTTCCGATTTGTCGCATTATCTTCCTTATGCGGATGCGCGGGTGGTCGATGGCCGAACTGCGCAGAAGATTCTCGCTTTCGACGGGCCTCTCGAATACACCGATGCTTGTGGCGCTGGACCGATCAATGGATTGCTGGTGGTTGCTCGACGTCGACAGCTCACGGCCGTGCAGCTCGATTTGCGAACATCGGGGGATACAGCGGGGAACAAGAGGGAAGTCGTAGGATACGGAGCATTTGCATTTTACGAGGATGCGGGCGGTGAAGCAGGAAATTGACGGACAACGGCTTTTGCGTTTGGCACGACAAAGCATTCAGCATCACTTGGGTGGACCTTTGCCGGACCTTTTGGAGGAAGAGGTTTATCAGGCAAAGGCGGCGACATTCGTGACGGTGATGCGTCAAGGGGAATTGCATGGTTGTATTGGCACGCTCGAACCGCAACGAAGTTTGTTCGACGATGTGCAGCACAATGCAGTGGCCGCCGCGTTTTTCGATCCTCGTTCGCGTCCGCTTTTGCGCGCGGAATTAAACGAGGTGCAGGTGGAGGTGAGTTTGCTCGGGCCTTTGGAGCCATTGCGGGTGCGGAGTGAAGCGGAAGCGCTCGAGAAAATCCGGCCGCATGAAGATGGCGTGGTGCTCCGAGATGGGCGGCATCGGGCGACGTTTTTGCCGCAAGTATGGGAAAAATTGCCGGATCCTGGGGAATTTTTGACGCAGCTCAAGCAAAAAGCGGGAATGCCGGCGCGCGGTTGGTCCCCAACGATGGAAGTCTATCGATATTCCCTCACGAAATGGCGTGACGATTTGCCGGTTGCGACTTGACGTTTGCGAAGTTCGGCGGAAGGTTCGACGACATGAGTACCGAGACGAACCATGTTGGACGTTATCGTCATTTGCTCGACGATGGCCGAATGCAATGTGATCTGTGTCCTCGGGATTGCATGCTCAAGGACGGACAGCGGGGGTTGTGTTTCGTGCGGCAGCGCGTGGGTGACGAAATGGTGGTCACGACGTATGGCCGGTCGACGGGGTTTTGTGTGGATCCCATCGAAAAAAAGCCGTTGAATCATTATTATCCGGGAACGAGCGTATTGTCGTTTGGCACGGCGGGATGCAATTTGGCGTGTAAGTTTTGCCAAAATTGGGACATATCCAAGTCGCGGGAAATGGATCGGTTGGCCAATCGGGGTAAGCCGGAGGCGATTGCGAAGGCGGCGGTGGATTTGGGCTGTAAGAGTGTGGCATTTACGTACAACGATCCGGTTATTTTTGCCGAATACGCGATGGATGTCGCGGATGCTTGTCATGAAGTGGGTGTGCAGACGGTGGCGGTGACGGCGGGGTACGTGCATGCGGCGCCGCGCGCGGATTTTTTTGCAAAAATGGACGCAACGAACGTCGACCTGAAGGCATTTACGGAAGAATTTTATTGGA
>DAOMZH010001600.1:0-1876 GCA_035437985.1 Polyangium sp. (in: bacteria) | reverse complement strand
TGTCGAGCGAGCGCCACGCGATGCCCACGCTGCTTGGTTATTCTACGGGGTCGACCGATCGTCGTTTGCCTCGATCACGATGGCTCCTGATTGGTGGGCCGGGCTCGGGGAAAAGCACGTTGACGACGATGTTAGCGCATGTGTTGCGGCGATCGTGGGTCGATCGGCAGCGCGATGTTTTGCCGTCGAAAATGCAGGAGCAATGGGCCAAGTATTGTGAGCGATTCGACGCCGGATTGAGCGGTTTCCCTTGGGCGCATCTGGAAGGCGCATTGCCGATTCGGATCGACTTGCCGACGTTGTCGCAATGGCTTGCGTCGCACGTGAATAGTCGAGACGAGTCGTTATGGGACTTCTTGGCGTATCGGGCCAACAAGGAGCTTGGCCTTGCCGGCATTCAAGCCGACATCACCACGTCGCAATGGCAAGCCGCGTTGACGGTTGCGGGATCAAGGCATTGGATCCTGGATGGCCTCGACGAAGTACCGAATGCCGCGGATCGAAAAAGAATGCTCGTTTTTCTCCGGCCGGTGCTTTTTGCGAAAGAGCATCAGCACGATGCGCTCGTCGTGGCGACGCGTCCGCAGGGATATGGTGCCGAATTCAAAGAGCTGGACGACATGGAGCTGCAGCCGCTGGGTCAGAAGGCCGCCCTAGAGTATGGCCATCGTTTGCTCGGCGCGTATATTCCACCGGGGACACTGCTCGAAGAAAAACGTGAGCAACTCGAAAAAGAATTCGATAACAGTGATGTGCAGGAATTGCTGCAAACGCCTCTGCACACGACGATGGCCGCGTTACTCGTCGCGCGGGTGGGCAACTTGCCGAATGCCCGGTGCAAGCTGTTTGACGCCTATTTCGATATGGTTTTCCGTCGCGAATTGGGAAAACCATTCGATATGGGAATCCAAAACGAGGACGAAAGCATTCTCCGTGATTTGCACCAGCGCGTCGGTTTCACGTTGCACGTGCGGGCGCAGGAAGGCACGGGGGTTAAACCATCGCTGCGTCGCCGCGACTTGAAGCGCATTCTGGAGCAAGTGTACACGGACCAGGGATATCGAGGCGAGCAATTGCGCGAGCACGTCGACCGCATGATGCGGTTTGCGATGGATCGCCTCGTTTTACTGCTTCATTCCGCCGAGGGTGAATACACATTTGGTATTCGGTCCTTGGAAGAGTATTTTGCGGCGGACGAGTTGCTCATAGGAGACACGGAGATTGTTCGTCGCCGACAGGATGATATCGTTTTGAATCCGCATTGGCAGAACGTTATCCGCCTCATGACGAGCCGTGTGGCCCTGGTGACGGAGAAGTCGCAGCAGAAGCGAGCTTTGCGCTTCACTGCGGAGCTTTTCGCAGACCTGAATACTGGAAAGATTGGTGGCGAAGCGGCCAAGAAATGCTTGATGGGTTCACGGATGGCCATTGTGATGTTTGCGGCGACGTGGGAGTACGCTCGTCCGTGGTTGGTCGAGCCATTGTGGAAAATCGCGCTCGAATTGGCAGCGGCGCATCAGGAAGGCATTTTGCGTTTCGGAAGGTTACAACTTGCAAGACGGGAGTTGGGCGTGTGGACCGACATCCTCGACATGCACGCGATGTTGGGTGCTCTGGCGCTCGAAATGGATCGAGCGAACGACATTTTGATTTCCGCAAAGACACAGCTCGCCGCGAGTGATTTCGGCACGCAATTGAATGGGTGGCGATTGCTCGGTCCGCTATTGGCCAACGCGTGGCCTGAAGCGTTGGAGCTGGCCAATCGACATCTGCCGGAAACGCCAGAAATGGCGCGAGGCATTGCGACGGCGTTGCTTGATTTTCCGTACGATAGAAATTGGCTGTGGCCCTTCATTGAAAAACGTTTGGATTGGTT
>DAOMZH010001599.1:0-1880 GCA_035437985.1 Polyangium sp. (in: bacteria) | reverse complement strand
AGCGCGTAAAATGTTGGAAGACCCGCTAATGACGCTCAATCCGGCGGAGCAGGCGTTTCTTCGTGCGCTGTTCGTCGAAGGAAAAACCATTGCGGAGCTGGCCGCCGAAGAACAAGTTCCCCGGGCAGAATTGGAATACAAGCGGCAACGAATCCTGGACCTGCTCTACGCGGCCATTCAAGCCACGATAGTCGCTCTGGTGCTCGTGCCGAAGAAAGCACGAGCGTTTGTCGCGTACGCCAAGCAGCAGACTTCGCAATTGCTGATGCAAGGGGCGCATATCGGCGGGACCTGTGTGGTGACCGTCGTTTGCGGCGCGATTCTGCCAACAGGTTCGTCCGAATGGACCGACTCGGTGCGGGTGAGTTTGACGGAGAGCGACACCAAGCAGACGAGCACAACAAAAGTAGCGGCGCTCGAGCCATCTTTCGTTCGGAAGGTTGAGCCGGAAGAACCGAAAGCGCTTGACGCCGGGACAAACGAGTGCTCGTCTGTGGATATGAAGTCCACGAAAATCGCAAGTTATCTCCAGGAAACCTTGGTTCCGTTGGCGTTTGTCGTCGCCCCAGCGTTGACCCAAGTCGCGTGCGCGGGTGCGGAACAACAAACGCCGCCAGCGCGCCAGCCGGAGGAGGAGCCCGACGACTCCGCCGATCCTTATGAAGTCGCATGCCTGCAAGAACGAGCGCGCGGGAATACGTGTCCGCCAAAGGAAGTGTGGCAGAAGCTCGGCTCGGGCTCGCTCCGGTAAAACCCGTTTTGATGGGAATGCTCGTGTCGCACGAGGCCACGTCTCGATGAACAGGGCGTCGTGCGGCGTCATCGGCCAACCAGCATTGTGAGTGTTCGTGCGTGGAAATGAGCGTCCCAGTAAAACTGGCCGGTTTATAAAACCGCCTAGTACTACTCTGCCACACTGCCGTTACGCGGTTCTGAATGCACGAATAATGAAAACCCCCCCCATGTTAGCGATTTCGTCGCGGTGGGTGTCGTCGTGGCCATTGATGACGAAAATGGGCGACGATAGCGAAACGCACGTCAATCGATTGATGCGTAATGCAGTACGGGAGCACGTCTCAATCAAATCCCACCCGCCCACGACCGCCAATCCTGCTGCATAGGCGTTTTACCAAGGTGGTTGGCACCTGTTTTTTGGCTCCTGTTTTTTTGGCTGCACCTGTTTTTTGGCTACGGCGGTTGTCAAAACCGTGTGAAGTCGCTTCTCCGTGCGTTCGCCAACCCCTGAGAAACAAGACGAAACCAGCATCATTCCAGCCACTTTGCGATAACGGTGGTCTCTCGGGAAGGCGACAGGAGGCGACGTGAAACGACGCTTCGGAACACTCGTGGGGGCCATGGTGGAGCCATGGGAAAGTGTGGAGGGTGGGGTTTGTCGTGGGCGCAGACGTGAGCGATGTCGTCGGCTCCGTTTAGGTTGCTTCCTCTCCGGAGATGAGCATGCGTTGCTCCAGCGGAAGCTCCAAGAGGACGCTTTTGTCGCCCGTCTTTTTGTACCGGTGCATGACCGAAAGCATTTCGAGGGCCATTTTGCATTCCGGAATATTTGCAAGCGCGGTTTCCAGGATCGGCAGCGCCGAGGCCCATTCTGCGCTCGCGATATCCTCTGTTTGGGCGAGCTCTTTGACAAAGCTCGTGAGGGCATTGGCGAGAGCGTCGACTTGTTGATGTTTTTCGAGCAGGTCGAGCAGCAAATGGATCTGCTTGGCCATTGCCATCGGGCCCCGGACATTGATTTCGATGCCAATCATCGCAAAAATGGCTGCAGCGAGGTAGTCTCGATTGACGGTTTGGTCCAGAACGCGTCCCAAGGCGCGCAAACCTACACCGAAACCTTCGGAGCCAACCAATGCCGCAGCCTC
>DAOMZH010001598.1:0-1886 GCA_035437985.1 Polyangium sp. (in: bacteria) | reverse complement strand
CAAATAGACCTACGGTTTTCATCGGTCGGCGAAGGGAAACGACCGAGTTCGAGCGCTCCGCTTGGAACGGAAGCGCCGTTTGTCGCGTGCGCTTGGCGAGCATCAACCGAGAAGTATCGCTCGTTCAGTAGATGGTCAAGCGGTTTTTCTTAGGCGGATCTGGCCAGTGTCGAAGGTGTTGTCCTGGCAAACAACGCGGGACGAAGCAACGAGGCTCAGCTCAACTCAGCCTCTGCCGTTCAGCATCGTCGAAAGCCGTACCCGTTGCGAACGCTGCTGCGCTGGCTGCGGCGATGCTTGGCGCTGGGTTTGGGATTGCCCCAACGAACAGCGGAGAGTACCGAAACGTGATTTCGGCGACGACTCCGTGGCCTTCGAGGCGAATCGAGGATGGAAGGTGGGGACCCATTTGAGTTGCTGCGTTGTAGTAGGAGAACGTCGTATCTGCGCGATGGGAGACGACTGGGGCCGTGAATGGTTGCTCGATCCACTCATACGTGGCATAGCGGTCGTGTTTTTTCGTGTTCTCGTAATGGATTGTCATTTCCAAACTGGCACGAATGCCACTTCGCGGCACACGTGGCAAATACCGATGCACGGCTATCTCTGCAACGATACCGGCACCAAGCGGCAAGAGCACCGTGCCATCGCCAAGACGGATCGATTCGTTTGAAAACGCCCGACGAAGCGAGAGCCAGACGAGCGCAAGGTGGCAATCGGCTTCATGCCACGCGCGCTTGGTAATCGGAAGGGTTTCTTCACGCCACTTATGAAATTGCGATTGTCTCTGATTCCAGTGACTATGTCTGTCAGAGTTCTCAACTTTTCGAGCGACGCCTCCGCATGCAGGAGATACCTCCAATAGATCGAGCCAGTGGTTTGGATCACGTGCCCATTTGGCGTCTCTTGCGAGAACAATCGACGGTTCGCCATCATCGTCATTCCGCCAGCACGCCAAGAGCGGTGCGCGTCGGTCCGCAATGGTTTCATTTGCCGGACCAAAACAAAGGTGTACACCGCGCGATTGCAGAGCTTTGGCAATATCACGCATTGGCGGGCAAACGATGAGAGTTTCGCCCTTTGACTCATAGCTACCCCGCTTATCTATAACGTCCAGACGCAACGACGCTTCTGGCAACGGCTCGGCCAGCAATGCTTCCAGCGGCGTTTTCCAATCGTCCACGGGTTCAGCTTCACGCATACTCATGGTGCGCGAAAGAAGGACCTGCGCACGAGCGTGCAGCATCGCCAATCTTTCGGCGCCCTTTGGGTCGATACGCTCAATGACGTGTTCGAGCAGCGGATCATCAGCCGCATCGTATTTCGTCCAAGTATCCAGCTCATTCAGCAATCGCACAAGCGCCGGCGTCGGCACTTCAATGCGATGCACCGTCACACGCGGATGCTTTTCGACTTCATTCGCGATCGCTTTGGGATTGAGCACATGGATCGCATCTCCCACGCGCATTGCCGTCGCTTCGACGGGCCGACGTTTTGCACGAGCTAGCAAAGCCTCGAGCTTCTCCGCATCCCCTGCATTGACGCCCGACTGAATTTGCGCTGCAAGAGCTGCAATCTCCGCCTCGATCCGCTCTGGCTCGGTCGACGTGACTGTAATGCCAAGTTTATTCGCCCATCCAAGACGAACTCCCGGCGCCTCGTTCATTGCGGTCACGCGCTTTTCGTCGCACAGGTCCGGCATGAGTCGTCGCAATGCTTGTGAATCTTTGGGCAATTCTTTGTTGACGATTTCAATCTTCCCAAGCGTTGCCAAATCATGTGCAACATCAGGCAAACGAGCGAGTTCTCCACGTTCCGCGAATACCAGAAGCGCGTCCGGAGGCTCGAACGAGAGTTCGCGCTTATGGTATTTCGTCGCCACCCAG
>DAOMZH010001597.1:0-1889 GCA_035437985.1 Polyangium sp. (in: bacteria) | reverse complement strand
GATGTCCGAGGCAGGTCGTCTTCATCTTCGGGCAAACGTTCGGTAATGCTGAAATCCGCCAGAAAAACCGATTGACGCTTGGCATCTAAACAAAAGTTCGAGGGTTTGATGTCCTTGTGCACCAGTCGTGTCGCGTGGACTTCCGCGACTGCATCCACCATTTGCAGAGCCAACCGTAAGAAGTTTGGCAGTGACAAACGATTGTGGACACACGAGACGAGCGATTCGCCTCCCACGTCGCGACTCACGAGAAACGGACCCTGCGGGCCGGTTTCGAGCGCCAGCGGACGCACTGTACGAACGCCTGGCAAATCACGCGTAATGGCGAACTCTTGCCGCAATCGTTCGGCGTCCTCGGGCCTTCGCGCGCTTTTCAACACGACGAGCGTACTGTCAGCTTCGCAAATGGCCCGCGTAACGATGGAACGCGGTCCAACTGCAATGGGATCGAGGAGACGATAACCAGGGAGCACGGTCAATGCCTCCTCGAATGGTCAATGTGGGGAATTAGCCGCAGACGCCGTTGGTGCACATGTTATTGAAGCATTCGCTCGGCTGCGTGCACATGTCGCCTGTCGTCTTGACGCAAACCTTGGGCATGCTCGTACTGCATTTGCCGCTTGCGCAATCGGTGGGACCGGTGCACGGTTGCCCCAGATCTCCGGCGCAACCACCAAGACCCGTGCAGACCTTCGTGCCCGAGCACATCATGCCCATTCCGTAACTGGGATCCTCGTCGTAACGGGCAATGAAGTCACACGTGCCCACGCTTCCGGTAATGTTGCAAGCTTGGCAGGCCTGATCGCAAGCGGTATTGCAACAAATCCCGTCGGCACAAAAGTTCGTCGTGCAATCGCCGGCAATCTTGCAACCTTCGCCCTGCGTGCATTTCGGGCATTTGATGCCGCCGCAATCGATATCCGATTCATCACCATTTGCGCTGCCGTCGGTGCAGCTATGGCACCGATTCGATACCGGATCGCAATAGTTCCCCGCCGGGCCGCAATCGTTGTCCGTATTGCATTCGACGCAATTGCCTTGGTTGTCGCACGAATTGCCACCCGTCGTACACGGGGTGCCTTGCTGAGCCGGCGTTTTGACTTCCGAACCGCCCGAACACGTCGTCAGGTAACAATCGTAAAAAGGCACGTCCGTGTCGTCATTGACGGTTTTTTCGCCGCCCGCGCCATCACAGACCACCTTTTTGCAATCTTTGGGAATTTGTGTCGCAATGGCCTGACCATTGGGAGATGGCGTTTGTCGGCAGATCTTCTCAACGTCGCAGACCCAGGGCAAACAAGCGGTCGAATCGCCACATTGACTGGCATCCGTACATCCGCCACAAGCCCCCGTCGCATTGCAAACCAAGTCACCATTCTTGCCACAAGCCAATCCGGGCGTGACGACGTGCGCATTCCCTTGGCCTTCACAGCCTTCGAGCGTGCAGGGATCACCATCGTCCGTCGCCGGCGTGCAACCGCCCTTCAAATCCGGGTCTTGACCATTTCGTTCGAGGTTATCCACTTCGTGGGAGCAGCCCGGACTTTCAACCCCGACCAACCCCAAGAAGGAAAGCAAAAGAATCCAAGTCGTGCGCTTCGTCGGCCGCATGTTCGTGTTCTCCATACCGATCAGAACGAACCGGTCAGCATGCCACCCATACGATCATAACCGATCACAGGGGCAATGTTCATTCCCATCATCTTGCGACCAAATGGCGTTTTTGGCAGCAAAAACAGGCCTACCGTCCCTACCGCTCCGACACCCGCAATCACAAAACCCGCAATGGCCCCATTGGCCCGCGCATCTTGCGAAGACAACGTATCAGAAAGGCGCGCACAACCCGCTTGGTTTGGCGTAAACGGGTTTGCTCCGCCGCATACGCCGTG
>DAOMZH010001596.1:0-1889 GCA_035437985.1 Polyangium sp. (in: bacteria) | reverse complement strand
GATCCTGCTGGAAAGGTCTCGCGCACCAAGCTCGAAACGTATCCTTACGTCGACCCGTGGTGGAGCAAGACGTTCGAAACGTGTGTCGTCGAAGTTTATCGGCCCCTTGTGTTCCCCAACGAAACCGGGACGAGAGTCACCGCGAGCGGCAAGTTCTTCCTCTCGGCACTCGACGTTATGGACCTCGGCTTCTGAATTCTCAGCACCTCACCGCCGACCGGCAGTATCCTCGCTCCATCGTGCGTTTGTCCCTGTCCTCTCCTCACCCGCTTCGGGCGAGTGTCGTGCTCGTTTCGCTAGCTTGCGCGGCGTCTTGCACTCCGCAACAGATCTACATCGACAAACCCTGCCCGCCGGTCGAATACCCGGTCATCAACGCGCCTGCAACAACCCCACCTCCAAGTGCAGCAGCCACGCCAAGGACGCTCGAAATTCGCCTCACGCCCGTGCGTAACGAGGGACGAAGCGTCATTGCGGTCGATGTGGCGATGCGTTTTTCCGTGCCCCCGGTCGATTTTGGCGATGCCGACCCGATCGTGCTGCGCCTCGATCCCCACGTCGCGGGAGCAGCAACCGGCGATCGCATCGACGATCTCGAAGCGCGTGACAGCGAAGGATCGCTTGCTCTGCGCCGTTCGACCGATGTCGACTCGGGCAAACCCGCGCGCGCTGCGTGGAAATCCGAGCGTCGAGCGCGAGGTCCGGTGACGGTGAGTTATCGCGTGCAGCTTTTGGCCGAAGATGCAGCCCGCGACGAAGTGCTCGCGACGGCTGGAGGCGTATTTGCGATTGGTCGCGCTCTGTTTTTGATGCCGGCAACCACGGAACCACACACGATTCACGCCTTGTGGGATTTGGCAGCGCTGGATCCTGGGGCGGAAGGCACCTCGAGTTTCGGTTTGGGCGAAGCAGACGTCGAGGGTCCGCCGTCGATTTTGGAGCAAACGATTTGGATGGCCGGGCCCATTGAGGAAATGGCCATTCGTTCACCCGCGACAAACAGCGCGGAAGGTGGGCAATTTCGGCTGATCACGCTGGGCAAAGGAAACTGGGACGTCACCGAAGTTGGCCCGTGGACCAACCGGGCTTGGTTGTCCGTGCGAACCGTCGCCACGCAGACCAACGATTTCGGACTTTTCGTGCGCCCCACCGGAAAAACTGGCTCCCGTTTCGATCTCGACGTCTTCGGTCGCAGTGTCATCGCGACGACCGACAACGAGGTAAAATTTACTTGGCCGGAAAAACTTCGTTTGACCGAGGCCATGGTCCGCGCCGCCCGAGGCTCCAACGTCATGAAACAACGCTGGTTCGACAATGGGTTTGGCACGTACTTGGCCCTCGATGGCCTACGCAAAATGGGACTCGCTGCTCCCGCCGACATCGCCGCCGAATTGACCAAACGGTCCGAGCGCTATTTTGCCGCACCCTGGCTGCGCACTCCCCTCGCCAGTGTAATGGACCAGAAAGACGAACCCGCGGGCCTGCATATCGAGGATCGAGGTTTCTTTGCGGCAGCGGAGATCGACGCGAAGCTTCGGCTGGCCAGTGCGGGGAAGAAGTCGTTATTCGATTTCGTACGGGCCCTCGAACCAGCGGCGCCTGCGGCAACGGATACGACTGATGTTCCCAAGATGAACGGGGTGTCGACAACGGCATTTGCGCAAGCATTGGAGAAGGAACTCGGGGCCGAAGCCATGACGCGTCATCGCAATCTCGTGGAAACAGGTTCAGCGATTGCGTATGTTCCGGACGATACGTTCGGGCCGTGCTTCAAGAAAGCCAAAAAGAAGATTCAGCGCGAAGACTCGGCGACAAAAAAACGCGAAAGCGTGGATGGTTTTACGTTTTCCGTCGTGCCGAAGCTCCCGCCCCATTGCGCGAACGTCGTC
>DAOMZH010001595.1:0-1889 GCA_035437985.1 Polyangium sp. (in: bacteria) | reverse complement strand
CGCTGGATGGTTACTCGGGACCAGGAGCGCCATTTCGCGAAGCCGCCGATGCCGCGCTAAAGATGTTGCAAGGGCCAGATTGCACCAAAGTACCCGTTGCCACGACGCAAGACATTGCGGCGGTCGTGGCATCAGGACCCCTTTTCGACGAGATGAGCAAGGGCGTCACGGAGGCCAAAGGCAACGTCGAGTCCGTTTGCAAAGCAATCGCGGGTGCCGGTGCAGACAAGGTTCGTCTGCGCATCGACGATCAGACGTATTTGGCAAAAGACGCAAGCGGCAAGGTCTTGGGGGCGATCCGCGGTGGATTCCAGGCCAAACCTGGGAAAATCGAATATGCTCTGAATCGGTTCCGCGCGCTGAAGTAAGATCCACACGATGACGAGTGTTCGCCGAATCATGGTCGACCTCGTCTCGCTGGGTTCCAAGTACCCCGCCAAACACATGGCCCAGAAAAACGACAGGGCCGAAAAGTTTTTCTTTACGAAGGGCGCGAGGTGTGCCATGAAGAACTCCGCCTATGCCGCTCGTGTACCTGCCAAACATCAACCGCTTCTTTTCATGGGGATCCGATGCAACGGCGGTTTTTCGCATCTCTCGAGGTCTGGCGCGTGATCTGGCGCCAGACCTGGAACGTGTGCGATCGCCGTGGCTCGCTGACATCATCACCTCCGAAGGAACTCTTCAACAAGTCGAAGGCGTGAGTTTGCCCGTGTGCGTTACGGCGGCAGCCTTTGCCGTCGTGCCTGCGCATGACATGATGACGTATTCCGCTTCGGCAGCGGCATGGATGATTGCCAGCAAATTGGCCATGTCGCTCATTGCGCGTGAACGCGTCGTACCCACGCTCGTACGTGTCGGTCAACGCTTCGAGGCGCGTTGGGCGGCCGCATTTTCTGCCGCCGAGGACGCCGAAAAACTTGAAAAACTTGCGAAATACATGCCCCCCGCTGCGCACGCGATTCCCGTCACCAAAGGCTCCCTCGATGTTTGGGCACCGCATGCACTCTTGCGTGCTTTCATCAATAGCGTCGTCGACGGGCATCTGCGTCTCGCACTGGGTTTGCCCGCACCACTTCCCCAAGCCCGCAAATCGCCAAAAATCAAGGAAGAACCGACGTCGTTGCCTTGGGACGAACGTTGGCGCAACGCGCTCGAAGGCCAAGCTTGTCCTTTCGAAGAACAAGGTTTGGCCGATCGCAGCGTCGCCCAGGATCTCGCGCGCTGGGCTGAACCAGCCCTTGGCAACCGAGATCGTTTACGCGCCTGTTTTCGCCTCGAAGTGCCAGCCGATCAAGAGCGTTTCGGGCTACGCTTTTTGCTCCAAGCTCCAGACGATCCGAGTCTACTCGTGTCCGCGGAAGATGTTTGGAGCACCAAAGGTCGGCACCTCGCCATGTTTGGCCGGGCGTTTCGCGATCCGCAAGAATCATTGCTCGAAGCGCTAGGACGGGCCGCACGTTTGTTTGCGCCTATCTCGTCAGCGCTCGAAACAGCGCGGCCACAACGCATCGAACTGGATCCTGCGCAAGCGTGGACATTTCTTGGAGATGGAGCGACCGCGCTGACCGCAGCAGGGTTTGGCGTGATCGTACCGAGCGAACTGACCGCTGCGGGTCAAAGGCGATTGCGACTACGCATGCGCGTCGGCGGAAACTCGAAAGTCGCGGGGGCCGTGACGGGCATTGGCGGCCTGAACCTCGATGGATTGCTCGATGTAGATTGGGAAGCAGCCATTGGAGATCAATCGTTGACCGCGCGGGAACTCAACGCGCTGGCCAAGCAAAAATCAGCGCTCGTCCAATTTCGAGGAGAATGGGTGGCCATTGATCCTCGAGAACTCGACGATATTCAAAACCGCCTCACGAAGGGGGCGACGCCGATGACCG
>DAOMZH010001594.1:0-1896 GCA_035437985.1 Polyangium sp. (in: bacteria) | reverse complement strand
TCGGCCAAGCTTCAATCACGGCCCGACGACACGCCCGTTGCATTTTTTACGACCGTGACGGCTCCCGAGGATACCCCCGTGGACGGCCGGGCCGTGGTAGCGTCTCGACCCGAGCGCGCTACGTCCTACCGCATCATCGCCGGTCCGCAATCGGCTCTTCTCCATTCCTTCGATACGTCTACGGGCGTGTTTCGAATCCTTCCAGACACGAATTTCTTCGGTCGTGTTTCGTTCCGCTTCGAGGCTACGAGCGATGGGATAAGCCACGATTTGGTATCGAATGATGCGGACGTGGACATCGATTTTACGGCTGTACCCGATCCACCGGTAGTCGTAGCACCGTTTGTCACGCTAAGCGAAAACGCGACGGTATCATTTGCCCCGGCGCAAGACCCAGACGGCGATTCCCTCACGTATACGATCGTCACGCCGCCCCTGCACGGCATTGCGGTCGTGAATGACCAGGTCATTGCCTACACGCCAGAAACTGGTTTTACCGGATCGGACTCCTTGACGTACAAGGTCAGTGACGGCACGACGACGGTCGGTCCTGCACTCGTCGAAATATTCGTGGGGCCCGTTGACGATATTCCCGTCGTGCACGATCAAGACTTGGAAGTGACCAGCGGCAGCGCAACCCGTGTTGTGTTGGACGTCATCGATCCTGATTCGCCAAATATCGAGTATTGGTGGGACGACTTCCCGACTTTCGGCGATTTCCGTGGAAGCGGCTCGAATTATGTTTACGTTCCGCATCCTGGTGTGCAGCAAGCTACGGAGGACGTTCATTTTCGAGTTTTCGATGGATTGAGTACGTCGCAAACGGCGACGCTGCACATTACGATTTCACCCGGTTCACATCCCTGCACTTTGCTGACCGGCTCCGAAGTTACTGCGGTTTACCCGGAATTGACGATTGGGGACAAACTCTATTTTCGGGCGGTTCTACCACCCACCCCGCAACAGTTCGTGATGGTTACGGATGGGACCCAATTCGACGCGACCATCGTGCAGTTCGCCGACTCAGATACCTTTGGTTTTGACAACAACGTTGGAGGCAACCGGCGCACGACGTTTTTCAACGTTCAATCGACCACGTTTTTCACGACGTCGACGAACACATACGCGAGCCGGTTGTTTGCCCAGACGAACTTGGGTACGGCGCAAGTAGTAAATGACATTCCAGCACCCGCAACCAACCTCGCGGCCGAACCCGCCGTAGGCGATGCGTATGTGGAGGGCAGTGCAGCATATCTGCCGATTCATTGGCCAACCACGACGGGGCAATACGTTTGCCAATTGTGGAAAATCGATTCGCTCACGTCTCAAACATCGCTCTTCAAAACATTCCCTGAAGCCAATTCGCCATGCTCCGGCTTATGGAACATGGCCGGCGAGCAATACATGTTCGTCGGGGCGAATTTATACAAATTTTCGGGCTTGCAATCTGCTCCCGTGCTCGTGGCGGATTTGGGCAATGCATTGCCCGAACCTTGGATGGTGGAGGCTGGTGGCAAGTTATTTTTCCAAACGCGCACCGCCGTGGGACTCGAAACGCAAATCGACTTGTGGGTAACGGATGGCACGACGAATGGAACGAAAGTCGTCAAGCAACTCGAGATGGCGTCGCTCGAATTCGACGTTTTTAGTCCGGTAGCATTCTTGAATAAACTCTACTTCGCGCATCGGAAGTCGCTTTGGATGAGTGATGGGACCGATGCGGGAACGCAGATCGTGGCGACGATGCCCGTAGGCAGCGCCGTGGGCAATGGGGCTATCGGAAAAATCACGGTTGGAAATGGGAAGTTGTTTTTCCTGGCCAATTCGGATGCTGCGGGACGCGAGCCCTGGGTTTCTGACGGAACGACCGCAGGAACGTAAATGTTGAAAGACATC
>DAOMZH010001593.1:0-1906 GCA_035437985.1 Polyangium sp. (in: bacteria) | reverse complement strand
ACCTTCGCCGCCCGCTCCGGAGCTGCTGGACACAGATGACGAACTGGCTGTTGCGGACGCCGTCGAGTCGCGTTTGTCTTGTACATCAGAGGAACACGCGACGCCCACGAGTGGGAAGACGGCGACGGCGAGTCCAACGATGAAGTGTCGCGCCGAAAGCGAGGAACCGAGCATCGAACGAGGAAGCGGTTTTGCACGTGACGTCATCGCTACACCTCCGAAGAACGACAACCGTACACTGGTTTTGCCGAGGTGCGAAGGGTCGCTCGAACGACGTGCACGAGGCTTGGTTTTTCTCGCCCGATGGCTGTAGCATCGACGCGTGCTGCCTTTGCCTCCCATCGAAACGCGCCATCTTTTTCGGGAAATCAACGCCGAGACGCTCGATCTTTGCGCCAAGTTGTCACCGGATGACTGGGACAAACCCACCGTTCATGCGGATCGCAACGTCAAAGATCTCGTCGCCCACTTGCTCGACGGTTCGTTGCGACGCCTCGCGATCCAACGCGATGGTCACTTCTTGCAAGCTCCGGACATGCGTTCGTTCAGCGACATGGTGGGCTTCGTGCAGCAACTCAATCGCGAATGGATCGTTGCTGCAAAACGCTTGAGTCCGCGGGTGATCATGGACCTCATGATGCGCGCCGACGAAGAAGTAGCGGCGCTTTTCTCGAGCCTCGAACCGCAAAGTCCATCCGCGTTTGGTGTGGCTTGGGCGGGTGAAGAATGGTCGGAGAGCTGGTTTGACATGGCCCGCGAGTACACGGAAAAGTGGCATCATCAGCAGCAGATTCGTGATGCCGTAGGTCGTCCGGGTTTTACCGAGCGACGGTTCTTGCACCCGGTGCTCGACACGTTCCTGCGCGGCGCGCCGCACGCGTATCGCAACACGCGTGCAGACGAAGGCACGATGGTGGAGGTCGAGATTCGGGGCGAAGCTGGCGGCAAATGGCAACTCGTCTGCGACGGAGATCGCTGGACACTCGTGACGGATTGTCCAACCAAACCTACGACGCGTGTCGAGCTCGATGCGGACACGGCGTGGCGCCTGTGGACGAAAGGAACTTCGGGACAAACTGCCCGCGAAAAGGCGCAAGTCACAGGTGATGAAGCGCTCGCGGCTCCCCTGTTTTCGATGGTCACGATCATGGCCTGAGGCACGTCGGTGAACGGTCCTCTCGACACGAAAATGCACTTCTTTTAGGCTCACGAGTCATGAACATTCAACTTCGATATTTCGGTGTTGTGGTGATGGGTGCACTCAGTGCGCTCGCGGGATGCGGTTCTGATTTGGATGATGGCGGCCCTGGGGGAACCGCGTGCACGGATTTAGCTGCGGCGTCCGTGTCCGTTGCAGTCGTGGACTCTGCGGGCGCAGCAGTTGCCGACGCGATGCTGACGTTCTCGGTCGACGGCGGCGCGCCGCAAGCTTGTGACAACATGATGAACGGTTCGTACGTGTGCGGTTACGAGCAGGCTGGGATGATCACGATCTCCGCGACGAAAGGCGCTGACACGGCAACGCAAACGGTGACGGTGTCCAAGGACGGCCAAGGATGTCACGTCGTAGGTCAGTCGATCACGATGACGCTCGGTGCTTGACCAGGTTTTTCCCCGCCGTTTGCCGTTTGTCGCGGCACTGCTCGTTTTCACGCCTGCGCTTTGGTTGGTCGCGCATGCGACGTATGCGGCGTCTTATTCACCGTTCGGCCGGGATCAGGGCATTTTTCAATATTTCGCGTGGGCAGTTCGTCAAGGCGACGTGCTTTACCGCGATATTCGCGACGTCAACGGACCGCTGACGACCCTGGTGCACTACGTCTTTCAACTTTTGGGCGGCGAAGACGCACACCGATTCCGAGTTCTCGACTTGACCGTCATGGGAGGCATTTTTGCCTTCGTGGGT
>DAOMZH010001592.1:0-1908 GCA_035437985.1 Polyangium sp. (in: bacteria) | reverse complement strand
GGTACGTCCGGAAAACTGTTTCGCGGAACGATACTCGCACCAGACAAGACGCTTCATCGCGGCGAAGTTCTCATCAATGCTGGCGGCTTCATCGAGTGTGTCGATTGCGATTGCAGCGCTTCTGCTTCGGCAGCCGACGCCACGACGATCGATTGCGCCGAAGGCGTGATTTCCCCAGGTTTGATCAACGCGCACGATCACATCACGTACGCCAACAACACGCCGAAATCGCACGGCGATGTTCGCTACACGCATCGCCATCAATGGCGCATAGGCACACCGGGTTATCCAAAGATCACCGTGAGCAGCGGAGCTAGCGCCGACGTAGTTCATTTTGCCGAACTCCGCTTCGTGATGAGCGGCGCGACTTCGACGATCGGCGCTGGAGCGCAAGGCGGACTGTTACGAAACTTCGACGTTTCCGGGCGTCTCGAAGGTTTGCCCCTTCCACCTGCCAATTCCGACACGTTCCCCCTCGGGGATGCCAACGGCATGATGCTCGAGAGCGGATGCAACTACTCAAGCCCGACGACGACAGCCTCCATTGCGAATATCGACGCCTATGTTCCGCATGTTTCGGAAGGCATCGACAAGGCCGCACACAACGAGATCGTTTGTCAGGAACAAGGGATGTACGACATCGTCGAGCCGCAAACGGCGATGGTGCATTCGATCGCCTTTGGAGCTTCAGACATCGAGCTGCTGCAAAAGGATTTCACGTCGGTCGTCTGGTCTCCGCGGTCAAACGTCGATCTCTACGGAAATACAGCCAGCGTGACGCTCATCGACACCCTCGGCGTACCCATCGCCCTCGGCACCGACTGGGTGCCTTCGGGTTCGATGAACATCCTGCGCGAACTGCGCTGCGCCGATGAACTGAACACGCTCTACTTCGCCAACCACTTCACTGATGAGCAGTTGTGGCGTATGGTCACGACAAACGCGGCGTATGCGGGTGGCGCAGGTGCGATCACAGGCATGCTCAAAGTGGGCTACGTCGGAGACATCGCCATCTTCGACGGCAAGAGCCGCAAGGATCATCGCGCGGTCGTTGGAGCAGGCGTGGAAGACGTCGTGCTCGTGATGCGGCAAGGCAAGGTTCTTTACGGCGACGACGCGCTCGTGGCTGATCCAGGCATCGGGGGCGCAGCTTGCGAACCGTTGCCGGTATGTGGACGAGACAAACGCGCCTGCGTGGCGCAAGACATCGGGGGCACAACGACACTTGCCACGATTCGTGCTGCCGGCGAAGCGATTTATCCGCTGTTCTTCTGCAACGATCAGGTGCCCATGAGCGAACCGAGCTGCGTTCCGTGGCGCACTGAATACTCGATGGGCATCACGGCAACCGATGGCGATGGCGACGGGATCAGTGACGATCTCGACAACTGCCCGACCATCTTCAATCCGATTCGTCCCTTCGACGACACACAACAAGCCGACATCGACGGCGACAAACTCGGCGACGTTTGCGATCCGTGCCCGCTCGATGCGAACAACAAGTGCCCAAGGCTCGATGCGAACGACATCGATCAAGACGGCATCACCAATGGTGTCGACAACTGCCCCGAGAAACCCAATGCGGATCAAGCGGACATGGATATGGATGGTCATGGCGACGTTTGCGACGATTGCGCCCAGCCAAACTTCGGTACGCCGATTTGTCCTCCGCCTCCGATCGCCATCAACGTGATGCGTGATCCGACTGCTCCTGGACATCCGCCGGTCAAAACGCAGGTCACGCTCACGAACGCGTACGTCACGGCCCTTCGCGCTCCCACGGGCACGAGCCGCGGGTTTTACGTGCAGGACACTGCGCTCGCGCGGTTCTCCGGCATCTTCATTTTCACCGCTGCCGCGTCGCCCACGGGGCAAGTCGGTAATCGCGTGACGGTCACTGTAATGTAT
>DAOMZH010001591.1:0-1908 GCA_035437985.1 Polyangium sp. (in: bacteria) | reverse complement strand
ACCCCTGCTTCAGCGCGTTCTGGGTCTTTTGGGTGAGGGGGGCGAAGCGGCTGACGCGTAGCTTCGCGCGTCCACGATGCGCGCATCCAAGCCATCTGCCGAGCCAACCGGGTGCGCGAACTGTGGACGGCCGACCGAGATTCTCGGGCCTTCGAATTCGGAATCCGCCGGAACTGGTGGACATGCCGGCGTCGATCGGCTAAAATAGGCTCATGCTCACGATTGCGGCAACGGATTCGCTAATGCTGTTTGGTAGCGCGGCTCGAGGCGAGCAAGGCGCCGAATCGGATGTCGACATCCTCGTCGTGCGACCGGCCTTTGCACAAAAGCAGTCAATGACATTCGGGGGCTTGCCGGCACGCCTGTCCGTGCTTGTCCGCTCGCCCCGGTGGCTACAGGACATGTCTGCGGGCGGGCACCTTTTTGCGCTGCACCTTCAGCGCGAGGGCAGGGCGCTTCACGACCCAAGCGGGATCCTTGCCGCGTTCTGTCGTTTGCCCGTCAGCGTGCCTTTCGCGGAGCGAATTTGCGATGTTCGTCGGTCGTCAAGCGTATTGCACGCGCGCGACCTTGACGCGAGCTCCCTCGCAACCTTGTCGGTCGCGAGACACCTGCTGCGAACAGCGCTATTCCTACGCTGTGCTCGTCAAGGAACACCGACGTTCTCTCATCGGGAAGCGAGCCAGCTTCTCCGCGCCCCTGAATTGGCAGATGCGCTGTCGAGAAGCGCTTCGTCAGAGATGTTTCCACGCATGCGACAACATCTCCAAGAGCTGGTCGGGGTACCTGATCATGTTGCTTGGCCCCTTCGCGATCTCGTAGTAGTTCCAACATGCCGCCGGTTTGCTCTTCAACTACTACGAGATGACGCCATCGTTGACTATGATCCCGAGCGTGTGGCTTTGACCCCGTCACTGGCGGCTTAGGAAACAGGGGGGTAGTTTGAATCTCGATCACGCATCAAACGTGGCTCGGCTGCGGCAAGCCCGCGACAACGGTGGGGCCGTCTTTGTCGTTCACTACGCATGCGAGAGTCTTGCCGTGGTCCGCAAGGGTTCGCCCGCGGTTTCCGCGGTGGGCTTTCTGGGTGTGTACAACGATCAATCGTATGTCTTTTCCGTTGCCGACCGCGCCGAAGGCGGCGAAGAACATGTTCTGCGCAACGCATTCGAGTTCATGAGGGACAATTCGGGCTCGCTTTTTGCGCATTGGCGGATGGGATCAAGCGAGTTTGGCTTTGGGGCGCTGGCCAACCGCTATCATCAAGTCTTGAACCAGCAAGTGCGTCCACCTGGTTCCGAGAGCCTCGCCGATATTGCGAGGCTCATCGCCCTTGCATATGGCGAAGACTTCGCAGACCATCCGCAGCTTGTAAACCTCGTCGACTTGAATGGTCTTAGGCGACGGCACTTTTTGACGGGAGCCGAGGAAGCTGCTCACTTCAAGGACGCCGACCACGCACCCATCAGGCGGTCACTCTCGGAGAAGCTCAGTCACCTTGCGTCGCTTGTCCGACGCCTCGTCGATGGGACAATTGAAACGAAGTGGCACGGCCGCAGGCTAGGCTTCGCGGGCGCGCATCTAGACTCTGTCAAGGTTGCCCAGGTTCTTGGGACGCGACTTGTCGACGTGGCCCGGCAGTTAAAGCGTCGTCATTCGAAGCGCCCAACACTTGAGCTCAACGATGAGTACGACTACCAGGATCTGCTTCACGGGCTGTTGCGGGTTTTCTTCGACGACGTGCGCGCCGAAGCATACTCTCCCGACTACGCGGGCGGTGCATCTCGGGTGGATTTCCGTCTACCCGCGTTTCGACTCGCAATCGAGCTCAAGCACCCGAAGTCGTTCAAGGACAAAGAGCTTGGGGACCAGCTCATCGTCGACATCGAGCGATACCAAAAAATACCC
>DAOMZH010001590.1:0-1908 GCA_035437985.1 Polyangium sp. (in: bacteria) | reverse complement strand
CGTCGCGAGAGCTGCGCGTGCTGTTTCGACAACCCATCGTGCGGTGGGGCGAGCGCTGGGATTGCGAGTGAGCAATGCCGTGCAGATCGTGTCGAAAGGCGCAGGCAGATTGGCGCTTCGGGCGTTGACGAGCGGCGTGCTGGCAGCAGCGACGTCTGCATCGATCAGCTCCGCAACCACGATCCCGAGAGCCAACAGATCGCGCGCTCGAGCATCACCCAAATCATTGTCGCCTGTAGCGAGGTAGCGCGGCGTGGCGCCTTCGAGCGTCGTCTCATAAGCCGATCCCGACAGTCCAAGGTCGATCAGCGCGGCGCGGTGGTGCTCGTCGACAACGATGTTCTCGGGCTTGAGATCGCCATGAGCAAGACCGACGGAATGCAGATCGGCGAGAGCTTCGGCAACGTCGTGCGTGATTTGCAGAGCAGCTTGGTGCCGATCGGAACGCTCTTTTCTCAACCAGTCGCGAAGGTTCGTTCCTTCGATCCACTGCAACGCGAGAAATGGAACGTTCGTGTCTCCGTCGAGAAAACCGGCGTCGATGAGCGCTGGCAGTCGTGGCGAGATAGCGAGCAACGCGTGCATCGCTTCTCGCGCGAGGGCTTCATGGGCACCTTCGTGATGAGCGATTTTCAGCGCGACGAATCGGCCATCCGTGGTCTTGGCTTTCCAAACTTCGGCCGCGCCGCCAAGCCCCGCGCGGGCAATGCGTTCATATCCTGAAGCTGTCAACGAGGATGGCGACGTGCCGCTGTCCATGCCTGAACGAGATGAGCACGACGCCTGCAAGTGTCAACGTAGGTGACGTGGCGTCATGATTACGGACACGCAGGCAACCCGGTCGCTTCGAGGTCTTGTCCCTGAAAACATGTCGCTTCGGGCCCCTTGCCATAGTTCGCCGAAACAAACTTCGCGAGCGAGTCCGTATCGATGCAGGTCGCTGTGTAGGTTGCGCCCCACGCTGATGCGGCAATGGGCGTGTCGAGTTCAGGGTCAGGGGTCAGGACGAGTCGTGCTCGCGGTGTGCTGCCAGCGGACAAACACAAAGGATCCGCGTTCGCTCCGTCGAAGACTTTTTCGAGCGCCGAGACGACTTCTGCACACTCGCCGTCACATCGAAACGAAAGCACCACCGCTCCATGCTCCATGTCGTGGACGTACATCTCGCGCGGAACTTGCAGCGTGTACTTCTTGAAAGCTGCCCACTGCCCCCAATGATTGCCGCCACTGGGTGGGTTTGTCGTGTACGAAACAGGCGTACAGGTGTCCAAGTGCGTGGCCTCGGTGACGGGAATGTTCGTGTTGATCTCGACGCGACACTCGGTTTGTCCAGGCAACGGAGGAGCACCCGGAGTCAGAACTTCAGTTTGTGTTGGGCCGGTAGGACCGATCGCCGAGTCATCTCCGCAGCCCACGAGGTGCAGGGTCGAAAGGACGAGCAAAGCCTTGAAAAATGAGGCGAATTCGCGATCAAGCGCAAGCATGCGCCAAGCGTACCACGCGCACCAAACGCGACGTGTCAGGGGCAGCTGGCAGGTGTTGCTGCGCCGGTCGAGATCCACGAGCTGAGGACATCTACGCCAGCTTCAGGAATCGCGTACACGTCATACGGAGGCATGGGCAGCCCAACCACGACCGACGTGCGCAAGCGATCGATCTCGCCGTCGGCAAGACCTGCTCCTGCAGCCGAACCTGTATAGGTGCTGCTGATCAGCATCTTGTAAAGCAGGTAGCTGTTGCCCGGATTGTTCGGCTCGACTTGCGGCATTGCGCGTCCGAATCTTCGCGGTTTCGTGTCGGGTTCGTCCGCGTTGCCACCTGTCTGCGTCTGATTTGCGACGCGACCGATCATCGAACTGAGCCGATTGCCGCCGCTCAAATCGAGTCCCATGGCACTTCCGCCAAACT
>DAOMZH010001589.1:0-1909 GCA_035437985.1 Polyangium sp. (in: bacteria) | reverse complement strand
CCAATCGTACGCGAATACCTGGGTGGGTCAGCAGTCGGAACGACCATGCAGAATTTGAACCAATCGATTCTGTTGAAAATGAGTTTTGGTTTGCCCCCACTCCCCGAACAAAAGCGCATCGTGGCCAAAGTGGACGAGCTGATGAAGCTTTGCGACGAATTGGAGGCTCGGCAGGCGAAGCAGCGGGAGACGGGGACGCGGCTGACGAAAGCGGCGCTGGAGGGATTGGCGAATGCCGACGGGCCCGCGGAATTGGAGGCGGCGTGGGAACGGGTGGTGGGGCATTTCGAGGGGCTGATTTCGCGCGCCGAGGATGTGAAAAAGGTGCGGGAGACGGTGCTTTCGTTGGCGGTAAGGGGGAGGTTGGTGGGGCAGGAGGCGGGGGAGGGTCTGGTTGACGAACTGTTGGAAACCAACGACGCAAACCGTGCAAATATCGCACGCGACGATGCGCGCGCGGACGCAGAGACACAATCGATTCTGTCAGCGGATGACCGTTGGGATATTCCGGACTCATGGGTTTGGCGTGGGCTTGCAGATCTCGTCCTCTTCGTTGACTACCGAGGGAAAACGCCAACAAAAATCACCGATGGAGTTCGTCTACTCACTGCGAAAAATGTCCGACGAGGTCATATCAGCCTGTCGCCGGAAGAATTTGTTTCTGAGCGCGAATATGAAGAATGGATGGTTCGTGGGTTGCCCAAGACTGGCGACGTCCTGTTCACGACCGAAGCTCCGATGGGAAATGCGGCTGTCGTACGGTTGGCCGCGCGTTTTGCATTGGCACAACGCGTGATTTGCCTCCAAAGCTATGGCGGAGTGGCGCCAGAGTTCTTGGTATTGCAAATATTGAGTGACGAATTTCAAGCGATACTCGATAAGAACGGTACTGGGATGACCGCTAAAGGAATCAAAGGGGCCAAACTTAAACAATTACCGATCGCCATCCCCCCACTCCCCGAACAAAAGCGCATCGTGGCCAAAGTCGATCAGCTCATGGCCTTGTGCGATACCCTCGAAACCAAGCTGCGCGAATCCGAACTCGCCGCGCGCAAGGTCGCCGAAGCCTTGGTCGCCGAACTCCTCCAGGCGTGAATGCGGCAACGCCTCGGGGGCGCGTAGCCATCGATTGATACGTTACCGCGACCCCTCGCAGCTCTCGAAATCGGCCTTGTGCCCGGTGTCGCAAACATACCGTTGATCTCGGCAGCATTGGGTGCAGGCAAGGCTCGCATCGCGCTTGATGCAGCTCATATGGCACTTGTGCGCCGGTTCGCTGCACTGTGGCAGCTGCACGATGCCGCCGTCCGTATGGTCCCACTTTCTTACGGGTTTCTCGCGCTCACGACAATCGCTGCCAATCATTAGCACCAGCAATACGATGATCCTCACCGGTAGGAGTTTCACAGGTCTACTCCGCATCCGGACACGAGGAAAAGCTATAGCTATCACCCCTGTCACATGCGTCGGCGTTACGGTCGCAGCAGTCCGTACAGCTCGAGCCGCGGTCCAGACAGCTCTTCAAACAGGCTCGCGCCCTCATCTTGCAGTCTTCCCGCTCCGGTGCCGCGTCGGCCTTTCCGCCATCGGCCTAGTCCTTGTCCTGCCCAATGGGCATCCAGGCGCAACCGCCGAACGCGAGCAGCATTCCGCAATACACGAGGACTTTTTTCGCGAAAGCGCAAGGCCATGTTGCCACGGAACCGAGGCTACAACGAAACGTGGCCCGGAGCAACGAGCAAACTGCGCGCGGCCTTGTGCGACACCCTCGAAACCAAGCTGCGCGAATCCGAACTCGCCGCGCGCAAGGTCGCCGAAGCCTTGGTCGCCGAACTCCTCCAGGCGTGACCGCACAGGCTGCGAGCAAACCGAAAAGTTGCCCCCACCCCGGCGTCCATCGTAGCTTCTC
>DAOMZH010001588.1:0-1918 GCA_035437985.1 Polyangium sp. (in: bacteria) | reverse complement strand
TTCGATTTCGGCCGATCGTCATCGTGATCTTCGTCGTCCTCCTCGTCATCACGTCGCTTTCGCTTACGAGGCCGTTCGTCTTCATCCTCATCGTCTTCATCCCGCCGGTTCCGCCGTCGTGTTCGTCCCTGGTCGTCCTCATCTTCGACTCGCGACTGTCGGCGGGAACGGTCTTCGGTTCTCGAACGATCACCCACCCGTTTCGCGGTGTACTCGGTTTTGCAAAACGGGCATTCCACAACGAGACCGAGATCGCTTGCCGCGACGGTCAACTTCGCCTGGCATTTCGGGCAGGGATCGATGGTGATATCAGCCGTGGCAGCAGTCGCGGAAGGCGGATCGGGAACCGTAAATGACGTCGAGCATTTCGTACAGGTTGCGGTGATCCCGGCTTTGTCGTCGCGAAAATTGAACGGCGCGGAACAATTCGGGCAGGCGAATTTGATCACGTTCGGCTCCCCGATCGGTCGAGGGTTTCATGACAAAGCGACAATACGGGGTCGACTCGAATCCTGCCAATCTCCGCAAAGCTCTCGAATCTTATCGACGATTCTTGACCGAAGACAAAACCGGCAAGCGGCGCGGAGATGCGTCGCAATCGATTATGGAGATAGAGGCGGTTCTCAGCCGGCTCCCCGCCGAACAGCAAGGCGCCCCGAGCTCAACTGCATTGCCTCCCGAACCAACGCAACTCTCCGTTACCACGCAGGTCGACGACGCTGTCGTGTCGATTGATGGAGCAGCCGCCCGCTCACTCGATCCGGTCGAGGTCACCCCTGGGAAACATAAAATCGTCCTAAACGCCAGCGGCTACTTTCCGGAAGAACGGGAGGTGTTCGCCCGAGAAAAACAGATGACGGCCATTGACGTCCAACTTCGACCCATGCCGGCGAAAGTCCGAGTCGTGGGCCGTGAGGGTTCGACAGTGACCGTTGATGGATTACCTCGCGGCACGCTGCCCATGCCTACGCCACTCGAAATCGACGCGGGCGATCGAAGTATCGCTGTGAGTCAAAACGGATTCACGACCTATGCCCACGAGTACAAGCTCGAACGGGGCAAAGAAATAAAGGTCACGGCAGATTTGTCGCGTACTCGGCAGCGAATTGCGTCGTATTTCCTTTTTGGAACGGGGCTCGTCATTGCGGGAAGCGGAATTCTTTTGGCGCTTGGCGCAGCAGATGCCCAAGACAGAGCGCTGGCGATTAATGCGCTCCGCAACGACGATACGCGCCCCAATGGCGGGTCGATTTCCTACGAACAATTGGTGGAATACAAGAAGCAGAGTGACCTGAAATCGCAGTTCACGGTTAGTTCTAGCGTTGCCCTCAACTTGGGTGCGGCCACGGGTGCGTTGGGATTTTTGCTTTATTACTTCGATGCCCCCAAGATTCCCTCGGTAAAACCCAAGAAGGATGACAATGCTCCGGCCAAGAAAGATCAATCTCCGGGTCTGCGGGACATGATGTTTGCCCCAATGACGGGTCCTGGATTTGCCGGAGCGTCTTTCTCGGCCAAGTTTTGACGGACAATGTCGGGCGTGAAGTTGCGCTGAACTCGTCATTCACCAAACGAGCAGAAAAAGCTGCAAGTTTTTTCGATGCTCCACAAGAACCAGCTATACTGTGGACATCATGCAGATCGCCCGTGGACGCTCGAAGCTCTCGTACACCCTGACCTCCTGTTTCGTGCTGTCGGCCGGCATGTTGCCATTTCTGGTCGCTTGCGGTTCCAATGATGCTCCACCACGAACCGTGACCGAAATTCGCTACGTGTACAGCTGTCCGCCATCTTGGCCTTCCCCTCGACAAACGTGTTGCACTCGGCCACGGCCGCGTGCACCTCGTCCTCACTCCCTCCGTCGAACCCCGGCGTGTTGGCTTGCCTGCCCAGGATGTCCATGGCCCTGCCCAGGTGG
>DAOMZH010001587.1:0-1920 GCA_035437985.1 Polyangium sp. (in: bacteria) | reverse complement strand
CCCTACCCTAGTCTAAACCGCGACCGATCCACAAAATCACTCGAGCAGGCTCACGGCGCCGCAATCACGTGTCGTCCCTTGTGCACTTGCAGACACACCTGCGAGGGTGCGCTAGGCGTGAGATTGACGACCTGTTGATTGAGCTTGATCCGCGCAGAATTCGTGCGATTGGCAAAACAAACCTGGGTAGGTTGGGCGGCCACGATCTCGCCCGCAATGATGTCGCCGCTTGGTGCAAATGTCGCATGAATGGGGGCGTTCGAGCTAAAGATGAGGTTTCCGCCCACGGTCAAACTCTGCGCTTCATGCACGTTTGTCCGGACCAAGGTGCCGCCCGTACGCAAAACCATGGTCGCTCGCCCCTGAAACGTCAAACCATCTTCGACGGTAATGACTGCGGCGCCGTCCGAGGCAATCGCCACGTCGTCAATCCTGCTGGGCTCGATCTTGATTTGGAGTGCCGAACCATTGCCATTTTGCACGGCTTTCTGGGTAATGACCGGAACGGGTTCGGTATTGCCAACTTTTCGAGGGTAAAGAACGTTCAGCCATTGCGTCGTAGCGCCTTCGTAATGGGCGCGCACGAAGGGATGCGTAAAAATGGCGTTGATGTAAAAGTTGGTCGGAAAGGTATCCTGCGTAATCGACATCGGGGTTGGCGCATAAGCGGCCAACAATTCGATATCTTCCCCTCGGTTCGATTTCGTTTGCCATGTCAAACGATCCGCGCCCGATGTATAGGTGAGTGTTCCTTCGACCGAGCCACAATCAGTTACTCCTGGAGGCACGGGGCTCACACCACTCCCCTTGCACGAACTGGGTGCACCAACCCCACTCTCGTCGGGGTCCGCACCATCCACGGTGATCGGAGCTCCCGGTTCTTCTTGGACAGGCGGGGCTTCCCAACAGTTCTTGTCCGCATCACCCGCAGCACATTGTTCGTTTGTCCCCGATTGCGCAGCTTGGCAGATAGCGGATGTGTTCGACAATGGACCGCCGAAGTGCAACAAAGCATCATATTCATGCGATTTCGACTTGCTACTCACCATTCCGTCGAAAACAACCAAGTAATTGTTGCGGGCCATCATGGACGTTCGGTACGTCGACACGTCCGGCGCACCAAAGTAATTCTGCAATGTGACCATCGACGAATTGAGCTCGGCAGGTACGAACCCGGCAAGAAGAGTGACTGGATCCCGCGTTCTCGTGTAGCTTCCCGAAAGACGAGCCGGCGTTTGGAAACTCGAATTGCAGCCTCGTTGATCATCGACGATGACGAGGTTATGAGCCTCGGGGCTATGATTGATTTGTTTGTATTGAGTGCAACCGGAGTATCCAGTGGCGCAATAGTTGCGGCCATCGCCGGGATCAATCAGGAGATATCTGTCCTTGGCATAAAGAATGAAGCTCGTTTGATCGGGCTGTCCGTGCGTGGAATATTCCGGCCAATATTCGCTTTGCATCAAGAAATACGAGGAATTCGTGTCCCAGCCGGAGCGGAACGAGGACCAATCAGGGGTGACGAGCGATAGATATTCGGGCGGTTTGGGGGTGATTTGGGTATTTACGTAAAGAAACGCAAACCCCGGCGTGCTTTGAATGAAAGGTCCCGAGCCTTCTTGCCAAAGGAAAAACCAGCGCATGGTTTCGTTGTGCGGATCAATGAGCCCTGGCGCCGCAACGTTCCCGAAATTGAATCCAAAACGCCATCCCGTGGTCATCGTCGCGGTATTCCTGTCGGGCATGGACAAGGCGGCATTTCGCTGAAACATTTTCGCAATGCGGTTATCACCTTGCCAACCATCAATTGTGTTGTCACCATTGATGTAATCACGTCCTTTGACCCGCTTCAGAACGTACAAATAGGGAAGCATGTTGGTAAATGCATCATTCTGGTAACTCGGACCTTCATTCAGCGTC
>DAOMZH010001586.1:0-1923 GCA_035437985.1 Polyangium sp. (in: bacteria) | reverse complement strand
AGGATTTGCACCGCGCCATCGAGGCCGCTTCGGGCAAACAGGTGCTCCAGATGGGATCGCACAGCGATTGGGCGCTCAGCACGGCCTTCTCGGTCAAAGGCGATCACGTTATTTCCGGCGGCCGCGACATGAGCGTGAAGTTAACCGAACTTGCCGAGCAACGTTTCGTGGACAACGTCACGTCCATCACGCCCGGCGCGCTGAAGGGCGGCGTGCTGGCGCTGTGCGCAAGGTCGCGGGGCCATTGGCGTCATCATTGCGAACAATACGCCTTATGGCACTCCGCCAAGCCCGATGGGCGGTACGCCGACCATGACCATCAACATCGGCACGCAAGGCGTGACCCAAGCCGTTGGGGATCAAATGAAAGCCGCGCTGATGGCGGGCATGTTGCAAGCCACGATGGTGCGCACGCCGAATGACATCGCGCGCGACGGGACCATTGACAACGGCATCTCGGGCCACGAATGGGGCCATTACATCCACCATCGCCTCACCGATAGCGCGTCGCAACAATCCGGAAGCCAAAGCGAAGGCTGGGGCGATTTCATGGGGCTGATGCAAGGAGTTCGTCAAGGCGATAACCTCAATGGCTCGTTTGCCACGGGTGTTTATGCCTCGGCGGCGTTTGGCGACAGCGGCTATTTCGGCATTCGTCGCTTCCCGTACTCGCGTGATTTCACGAAAAACCCGCTCACCTTCAAGCATATTTCTGCAGGCGAACCGCTCCCGACCGGAGTGCCCATTCAAACGGCCTCGGCGGACAACTTCGAGGTGCACAACGCGGGCGAAGTTTGGTGCCAAATGATGTGGCAAGCTTATTCGACGCTCCTGCAAGACACGCTCGGCGCCACGCCGCGCTACACGTTCGCGCAAGCCAAACGCACCATGGCCGACTACGTGGTCGGAGGCATGCAACTCGCGCCGCAAGATCCCACGTTCACCGAACAACGCGACGGTATTCTCGCGGCTGCGGAAGCTGCGGACGCCACCGACTTTGCGCGACTTGCTGCGGGTTTTGCCGCCCGTGGCATCGGTGCGTGCGCCGTTTCCCCACCACGTGACTCGACGGATCTGGTTGGGGTCGTCGAGAGTTACAGCGACGGAGCGTCAGCGGACGTGACCGACTTGTCGTTCGCCATGGTCACCGAATGCGACAACGACGGCGTGCTCGATGGTGGAGAACTCGGCCGCTACACCGTGACAGTGTCCAATTCAGGCTGGGCCGCGCTCACGGGCGGAAGCGTCACGTTGAGCTCGACAAACCCCTCGGTCACCTTCCCGGCTGGTGCTACGGCCATGATTCCGTCGCTGGCCCGAGGCATGACGACGAGCGTCACCATCGACGTTGGGATGAGCACGTCGGTCATGGGCGTTCAAGACCTCGGCTTGTCACTGGCGGTGACGGGTACGAATGCCTGTTCCGCCACGCCAAACATCGACCTCGGCGGACGCGGAAACTACGACATTGCTCCGATGTCGTCGATGAATGAAAACTTCGAGCTCGACACTCCGGCAGTCTGGACGGCAACGGACGGAATGGGAATGCCGAGCACCGAGTGGGCGATCGTGGTTGATCCGACGAACGCGAGCAACAAGGTGGCCCACGGCAATGATTCCGAACCTGTCCATGACGAACGGTGGACGTCGCCGACGCTCAACGTCGGGGCAAACGGTTTGACCATGTCGTTCAAGCATCGGCACAGTTTCGAAGCCAGCGACGACGGCACCGGAACAATTGTTTATTGGGATGGCGGCGTCATCGAAGTGTCGACCGACAATGGCATGACCTGGCAAGACATCGCCATGTATGGCAATCCCGGATATAACCAGACGCTTGGATTTGCTGGCGGGACAAATCCGCTCAACGATCAGATGGGGTACGGCGAGACGAACCCGGCGTATCCGGGATACGACACGGTG
>DAOMZH010001585.1:0-1929 GCA_035437985.1 Polyangium sp. (in: bacteria) | reverse complement strand
AAACCGCTGATGCAGGAAAGCTCGCGCGGAGCAAGTCTCGAATGAACAGCGCCGCGCGAACCTAGATTCGGCCTAGTTTCCAAAAAAATCGATAGGGCATGAGTGAAGAAGGGCTTCCCCTTCGACCTCGATGATGCTTCCATCGCCGGCGTCGTTCGCGAGCGGAGCTCGGAGATGCTTCTGGAGAGGAAGTACAAGTTCGTTGTTGATTCTCCGATTTTGCCCGTGATATAGTCCGGCCCACTTCTTGGGTTGGTCGATATTTCGTAATGAAGTCGCATACTTAGAAGCATGGTGGACCGATCGATGATGGCGTCGCACGTACTGCGGAAGGGATGGCGATGAATAAGGCTCGAGTGGGGCTCCTCCTAGCGGCGGCGCTGCTGGCGGCACCGTTGACGGCGTCAGCGCAACCCAAAAAGAAGGACCCGCCCAAAGAGATCAACCTCGACGAAGAGGAACAACCGAAGCCGGCTGAAGGTGCTACGGGCACTGAAGGCGCAGGCGACGGAACGACTCCAGTCGAGGGAGGCGAAGGCGAAGGCGAAGGCGACACTGGTGGTCTCGGAGATATCTGCAAGATCGATCCTGCAGCGTGTCCGAGTATCAACATGGAAGAAGCTGCGAAGCGTCCGATCAACGCCGAGATGTACGCGGTGCAGCAGATCTACGCGCTTCGTCGTTTCCGCTTCGAGATCAATCCGTACTTCGGTTTGACGATGAACGATCAGTTCGTCGCGCACAACGGACCTGGTCTCGCGCTCAACTTCTACGTCAACAACGTCATGGCGGTCGGAGTCAACGGCAACTTCTACGCCGGACTCAATGCGCCATCGAGTTTCAATTTCCAAACCAGCCGTGCGGCCCGCGTTGGTATTCCGATCACGGAGTACGCGTGGAACGCCAACGCGAACTTCACGTACGTGCCTGCGTACGGAAAGTTCGCCGGATTTGGTGACTTCATCTTCCACTACGACTTGTACGTGTTGGGTGGCGTTGGAGCGATTGCGTCGCGTCCCATCGCCGTCGTCGATCCCGACAACCGAACGTTCTCGTACAAGCCGCGGTTGTCGTTCCACGTCGGTGGTGGTTTGCGCATCTTCCTCAATCGATGGTTCGCCGTCGTTGCGGAGTTGAGCGACTACATCTTCTTCGATGAACTCGAAAATCCGACGATCGTGAAGGGTCGAGATCCGGCAGATAACATTCCCTTCGCGCAGAAATCCTCGACATGGACAGCTGCCGAGACGAGCTTCACCAACAACGTTCAGGCGCAGGTTGGTTTTTCGGTGTTCCTCCCGTTCACCTGGGAGTACCGGCTACCGAAGTGATCCGAGGTCGTGCTGGACAAACCAGCATGACCATCGAGGCGTAGAGGAACTCAGAGGACGGTTCAGCCAAGTACGGGGACATGCATGATGCGTCGATTCGTCAATAACCTTTGCGCGTCTCGCCTTCCGCAACTGCGCCGCGGGATGTTTGCAGTTCTTGCCGGGTGCTCTGCATTCGCGGCAACGGCGACCGCAGAGGCACAAGAAATTCAGCTCACTGGGCCTCTTGCAGGTGCTCCCGCAGTGCGCCAACTGCGCCTGCACCGCAAAGGCCGCGTGGAAATTGCGTTGGGCTCCTCGTTCACCCTGCTCGACGAATTCCAACGGACGATTCTGCCAGGCCTTCGGCTCTCCTGGCATCCAACCGACTGGCTCGGCTTCGGCGTCTGGGGCGCTTATGGCATCTCCACGACGACGTCCCTCACGGACGAACTCCAAGTCAAAGCCATCGACAATCGTAACTGTGAGTCACCCACGGGAGACAACGTTTCTCCGTGCAAACTCACCGCCGTCAACCTGACGCGACCAGGTTTGACCACCTCGAGTGGTACATCAACAGGTCGCCTCGTCGACGACCAACTTGGAAAGATCCAGTTCG
>DAOMZH010001584.1:0-1930 GCA_035437985.1 Polyangium sp. (in: bacteria) | reverse complement strand
AATGTTCGGACGTTTCGGTGGTCGGTTCGTCGCGGAAACGCTCGTACCTGCGTTTGACGAACTCGTTCGCGCGACTGCTGAAATCCTTCCAACAGCTGCATTTCGTCAGGATTACACTGACCTCGTACAAAACTACGTCGGACGTCCGACTCCGCTGTTCGAGGCTCGGCGATTGGCTCGATGGATCGATCCGTCGGGTTCGTCGCTCCAATCGTTGTGGCTCAAACGAGAGGACCTTTGTCACACGGGGGCGCACAAGATCAACAACGCCCTCGGACAGGTTTTGCTCGCCCAGCGCATGGGCAAGACGCGGGTGATTGCCGAGACTGGCGCGGGGCAACATGGCGTTGCAACGGCAGCGGCTGCAGCTCTCTTGGGTCTGCCGTGTGTCGTGTACCAAGGTGCTGTGGACATGCAGCGCCAAGCGCCCAACGTGGCGCGTATGGAGCTGCTCGGGGCTCGCGTCGTGGCGGTGTCGGATGGTTCCGCAACGCTCGTCGACGCGATGAATGCGGCGCTTCGGGATTGGGTGACGAACGTGCGCACGACGCATTATTGCGTCGGTACCGTTGCCGGGCCGCATCCTTATCCAACGCTAGTGGCCGAGTTTCAGCGGGTCATTGGTGATGAAACACGTGTGCAGTGTTTGGCCCGAGGAACTCTGCCCGATGTGGTCGTGGCGTGTGTTGGTGGCGGATCGAATGCGATCGGGATGTGGCGAGCGTTCGTCGACGACGAAGACGTGAAGCTGGTGGGTGTCGAGGCTGCAGGAAAGGGCCTCGAGACGTCGGAACACGCAGCCACGATGCATCGGGGACGAGTGGGCGTGGTGCATGGCGCGAAAACGTATGTTTTATGCGACGAACACGGTCAGATTGTCCCGACACACTCGATCAGCGCGGGGCTCGACTATCCGGGAATCGGTCCCGAGCACGCGGCGCTTTACGAAGCGCAACGCGTTAGCTACGTGGCCGTCACGGACGACGAAGCCCTTTCCGCGGCGCGGGACGTTGCAACGACCGAAGGAATCATCGTCGCCCTCGAAACCGCCCATGCGCTGGCTGCGTTGCCGGCAATCGTTCGACGAGAAGCCGAGATACGCCAACGTCCGGTGCGGGTCGTCGTGTGTTTGTCCGGGCGAGGCGACAAAGATCTGTCGACGCTGACGGGATCGGGGGCGTGCTGATGCATCGTATCGATCGATGTTTCGTGAACCTGGATCGCGTCGAAAAAAAGGCGCTCTGTGTGTACTTGTGTATCGGCGATCCGTCGTTCGATGCGTCGTTGGAGTTGGCTCTCACGGTGCTCGAGGCTGGCGCGGATCTGCTCGAACTGGGTGTGCCGTTCTCCGATCCGACTGCCGATGGTCCGATCTTGGCGCGGGCTTCACGACGGGCGCTGGCCGCAGGCGCGACGCTCGTACGCGTGCTCGAATTTGCGGACGCGCTGCGTGAGCGAACGCCGGCTCCGCTCGTGCTGTTTACCTATTACAACCCCGTGTTCGTCACGGGCGAAGCTCGGGTGGCCAACATGATTGCGGCAGCGGGTTTGGATGGCGTGATCGTCGTGGACCTTCCGCCCGAAGAAGCACAGAACCTGCGAAACACGTGTGCTGATCGAGGTGTAGGGGTCATGCCTCTCGTCACGCCGACGGCAAATGCGGATCGAATCGAGGTGATCCAGCGTTTGTCCGCGCCGCCCCTGGGCGCTCCCCGAGGGTTTGTCTATGCAGTATCGACGACGGGCGTGACTGGAACGTCAGCGACCGATCTTTCGACGATGAGTCGAGGTGCGGACATGTTGCGATTGACCTTCGGCATGCCCGTGATGCTCGGGTTTGGCTTGGACAGTGCCGAGCGCGTGCGCATCGCGGCGGATCGTCGAGGTCCGGGGCCTGATGGAATCGTCGTCGGAACGGCTGTCGCGCAGC
>DAOMZH010001583.1:0-1933 GCA_035437985.1 Polyangium sp. (in: bacteria) | reverse complement strand
GATGCAGGTTTTGCTCGCTTGGGAACAGGCTTTCCTAGAGTTGATCGGCATTTTCGGAAGGTGCGTTTCGAAAAGCCTTCGTTTCAAGGGGTCAATTTTGGTGACTTCCAAGGATGCAGCCTAGGATTTGCATCGCGCTCGAGCGTCGAGACGGCGAATCTAGGGTTTTTCTAAAATGAGCACCGGACGACGATGCAAATCCTAGGCTGCATCCTTGGAACCTCTCGGATCGCGACCCTATAAAACAAGGGGCACGATTTCAAATCCAGCAGCAAACGCGATATTTGGTGATACTCCGCCGAGAAAATGCACATTTTCGATCGAATTGTCTTGCAATGTCGCGTGCGAATCACATACAATGGCGATTCAGGTATCGAGGGGCAGCTCGGTGCTCGACGGCATTGCCCGAGCCCCCGCAATCGTGACGGTCGCCGCGAGAGTGTCTTTCGCGCCTTTCTTTTGGGGGTGGATATGCGTGATCGATTTTCATTCGGCCGCGAGGATATGGCGGCCATTTGTGCGGGACGAATTTCGAGAAAAAGAGGGGAGGCTCGATATGTCGACAAAAGGAGAAGCGAAGCAACGACAGGGAGCCTGGCTCCCATTGGAAAGCGCCGCAGCGCATCTCAGCATGAACGCCGCTGCATTACGCAAGGCGCTCGAGCGACGTGCAACTCGGGCGGCGGATGGGGCCACGGAGGCGAACCTCGACGGCGTGCGAGCGCGGAAATTCGGGAGAATTTGGCGCGTGCGTTTTTCCGAAGCGTGGGGTTTGCCATGACCACACTCCCCGTGCTATGCTCCGGACATCGCAAAAGTGGCTGGAATGATCGGAAAGGAAACTGATCATGCCAGTGCGCAAAGTAGACAGAAACGGGGAATCCCGGCTGCTCATTGACATCCAATACAAAACGCCGGACGGCAAGCGCGCTCGATTTCGCACGGATGCCGAACTTCAAACAATGACGGCAGCTCGCGCGGAAGAAAAGCGCTACGTGCTCAATATCGCTCAATACGGCACGCCCTATGAGCCATCCGCAACGACAAACGGCGCGGACGAACCAGACGAAGCAGAGCCGAAAAAGACCTTCGCCGAAGTGGTCGATGAATATCGGAGCACCTTTATGGTAACCGATCTCAAAGTCACGAGTCGAAGAGGGTACAATTCGGTTTTACGAGGAACGCTAGTACCGCGATTCGGCGAATGGAGCATCGACCAAATCAATGGCAAAGCCGCCGCCGATTTGGACCTCGAATTGACGAAACGCAAATTGGGCCGCGCGACGAGGAACAACAACCAAGTCGTTTTGCGCTCGGTTTTGCGATTCGCCAAAACCCGGGGATACATCGAGGATCAGCCTCGAAACCTACCGCGCCTCAAACCGGTTGGGCAACAGGTGCTCGAAATACCGAGCGACGAACAAGTCGACCGCATTATCGAGAGCGCCATCGATTCCCACCGGCTCACGTTTACGCTCATGTCGGACGCTGGACTTCGCCCCAATGAAGTCCGCGCCCTTCGCTGCAAAGGCGTGCAGCTCAAATGGGAAAACGACGAGCCCATCGGCGGATTCATTACGGTGCGGGAAGGCCGTTCTTATGGCGAGATTCACTCGCCCAAGACTGGACAACGCGAAATACCCATATCGCGGGACCTCGCCAGGCGCCACGCTCCCGTCGTTCAAAACGCGTCACGCGAAAAACACGTGGCGTGTAATGACGACGGCGACCCGTGGGGCCAACACGGCATCGACCAAGCTTTCGGACGCACCGCCGAACGCGCCAAAGTCGAAGGGTGGTCAGTCTATTGCCTGCGCCATTACGCCATCACCTCGTGGCCCCGCGCGGGCATTCCGGTGCATGTCGTCCAGCGCATGGCGGGACACGTCAACCTGTCGACCACGCAACGCTATGTCCACTTCCTCAAGGGCGA
>DAOMZH010001582.1:0-1937 GCA_035437985.1 Polyangium sp. (in: bacteria) | reverse complement strand
TTCCTGGACAAGTTCCGGGAGCGGGTGACGGCTTTCAAGTAAGTGCGAATGCTTGGGGCTATGCTCTGGGGGCGGCAAATTCTCCTGGATCGACGACGTTACGTTCTGGCGCCCGCGTTAGTGTTGTCGTGACGGCGGTGCTGTTCGGATGTTTGGGTGTGGCCGAGTATTTCGTGTGCGGCGACAAGGCCTCGGCGCAAAAGAGTACGCCCGTGGTGTCCGCGACAAACGAGGTCGTGGCAAACCCCCCCGCAACGAGCGCCGAGGTTTCTCCACCACCTCCAGCATCTGCCGCGGAAACTCCTCCGCCTGGAGCGTCCGCAGATAGCTCGGCGCGTGAGGTTGCTCTGGACGAACCTCCCTCGGACACGCCACCGCCAGCAGGATCTGCAGCGATCGCAGCGCCAACGGGCACGCCCACGTTGGGTGGTCCGCTCCCGAATTCGACCAACAAGACGGGCACGGGTCCAAAACCGGGCGGCAGTGCATCGACCAAGACAAAGAAGACGAGCAGCGGCGGCGTAGATCTCGGCTACTGAGGCTGCGTTTGTCCTGGTCGGATACCGCGCGTCGGCCACTCGCCGATGTCGCGCGGTTCGTCGTGGCGCTTCACGCGTCGGGGGAAGTCACGACACGCCAAGCGCCCCTTCGCGCGTTTTCAGATCAATCCGAGGTCTTTGGTGTTCAAAACGTTCCGACAAACCCGCCGCCATTGGGCGTCACGTACGGAAGCACGTAGCTCGTAGCTGGTTTGGGCTCGGCCTTCTTGCCCCCGATGATGAAGAGCGCGACACCTGCGCCAACAAACACGCCTCCAGCAACGAGGCCCGCAACGCCAATCGTTCCCTTCTTGGCGGCGTCGTTGTCGAGGTCGGAGATGCGCTTCTTCTGGGTGTCGGTGCAGCCGCCCGGCTGAGGATTGCACTTGGTGAAATCGGCGTTTGCTTCGCCTTCTACCGAAGATTTGAGCCCCAAGAAAACGCCGCCCACGACAAGACCTGCAACGCCTAACCCCATGCCCGCAATGCCCGCGATCCGCAGCGGACTCATTTTTGCGGGAGGCGGAGTGACAGCTGGAGTGGTGATGGGTTTCTTGTCTTCGTCCACCGACGAGATTGGGGGTTCGACAGACAACTCGATCTCTTTCTTTTCGCCATCACCAAGCGTCACTTCTTGCGTCACCGGGTTTCGTCCGGTCACGAAGGCAGTGATCGTGTGTTTGCCCGGATCAACCGGACGATGCACACCGATGAGCGCCGAAGGTACGGCTTGCTCATCCATTTTGACCGTGACTTTTCCAGCGTCTGCAGCTCCAGCTCCAGTGAGCGCGATGCGCAACGAGCCAATCTTCGGTTCGATCAGGTCAAGTTCGGCCCGCGCATCCAGTTGCGCTTTCTTGAAGGCAGGTGGCGCAGTCGCGGCGAGTTGTTCGCGCGTTGCCTTGAGGAATGTTTCTTGGGCTGCGACCAGTCGACCAAGACCAACCTGCGCTCGTCCAATCATGAGCAAGTGCGGAGGCGCATGCAGGATGGCCTCCGCGCGCGTCACGAGATCGAGCGCCTCGGCGAACTTGTTTTCCTGCAGTGCCGCTGCGCCTTGTGTCGCAAGTGCTCGAGCAGCTGCTTTCTCTTCATCGGTTTGCGCGTTGGCTGGGAGCGCAACGCACAGTGACAAAGCGACGTAAGCGATCGGAACGAGGCGAATGAAACGCACGGTGAGAATTCTCCTCAGGCTTTCGACCCTAACACACGCAGCCATGGCCACCAATTCGTCGGTGTCGTGACTTTGTGGTCGTCGCATAGACGAGCGGAACCGACGATCGATCCCGACAAGTTGCTCGACGGCATCACTTTCGCATGAACGGAGTCGCGATGGCAAAGCAACCTAGTCGGCTCGTCGTCGTGAGTGCTCGGGCGCCTTTCGTTCGCGAAGAAGCG
>DAOMZH010001581.1:0-1938 GCA_035437985.1 Polyangium sp. (in: bacteria) | reverse complement strand
ATTAGGCATCCCCTTGCCCACCTTCTATTTCAATCAGGATCAATCAGGGGCTATGCAGGTCGTCGATGGAGTTCAACGTCTGACCTCGATTTGGAACTTTATTCGGGGTGAGCGATTGTCCGGGCTCATCCACCTCAAGCCCTTGGACGGGAGAGCCTACGCCGATATCGAGCCCATGCTACGTAGGCGTTTTCAACAAGCGGCAGTCATGGTTCACGTCATTGAACCGCAGACCCCGGATGAAGTGAAGCTCGAGGTATTCAAGCGGATAAGCTCGGGCGCTAAGCCGCTAACGACAAACGAAATTCGCCATTGCATGAGCTGCAGTCGTTCACGCGAGCTGCTGGCAAGATTGACTGCAATGCCGTCATTTCATGAGGCGACGGGGCACGCCTTCAAGAAGGAACGCCGCATGGCCGATCGAGAGTTCGTACTTCGCTTTTGTGCCTTCCGACTCCTGGCTACGCTCGAGGATTACCGGAAGTTTCAAAGCATGGATGCGTTCTTGTTGGATTTCGTTCGTCAAGTGGACGGCACAGCCAGGTTGAAACCTCGACTGGCGGACCACATGGTGAACATGCTGGAGGACGACTTCGATCGGGCCATGCACAGCGCGACCGCAATTTTTGGGGATGCTGCGTTTCGGAAATACTCAGAAGGAAGCAAGCGTCGTGGTCCGCTCAATCGCGCGCTGTTCGACAGCTGGGCTGTGACACTCGCGGATTATGAGCCGGCGCGAGTCGAACCCCATAAATCTGCCATCGTGGAAGCGGCTCGGCAACGAATGGCGGAATCTGCATACAATGAAGCAATTAGCGGAGGAACCGGCAATTACTCCAAAGTCAAACATCGATTCGAGGCCGCGCGCCAGATCATGCACGAGGTTTTGCAATGATCACCGAGTTCCATATCAAATGCTTCAAGCGATTTTCTTCGTGTGAATTGGCCCTGAAACCTTTGACTATCCTCACAGGACTGAATGGCGCAGGCAAATCAACGATTATCCAAGCCATACTTCTGGCCCGAGAAGCAAGTATGGCCAATGCGAAGACCGTTGCCCTCAATGGTCCCTATGGGCTTGAGCTCGGCAGTCCTGAGGACGTATTCAATCTCCAGAGTGCAGTGGACAGCCCGGAGATAGAGCTGAACATCGTTCTCGAGAATGGCACCGAGAATCGTTTCATCTTGGATGCAAGCAACGACCAACTGCAATACTTACCCATCAAAAGCAAGCCACAGCATACGAGCGGCGCGCTCACGGGCACGAATCGAAACTTTGAGTATCTATGTGCAGAACGATTTGGACCACGCGACGTTCTGGCGATGACGGCCCAGCCTGTCGATGACCTCGGCGAAGGTGTCAAAGGCTCGATTTTGGAATCTCGAAACACACGGGGCCGCAGCAGGTTGACTTGACGCATACGCACGTGGCATTGGGTTCGCCGCTGTACATGTCGCCCGAGCAGATGTCGAAAACGAAAACCGTGGACATGCGTACGAACATTTGGGCGTTGGGAGTGATTGCGTACGAGCTGCTCACGGGGACGTCGCCGTTTCGGGGGGCGACGATGTTGGAAATAGCGGCGAATGTGTTGCAGGAGGAGCCGCGCCCCTTGCGCGAAGTTCGTCCTGATGTACGCGAAGCCGTAGCGCTGGCCATCACGCGATGCCTGCACAAAAAACGCGCGGATCGATGGGCAAAAGTCGAAGAGTTTGCACGGGTGTTGGAGGAGTTCGAGCCCACGACATCCATTCGGCCAAGCGTCGATGGCCCGACATCGATCACGTTTGGCCACACGGGAACATGAGAGCGTCAAAGCCCGCGCAGAGAACAAATCGATGTGGTCGCTCAGCCAGACGCAACCATCGCTGCGGTGTAATGCATTGTCGCCATGGTGTTCGTCGGGGCAAAACGAATCGATTGGTATCCGTGGCCCA
>DAOMZH010001580.1:0-1939 GCA_035437985.1 Polyangium sp. (in: bacteria) | reverse complement strand
GCATGCTCTTGCATGGGGCCAGCGCCCGAGCTGCTCGCTCCGAGCCGCCAATTGAATGCTCCGCTCAATACGCACGTCAGCGTCGTTTTGCCCGTCTATCCCAAAGGACAGCTCGTCTTGCGCAAACATCGCGGCGCGGACGTTCCCACCAAACGCATTGACAGTCCCCTCCAAAATATTTCGTACGTGAGCCTCGTTCCGGAAAAACCTCTCGATGCCGAAACGCGTTATGAAGTGGCACTCATTCGAACCGATCGCCATCCGAGCACCTTGGTATTCGGCACATTCGTAACTGGCAAAACCTCGGATACGACCGCCCCTGCCGCCCCGAAAATAACGCGCACGACCGTGAATGCGCATCGGGGAAGTGCAATGACGAGTTGCGCAGTGCATACGCCATGGGCTGAAGTTTTCTTGAACCCGTCCAACGATCCCGACCGAGATGACGCGCAATTGCTTTATGCTGTATGGGCTGCGTCGGGGAAAGGAACGATTGACCTCAATGCGCCGCCCACTGCTTACCTTCAAGAAGAAAAGGGCAAACTCAAATTGGGCCGGACATCGTATTGCGATCCCGAAGAATTCCCGCTTCCCACGAGCGGCAACGTCGCTTTGGCCATTGTCGCCATCGACGAGGCAGGAAATCGCAGCGCGCCGCAACGCACGAGCTTGACCATGTCCCTCCCGCAAGAGGCACAACAGCCATGAAATTTCAATGGTCACTTGGTTTGATGATCCTGGTCGGTTGTGGTTCGTCAACTCCGCAAACAACGAACACCGCGCCCGTGGTGGTTGCGACTCCACCCGCCAAATCAGGCCCGGACGAACCTCGTGAACCCTCCGAGCCACTTGTACGCGCCAAACCTCGGCTCCAGGTTGTCATTAGCGACGAAAATGTGTGCTTGCGCGTAGAGGCGTCGCTGCGTTGCTGGGGTCGTTCGAATGGGGCGACTGCCCCGATATTGGCGAATGTTGCGCCCATTGCCGGATTGGGCGAAGTGACCGAAGTCGCCGTTGGGTCGCGTCATGTTTGCGCCTTGAACCAAGCTGGACAAGTGTATTGTTGGGGGGACAATGCGTCGGGGCAACTCGGCGCGGGAAAAAGCGAATTGCGGGTCGATACTCCGGTACGTGTCGAAGGAATCGAAGGCGCGAAGGCAATTACTTGCGGGACCATGCATTCCTGTGCGCTGCTTGGCGACGGGCGGGTGACCTGCTGGGGTTGGAATGGATTGGGACAAACCGGCAGTGATTCTGAATATACGACCGCGGCTCGGGAACTCGTAGTTCCCGAAATCGTACCCGGTATTTCGGAAGCGACGAGCGTCGTTGCGGGGCGCGCTCATTCATGTGCCAAAATGAAAACGGGGACGTGGTGCTGGGGCGAGTCGCAATTGAAGTCTCAACAGGATACGCGCGGCCATTATCACAACCAACCAGCGCGTGTCGAAGATCTTGCCGATGTCGAACAATTGGTTGCCAAAGACGAAACCTCGTGTGCGGTCTTTCAAGACAAACACGTCGGATGCTGGGGCTCGGGAGCTTTCAGCGTCATGCCCAGTCGTCCTTTGCGGGCGGAATCGCCATTGCCGGTGATCTTGCCGCCGGCGCGCAGCATTGCGGTGAGCCAATACCACGGCTGCGCCATTTTGCAAAATGGGCGTGTGTCGTGTTTCGGTTGGAACAACCACGGGGAGCTTGGCCGAGAAAAACAGTCCGATTATCAGGCGCATGAGTCGGATATCGTTCAAGGATTGCCCGCTCAGGTCGATTCCATTTCCGTCGGAGCCGCTACCTCGTGCGCGATCGTGCGCGGAAACGAGCTTTGGTGCTGGGGAATTCCGCCCCATATGCCTTGGGTGCACGATGCGGGGTCGGGCGTTCCGGCGCGGGTACCTTTATGATGGTCGACGACTACGAATCACTCGCGCCATGACTT
>DAOMZH010001579.1:0-1942 GCA_035437985.1 Polyangium sp. (in: bacteria) | reverse complement strand
GGCCGTGCGAAACGAGCAGCGGACCTGTCGGGTTTGCGCTGACGAACTCCACCAAAACGCGTTCGCCAAGACCACCCGCGGTTCGTCCGTACAAGGGGCCAGCTTCGAGCACTTCGGCAATGACGCGCTGAAATGCGGCCGGTACGAGGCGCAAATTCAAAAAACCCGGGCCGGCAATCTCCACCCCACGAACGTCCGCATGACGCCCGATTTGCTCGGCCAACATCGTGGCAATCTCGCGCGGCGGCTTCTTGGCCAGCTTTTGAATCACGAGCGCCACGTTCGTTGCCAAATCGCCGTGTTCTGGCCGCTTGGGCCGCTCCACGACAAACTGCGCCTGCACTACTTCCGGCGGAAGCGCACCACTACCCACAAGGTCTGTGAGTGTGCCAACTACGATTCGCCGGACTTGTTCTTCGATACCCATCGTCCACCAAGCTTCTACTTCACAACCAACCCAAGACCCAAGTTTCTATCATCACATGCTCTCACCTTATCACACATTTCACGACCTTGCTAATTTTTCGAGCTGAATTGCTTTCCATCTTGTTTCTTCGAGCTCTCGGTGCGGATCCGAGTCAGCTACAATACCGCCGCCTGTAAAATACTCGCCGTCGGGGCCTTGAAAGACGACCGTGCGAATCGCCATGGCCAGGTTCATCGATCCACCGTGATCCATGTAACCAAACCCTCCCGTGTAGAGCCCCCGACGATGCGCTTCCAAGCTCGCGATAACTTCCATTGCGCGGATCTTTGGTGCGCCTGTTACACTTCCGCTCGGCAGCATCGCTTCGAGTACATCGAGTCGTGAACATGAAATTTTGGTGTGTGCTGTAAGCAAAGCTTCTCGGTGATGTATTGTTCTGTGCGTTACAACCTCGGGACCGCGGAGCACACGCACGGACCCGGGCGTTGCAACCCGTCCCAGGTCGTTGCGTTCCACGTCGATGATCATCGTTAACTCCGCGTTTTCTTTCGGATCTTCGTCAAGCTCGCGCACCAGCTGCCGGTCCTCGTCCGCCCCTCGTCCCCGCGGCCTGGTGCCCTTGATCGGACACGTGTAGATCCGCTCGAATCGATATGAATTTACTTCGGAATTTGGAGGCGCCGCCGTCAAGGCTTGCAGAAGCAGCTCGGGTGAGGTAGACGCGATGGCTAGATCACGTTCGAGGTACAAACAGGCCCCAAAGGTCGACGGCGCCGCACGGCTCATGCGGGCGTACACATCCAGGGGCGTACCTTGAACGAGCGCCACTCGTAGGCGTCGAGCTAGGTTGACTTGGTAAAGATCCCCACGATTTATCAGCTCTTTGGCCGCACGAATACGATCAATGTGCAGCGAGGACGGATCGCTCTCGGCGACCTCGATGCGGGTTGCGTTACGGAAGATCGTGGAACGCGGGTCTTCCAAAGGCGCGGAGCCGAGGTGCACGAGAAGGTTGCGCAGCGCTTCTTGTGTGATTGCAACAGCAAAAACTCGACCTTCGGTGTGGTCGATAACGAAGCAGGCTGGATAGCGGAGCCAGATGGGCCGATCGAGAAGGGCCGAGGGGCGTGTGTCCGGACGCACCCATTGGGGGCGTTCGAGCGTTCGGAAAGCGTCATACGGCAATGCGCCAATCCAGCGCGGGACGTTTCCGAAGGTGCCAACCACTTTTGTGGCGGCAAAATCCGGGTCATCGACGAGCGGATCGAGGGCGTGGGTTTTTCGATCCGGGTTGCACGCGACGAACGAGAACCGCGAAAACGTGCCTGGTGTGCGATCCGACGTGTGCAAAAGCGCCACGTGCGCCGCTCCGGTTTCACGCAGACGAACCGCGATGGCGAGCGGATCAGGGGCAACGGAGAGCTGACGACCGACGAACACGGCGCATGCTGCTAGCACATGGATCGGCTCGACGTGCGGCGGTCCCCTTCGAGCGATACGCTCGATCCCTTGTGA
>DAOMZH010001578.1:0-1943 GCA_035437985.1 Polyangium sp. (in: bacteria) | reverse complement strand
GTTTGCCCCGGTACACGTCCCATTTTGACAACTATCCGTTTGCGTGCAGGCATTGGCGTCGTTGCACGGCGTATTGTTTGGAGCAACCGGACTCGAACACATACCCGTCATTGGATTGCATTGACCAGCCAGATGGCAGGCGTCGGTCGCCACGCACGTGACGGGGTTTGCCCCGATACACATGCCCGATTGACACGAATCGGTTTGCGTGCAGGCATTGCTGTCGTTGCACGGCGTGTTGTTCATGGCGATCGGATTGTCGCACATGCCCGTCGTCGTGTTGCACGTGCCCGCCACGTGACATTGATCGGACGCCATGCAAACGACTGGGCTTGCACCCGTGCACGTGCCATTTTGACAACTATCCGTTTGCGTACAGGCATTGCCGTCGTTGCAAACGGTATTGTTGGGTTTGGAGGGGTTGGAACACATGCCCGTCATCGGGTCGCAGGTGCCAGGGTTATGGCATTGATCCGAAGCGTTACAAACGGTCGGGTTTGCCCCGGTACAGGTTCCCGATTGACACGTATCCGTCGCCGTGCAGGCATTGTTGTCGTTACACACCGTGCCATTGGGTTGGTTCGGGTTGGAGCACGTGCCGGTGCCCGCTTGACATGTGCCCGCGCTATGGCACGCATCCGAGGCCGCACACGCCGCCACGGTACAACACACGCCGTCGACGCAGAATCCGCTTTGACACTGCGCGGCCGCGGTGCACGCGCCGCCGCTTGAGACCAGCGCCGCCTGGTACCGATCCACCGTCGCCGTCATCACCGTGGCGTTGATGTCCGTCGCTCCATTGACGACGAGTGCATCACCACCCTGCAACAAGGCCACGCCGATCTCCGAGCGGACCGAATTCATGTTGCCAGCCGAAGCCCATTGGCCCGTCATCGGATTGTAAAGGTCGGAGGTGGCATAAACGGTCGCCGCATCTTCGCCACCAAATGCCAAGAAGCGCCCCGTTCCGAGCACGATGCTGTTCAAGTTGAGCGCGGCGGTTCCACGCGGAACCACGCCAATCCAGCTATTGGTCGCCGGATCGTATACCTCGGCCGCATTCGTCGGACCCGCCGGACCCGACCCGCCCGCCAACATGACCAGGCCATTGGGCAACAGGCGCATCGTTGCATAATACCGCGGTGTCGCCAGCGTCCCCGCCGCACTCCACGTATTCGTCGCCGGATCGTAAAGCTCGGCCGTCGGGACAATCATGAAACTGCCGTTCGTTCCCGTCAAACCGCCCGCCACGAGCACCTTGCCGTTCGCCAAGGCCACTGCGGTTGCCACACCACGCGCTGCGACCATGTTCGGCGCCGCCGCCCACGTGTTGGTCGCCCCATTAAAAACTTGCGCCGTGGCAAGCATATTGGTCCCATCATACCCGCCGATCGCGAGCGCGCGGTCGTTTGTCAAGGCCACCTGGCTATGGAGCCGACGAATCCCCATCATCGACCCAGTCGCCGTCCACGTGCTCGCGGTCGCATTGCTGACTTCGGCTGTCGCCACGACGCCCGTGGTCGTAACGCCACCAGAAATCAACACCCGACCCGACGTCAGCACACATTCCGCCTGGGTATACCGTGGGACAACTGCATTACCGCCGGCGGCCCATATGTTCGTCCCGGGATTGTAAATCTGCGTGCCGGTGGTGATCATGTTGCCCGCCAAAAGACCATGCGCAAAGAGCACGTTGCCACTCTGCAGCGTCACGACCGACGCTCCCGCACGCCCCGCGGCCGTTGGTGCAACAGCGACCCAACCTGGGTCAATCAACACCTCTTCGCCCTGCGCATCGGCAAACAACTCGATGCGTTGACCTTCCACATCCAAACGCAAGTCGACGGTTCGTCCTTCCGCACCGTACGCCTCGGGCGCCATCACCCAACCAAGCGCTACGCCTTTGTCATCCATCAGCGCGACATGACCATCCACCAACTTCG
>DAOMZH010001577.1:0-1946 GCA_035437985.1 Polyangium sp. (in: bacteria) | reverse complement strand
GAGGTTGCTTTGCCAGAGCGACACCTTCGCCGCATTTCTCAACTCCTGGTACAGCGCAATGGCTTGTTGATGGAGAGGGACCGCATGTTCGAACCGGTCCTGCAATTGGTATAAGGTGCCCAGTTGCCCCAACGCGCTAGCTTCTCCCGCGCGGTTGCCCAGCGACACTTCCAGGCGAAGCGACTCCTTGTACGCGTGCTCGGCCGCCTGGAATTGGCCCGCTTCAATGTGGACCATGCCGATTTGGTGCCACGTTTTCGCCACACTGGCACGTTCGCCAAGCATTTCGAAGTCTTGTCGTGCCTGTTGATATGCCTCCAGGGCTTCTACGAAACGATGCTGTTGCAATCGCACCATACCCAGTTGCCCGCGTACAACGGCGGCACTGTGCACTGCCCCAAGCTGTGCGACACGCTGGATTACTTGCTCGTATTTGTCCGCCGCCGCGTCAAATTGGCGCAGGTCGCATAGTGCGTCACCTTGCTTAATGAGGGCGGCAGGCACCATCCGAGCTGCATCCGTGTTACCCCCATCGGCGAGCGCGTTCAACCGCTTGAGGGCTTCGTCAAGCACACCCAGCGCCTGTTTTGAACGCCCTACCTTCTGCAGCCCGCGGCCAAGCCTTAACGATGCAATCGCTCGATCATATGCGGCTTCGGGATATGCATCTCCGGCAGCCTCGGCTTGTTGATGTATGTGCAATGCCATTTCTAACGCCGCTTGGATGTCGCCCACCTCGAAGCATCGCTCCACTTCCTCCGACTCGGCATTAAATCGGGCATGGCTCCACTCGGGTAACAATTCGGTCAACATCTTGCGGACAGTACGTACCCGCGCGAGCGCCCGGGGCTGCCCGATGAACGAAACCAAAGATTCAAGGGTGATCGCAAACTCCATCGCCGTATCCGCCGAAACGGCACCCACGTGGACCTCGCCGATGGTGGCGTCTAGCGCATCCAGCAAATCGATCAATGCGACTCTCGCCCCATGCAGCGCAATATGTGCGTCCTGGAATTGCTTCGGATACAAGTACGCAGCTAATGCTTGCATAACCTCCCGCCATCGTTTTTCTGCCCGTTCCCGCATCGCCGCATCCAAGTCGAGCGCCAACACTTCTCGCAAAGCTGGGTCTGGCAACAGATCCGATACATTCATGTCCGCCAAACCCAAAGCGACAAGTTTATCACACATTTCGCGCGCGTCTTCTGCTTTGATTTCGAGCACGTGCGCCATTGCTTCAATACGTGCCGCTTGCCGAAATACACACAACGGAGCAATCTTCTTCCTCGTCGCCTCATCCAGCCTCGACAGTGATATCCGCACACTCGCTAGCAGCGATCGCTCGCGGTCCTCTGGAAACTGTTTTTCCAGCGCAACCATTTCCTGCCGAATCGCATCTCGCGTCGCTTCAATGCCTTTTCCCGCAATGTTCGGCCCAAGCAACACCAGGCTCCGCGCATGCCTGCCGACGGCCTCGATTAAGCTCGTGAGCACTTCCTCCATTTCCTCCGCGGGTTTGCCCTCGTGAGCCGGCTCGATCCCCTTATCTCGAAGCACGTTTACGAGTAGCTCGCGTGCCTCGCGCCAATCGAGCGCCCCCAGACGTAATTCGTTTCCATCTAATGGCGTCTGCAACGTCTCGCGGCTCGTGGTGATGAGCCACGTTTCCCCAACGTTTGCCAATTCGTGAACCAAATTCACGATCTCGCGAACAGCTTCCTCGTTCGTCGGATCCGACCCAGCCAATGCAATGAGCGACTCGAAGTTGTCAATCACAAGCAACGTTTGTCGCTTGAGCAACGCGTTCTTCACCGGGAGAAGCGCGTCACCTCCACCAGCCTCCGCCATTGCTACCGAATACCCCGCCACGAATTGCCGACCGATTGCATCGAGCACCGCTCGCGCATCACTCAATCGTTCCACCGAGACAAACGTCACGCGCTCTT
>DAOMZH010001576.1:0-1947 GCA_035437985.1 Polyangium sp. (in: bacteria) | reverse complement strand
ACATGTGAGTGATACCGTGTTTGGTGGCCGAGACTTGGCGAGTTGACACGCAACGCGCCGGACGCCAGCGTAGACCAGGGTCGTTCTGTTCGCAAGCGGCCGCGTGCGGAACCCCGACCTGATCGCGATCAGCTCCCACCGCGTAGGTGGCTGATCGCGATCACCCATCGAGCCACCAAGATTACGCCGACTCGATCCAGAAAAATTCTTCCGACCTCATTGATCTATTCTGCGACTCAGTGCCAAATCGCGTACGATGACGCATTGATCATATTCGCCAAATCAGCGGCAATTGCCGTCATCGTGCGTCTCGGCACGCAGGATGCATTCTATGACGTCCATGCCGAATACCACCATGTCTTCGCCGGTACGGGAACGGTGCCACTTCCGCGATCGCGCTGCACAACGCGGTCTTCGCGCCGACGTGCGCGATTTCGTTTTGGATTACGGCTGCGAATTTCAAGCCACCGGAGCAACACACCTCGTCGTGCTTGCACGTCGCTTGCCACCGGAACTTCGCGAAACGAACATCGCGCACCGCGCTCGCGGCTGGATCTTCATTCTGGGTGACGACGGAAGCCTCGTGACTTGTTATCGAAGATTCGATGCATCTCGCGTCTTGAGGCGCAAACCCAAAGTTCGGGCAAACCCATGAACCGCAGCGCGCCACCCGGAAGAAACTTGCGAGTAACCAGAAAAATTCTTCCATCCCGCTTCGGACGATGCTACGCATGCTGGCGCCTCGGAGCGGGTTTTCGTGTTGCAAAGTGTGGCATGCGTTGTGCTGTCCAGACGTTCGAGGAAATTGCCATGGCGGAACTCTACTTCCAAAACCTTGGAATCGCCCAACCAGCGGCGGTGCAGCGGGCTGTCTATCGATACTTGCAATCGTTTTACCAGTTCCTCGAACGCGCGAAGACTCACCTTGAGAATACGCGTCCCGAGCTGGGTTGGAAACTTCTCGGGTTTCCCGCGTTGCTTGAACCGCCGCGAGGGACACGCAACGTTCGTGCTTGGCAAAATGCGCTTTCGCGCCTTCTCGAGCACAATGACCTCACAATTACAGGCGCTGGTGCGGTCATAACGGTCCTGGCGACCCATTCAGAACGCAGCATTGTCGTATTCGATGCTTCGCCGCAACGCAATGTCGTATTCGAGCTTCGCGCAACGGGCCAGGAAAACGCATTGCCGGTGCAAATCACTTTATTCGGTGAGAATATAGAGGCGCTGCAAAAATCACTTGGTTCCGACGGCGTGTGGATCGAACTCGAAGATCCGGATGATGACGACGGCGAGAAAATCCTCGAAGCGTTTTTCGACGAGGATACGAAATCCGTTTATGAAGTGGATCCAAAGATCGATGCGCGCAAAGATCGTTATCCCCGTGAACGATCCATCCGCATTCAGGACAGCGATCGGGAGTGCTTGGCATTGAAGCTCGATCGTTTGCCAAAAACGCGAGAGATATGCGTACAACCGAATACCTACCCAATTCGCTGCCAGATGAGTGCCATTCGAGCCCTTGAAGACCAACCCTTGGCGGAACATCGACCATTGATTCGTTTGTTGGAGGACCTGAACCCATTTGCGTGGCCCATACCAAAGCCGCTGGGCGAGCGATTTATTTGGCGAGAACTGCGAAATGAAAATCGCCCTGGAACACTCCAACAGCGTGAATTCGTCGAGCGAGCCATGACGACTCGGGATTTCATGGTGCTCGAGGGACCACCCGGATCCGGGAAAACGACCGCAATCGTGGAACTCATTTTGCAATACGCTGCCCGGGGTCGGCGGGTGCTGCTTTGTGCATCGACGCACGTGGCGGTCGACAACGTGATCGAGCGGTTGAAAGACCCGGAACGAAAAGGTGATCAAGTCTTGCTCGTGCGCATTGGCAAGGAGAAACGTGTATCGGACTTGGTAAAACCATATCGTCTCGAGACGATG
>DAOMZH010001575.1:0-1948 GCA_035437985.1 Polyangium sp. (in: bacteria) | reverse complement strand
GACGGCGAGCCCCCCATCGTGACAAAAAACTCGCGTAGCGCGCTTGTTAGCGCGCGAAGCGAGGGTTCAAGCCTGATTTGCCTCTTCAACACCCTCTGCGGGAGGCGCATGTCGCGGCACTGCAGCGCGTAATGCTGGCAATAACTCATCAGCCTTGCGTTTTCCCAGGGCGAGCGCGGCCATGACCAAAAGTTGGTCGTATCGTTCGACGACCAACTGGGCGAATTGATCGCGAAGAATGGATTCAATCGAACGTTTGGCAACTGTGGTCGGGGTATTGCCCGGTTTCACGTTTTGCACCAATGCACCGCCCAGCGTTGCCAAGAGGTCGAGTTTTTCCGCTGGGAATGGGTGTTTATTGGCCAATGGAGAGGCGAATTCGGCAAAAAGTCCCGGCAAAGCAACGAAGTCTTGGGCTTGATCCAATTTGCCTCGACCGGCGCGTACTGCGGCGACTCGTTCACGCGGCAAAAGCCCAATCAATGGATGCGAGACAATTTCCAAATAGCTGAGCATCAGCTCGCGCCATGGAGCACCTTCAGACAACAACCGCTCGATTTCGCCATTGCTCAATTTCGCCACCGGCACGCGTCCGACGGCGAATTCGAGGGCCATGGCGAGGGAGGGCAATTCGAATATTTCCTGCAATGACGGCGTGCGCAGAGCATTCACTGCTTTTTCCAAATGGGGTTCGAGCGCTTGCAAAGCTGTGCGAATATTGGCGCGCATGAGCAGGGGTTGACCCGTGAAGATGACGAGATTCTCGGTGGGCACGGATTCCGCGAGCGGCCGAAAATGTGCAAAAGCAATGGCCGGTGTTTCGTCCTTGAATGCCGCATTTTTTGCAGCGGCAATGATTTCAGCCGGCGTGAGGTCCGACGTTTGCTTCTTTTTCTTGTCCTTGTTTTGCTTCTTTTTCTTGTCGCTCATGGATGCCTCCCGATGCTCACATGTGGAATTGGTGGTGAGATTACTTCATCGGTAGGGAATACGTCAATATGCATGAGGAACATCGTCCGAATCGACGGGTATATGGTCGATTGGGAGGTGGATTTTGTAAGGGGATGGCGGGGGTAGCGTCGATTGGGAGGTGAATTTAGCAACGAGATGACGGGAGGGGCGTCGATTGGGAGGTGGATTTTGCAATGAGGTGCCGGGAGGGGCGTTGGGATTTCACGTGCGGGGGTGGTGGGATTGGTGAGGCTCCGATACGGAATCAAGGTACGCTATTGGAAGCCCGAGACGCACAACGAGCCCCTCGATCTGCGACACAAGATTGGATGGACATTTGCCGGCGTCCAACCAATCCGCCACCAGTCCACGAACACCACGAACATCCGCCATGAGGCTGTCGTCCACAACGAGGTCTGTCTCGACCTTTCCCTCACGAATACCCTCACGGACTCCCTGGAAGGCGCGTTCCATGTCGTCGAGTTCTGCTAGGCATTCTGGAGGAGGCGATCCATGTGCTTTGGCGACTTCTCGCAAATTCGCCAAAGAATTGATTCCCTCTGAAATGGCTTGGACAATCAACCGTCCTCGATCCTGATCGTCGGTGCTCATTTTCCACCTTCATATACGCAGTATGGTATTCCCAAAGGTTTCAGATAATGGCAATGCACGCCATTTTGGAATCTGTAGCTGCACGTATAAGTGGGACGACTGCCTCGTCGACGACTGATCGTTGAGTGCCGCGGGCTTTTCGGTCGTGCGTGTTGGGTTGTTTGAGCGCATCGATTTCGCTCCTATGGCGCGCGGCAAGGTCAAGTCGGGTCACGTGCGCCAGATCCTAGTTGCGCCACGCCTGGTGCCACGCAGCGCGGACGTCGTCGGGGATGGTGACGTATTCGTAGCTTGGGTCTTTCGGCCCGACCTCTGCGCGCCCCCACCGGATCAGCGCATCGATGTATTTGGGCTCCAGGCAACGCATGACCTCGGGCCATTTTCG
>DAOMZH010001574.1:0-1964 GCA_035437985.1 Polyangium sp. (in: bacteria) | reverse complement strand
CTCGCGAAGTCATGCCCATTGCCCGATTATCTTGAAAACGCATCCTTTGCGGATAGAATCATTGGCAAAGTCTCGAATGCAAATTGGAAGGAAGCCGCAATTCGCGGATGTGGACGTTTTCGATTGGAAGAACAAGCGCGAGCGAACTACTTCGATTATTTGCTGCGGGAATTGAAGGATTCTCGTACTTCGTTACTCGAAGAATGTAACTGTTTTCGGTCTCGGAAGCTGACTGGTGCGGCAGATTATTTCATGCGAATGGGCGGGCTTTGGATTCCTGTGGAAGCCAAATTGAACATATTTGCCGAGGACGATTTGCCGGGGCAAATTCGGCAATATCTGGGAATTGATCGATTCGTGCCAACGCGCGGGGCCCATCGAGGTGAAGAATTCTCGACCGTGGAGCACGACGTTTGCCTGGTCGTGGATCAGCGTGGCTTGTACGTGACGAGGGGCGGCGAGTTTGTCGAGTCGACTCCTCACGAACCGTTATTGGGGACGGGGGATCTGCTGACGGCTGACTTCGAATCGGTTCGGAATCGATTGCTTGATATTGTGACGCGACGTTGATCGGCGGCAATTCCCGAATCAGAGGCACGAGCACAGCGGATCATTCGGCGCGCAGTTGCATGGCTTTTGAGGCTCCTTTGAGGCCGGAGGCTTTACCATTTTCATCTGTTTGCCTTTCTCCTCTTCGAGCTGTTTCGCGATTTTGCTTCGTGTTTCTTCGTCTTGTGCGCTCGTGAGTTGGCTGAGTAGGCTGTCGATTTTTGCCTGCTGGGCTTTCATTTGTTCTTCGGCTATTCTTCGCGCGAGCTCGGCGCCAGCCTCTGCCTTTTCCACTTCACGTTTTTCTCGAGCGGTATCCAGCACGGCATCGAGGTGCCTTTGCACCTGATCCAGCGGCGTGCGCGCGTAGACCGCATTATCGTCACGAACGAGATGGTCCCGATCTTGAAGGACGAGGCGAATGCGTTCGTTGCCGATGAACGTTGTGGTGTAGACGCCCGACGATTCGCGCACGAGCGGGAATACGCGCGAGCGCGCTCCGCCTGGGAGATAAAATGCAATCGTTCCGTCGCTCTGGCCGGAGCCGAAGTCCACTTCGTAGCAACCGGTGGCCGCTGAGCAAAACGAGCCCGGACTTGGAGGTCGCAGCATGACGTAGGCGCCAGCGGCTACCGCCAACATGGCCGGGACGGCGTAAATGAGTGGGGAGCGCTTTTGCGTCGCAGATTCACCGTTGTTTTGCGCTTGGGCTTCGGTCTTCGATTGCTCCATGTGTCCCCTCCTGTGATTGGGCGGCCACCGTAGCTGCGGTTCGTCATGGAAGTCAACCAGTTATGCGGTCCAACGCACGATTGGCTGCGGCATGCTCGTCGACGCAGGCGGGATGCGTACGTACATGGTTCCGCTTGGCGCTGTATGCTTGTGCGAGTGCGTGCGCGTAAGGAACGGCAACACGCCGTCCATGTTGGTTGGACCGGAACATTCCCTCTTGCGAAGTTGGACGAATTGGGTGTGAGGGCGCGATATTTTCAAACCGAAAAAATTGAGGGACGGGCTACTGGCGCTCGTATCGACTATGGCGCTGCGGCATGACGACATCCGGCTCAACGACGGGGATGCCTTGTTTTTGAATTGCAAAACATAGGGCTAGGGCTTACTTGGAAATTTTTCTTGCACTTCAGGGAGCCATGTGACATCGGTGCGCTTGTGTTCGTTCGCGGGAAGTTGCCGTGTTGGGTAGTATGCTTCTCAGGGGCCACCCGCGCGGCCGAATCGTTCATCGACATGACGCTGACGTGCGATGGTGCGGAGTATTCCGATGTGAGGTTCCACGAATGACTGCGTTTCCACCGCAGCTCCCTGCCGCTACAAAATCCGGCGATGATCAGGTCGAGACGCGCCGTGACCGGATGCTCACGGAGGGACTTACTCGGACTACCAACCCAATCCAAGTC
>DAOMZH010001573.1:0-1964 GCA_035437985.1 Polyangium sp. (in: bacteria) | reverse complement strand
AATGCTTGTGAAAGCTCCTTGTCGCCAATGATCCGTTCCGGTTTCGCCTCGCACCAGGTCATCGTTTGCGCGAGGGCCCGCCGTCCCAATGTATCGTCGAGCTTGACTTTGCCCCACGGCGGATTGCCAACGACGACATCGGCGGAGCCGGGACCGAAATGCTCCTGCACCACGGGATCCTCATGGGCAATCGCGTTGAATGCATTTCCTGAAAAAAGAATATCGAAGTGCTGCTCTGGATCGCGATCTTTTCTCTTGGGATCCCAACGAAGGTTGGGCAGCCGTCGACTTTCGTCGATCTCACGCGGTTTCTGATAATGGAGATAGGCGAGGTAGAGGCTGAAAGCAGCGACAGGGACGGCTTCGGGATTCAGGTCAACGCCACGGAGCTGATCCCGAAGGATGACTCGCAGCTCCCTTTGTGAAAGCCGCTTTCGCTGTTTTGCAACCCGGTGGCGCACCATTCTACGGAACGTTTCGACCAAGAAAATGCCCGAGCCGCAGGCCGGATCGACAACACGCGGACGCTTGTCGAGCACTTCGGTTGTAAGTGCGCGCGAGAGAAGGAAATCGACGAGTGCTGGCGGGGTGTAATAGGAAGACTGCGTCTTGCCTTTTCCGCGCTGCGCAGCATAAAAATTCTCGTAAATGCTGCTAATGAGTTCGATCGGGATGATATCGAACCGATACGCAAAAAGGAACAATCGTCGCTGCCCCTTTTCGGCGACATCATCGCCCATGAGCAGCGCGCGCAGCAGCCCAAGGTGGTGAGGTTGCACGTCGTTCCACTCTTTGTCGGTAACTGGAAACGTATCCCCGTTGAAGTCACGGGCGAGCTTGCGAAAAAGCGCGTAGGTAAAGGCTTTGTCCCGGAGCACGCGGAAAAACAGCACCTCTGCGAATCTGGGCTCCGCAAAGAATTCTCTTGGCTTCCGCTCGAGAAGCGCTTGCCATTCGGGGCTCGTCCGTGCCACAGACGCAAAATAGTCTGGAACGAGGATGTCGCGATCCTCGAGATAGCGGACGAATAATGCGCGGCCTATCAGTGCGTGAGCGATTGACGGATCGAGCCCCGATTCGCCCTCGGTTAGGCTGTTGCAGACGCTCTTGAGGTCATGTACCAGGGCACGATCCGCACGCTCTGCTCCGTTGCCAAAACGGGGGTCTCCGTACACCTGACCCGACTCGATGCTCTCGCGCCGGAACCTCGCGAGCTTCGTGGCGATTTCCGACACATTGCTCGCTAATCCAAGCAATCGATTGCCGCTGTTGACCGGCTCGTCCCCTTTTACCGGAGCAGCCCCAAGTTGGTAGACAGCCAGCTCCCCCTCGCGCGCCAAAAAGAGGATTTGCGGCCGCGCCATACTCCAGATGCGGTTGAAGAATTTCCCTTCGTCATCACCGTCCGGCAGCTCGGCCAGCACCACGACCGGCTCGTTGTCAACGAAAAATACATCTCGAGCGCGTACCTCGTTTGCCAGGGCGAGCCAGTCGCCTTTGTCCATCCATTGTGTGGCGCTTTTTTCGGTAGGAGCGGCGCTGGCGGGTAGCAAACAGCCATCTACCAGGCCCAGGATACGGCATGCCTCCGCCAGCAGCGTGTCGTTGTCACGGCTCTTTCCCGCAGGCATGATGCGGTCATACCGCAACGTGTGCCACGCCGTCAACAACGACAATCGCCCGCCGACGAAGAGCCTCGTCCCCACCAGCGACGGTGCTGATAGCCGCAGATCCGCCGCTCCGTGTCACCCCACCCCAAAATGATGCCCGTCAACCACGTCGGCACGCCCGTCTTGAACTGCCTCGCCGTCCCGCGTATCGTGCCTCTACAAGGACGGACAAACATGCACCTTCGCCGACTCGTCTTCGCTGTTCCCGTTATGCTCTCCGCCATGACCATTGCGCCTATTGCGGAAGCGTTTTGCGGATTTTACGTGAGCGGGGCCGAAGAACGGTTCTGTGAC
>DAOMZH010001572.1:0-1969 GCA_035437985.1 Polyangium sp. (in: bacteria) | reverse complement strand
GGCGGCTCATCTTGGCCCGGAAAACAGGCCGGAAAAATGAGATCAATGGCCAGGATTTTAATCCCACTCGTGGCCGCAAATTGTCGTCGTTTGCGCTTATCTTAGCGCTTATGGCCCCCGACCCCCATAACTCGACCGCTCCGTGGGCTCGAACAGCGGGGTCCCTGCCGCCAAATCAAACCGCTCCTCGGGTTATCGCGATCCGCTGTGAAGACCTGCTGAACACTGTACGAGGAAGCATCGACCTGAAGTCACGGCGTTGCACCATCGCCCGTAATCGTGGTACCATGGTCGTCCGATTCATGCACGAAGGGTAATCTCGAACCATGGCTATTTTGGCAATCGAAGCCTCGGCAAAACACGCCGATCAATATCTGCTTTTTGACGACACTGGAGCGCTTTTTTTGTCCAATGCCGCAGGCACCGAGATTCGACCTATTGCGAAGCTTTCCTCAATTGACGCATTCGACAAACCCATTGAAATGACCCTGCACGAACCTTACGCGTGCGTCGTCGAGCGTTTTGGGCTGCATGGGTCGGTGGTCGATCTTCGCAACGGCTCGATTCGCGAAATCCAGCGAGAAGATTATCACGCCGACGTTTCGAGTTATTCCCATGCCTTCATCGAGCACGAAGGGGCCTGCTTGCTCCTTCACCAAACGCAATGGAATCGCCTCGACGTCATGGACCTCGAAACCGGTCGCTGTTTGACCGAGCGACGCGTATCGTATCGTTTCACGCCGGAACAACGCGACGCTGACGGGGTCATCACGAGTCCCTCGATCGACGAAAGCGAAAACTATCTCGATTTTTTCCATAGCCGACTGCACGTATCCCCGAATTCCAAGAGTTTTCTTTCCAATGGGTGGATGTGGAGTCCGGTCGATAACCTCATCGCCTACGATTTCAAGGACTTTCTACGCACCTTCGATCCTGGCGGGGCATCGACGGAATTTGGTGGAGGCTACAATTGGGACCGTCCGTGCACGTTTATCGACGACGATACATTCGTCGCGATCGTCGATGACCTCGGCGAGGATGACGACCGAGCTCATAACGAGTATCTGCCACTCTGGTTTTATCGCCTTTCAGATGCTCACCAAGGCCACCGTCGTCGAATTATCGAGGCGTTTCGTAAACTTCCGTGTTCGGCCTTTGGTTTGAATGGTCATGGCGAGGTGCATGGCGACCTATATTATGACCCAAACCTGCATTGTCTCATCGCTATCAGCGACAAAGGCGGTTTTCGACTCGGGCTCGATGGTTCGATCATCTCTCACGATCCCGAACTGGCTCGCGTCGATAGGCATAACCATAGCGACTTCGGGTCGAAATACGCCCGCACCATTTTGGAGTGGAAATACTCGGTACGCGGGCAGAGATTTTACCGTTTTCATCCGGAGCGCGGCGCCATCCAGGTTGGGTGAAGACAGTGGCGGTCGTCTGCGCTTGTCCGCATCTGGCAGCCGCGATCCAAACTTGCCAAGTTGCAGCCAAGCTTGAATTCTCCTTTGCATTGCGTTTTGCTCCCAGCATCTTTTCCGCAGTGTCGATCCCATGAATGATTTTCTCTACGTTGACAACGAAGTGTCTTTCGTTTTTCGTTTAGTGGAAAACGACTCGGAAGAAGGGGAACGGCCTATGCGTTCAAGATCAAGGTGGCTCGCCCCATGGGCGATGCTCGTGTTTGTCACGGTGGTATTGGCATCCGGTTCGGGGTGCTCTGCGGATAATTCTGCGGGTGCGGGAGGCACCGGAGGCGTACCTGATGCGGTAGGTGACGACGTCGTGGAGACGTCAGCAGATACGATTCACGATCCGACGTGGGATCTTCCGGAGGCCCTCATTGCCGGCTCGCCAGCGACAGCTTGCACCTCGGGTCCGCAATGTCCGACCGGAAATTGCGTCGACGGCTTTTGTTGCGACCAACGATGCGACAACAAGTGCATGGCGTGTAGCGCGGCGAAAA
>DAOMZH010001571.1:0-1970 GCA_035437985.1 Polyangium sp. (in: bacteria) | reverse complement strand
TGTTTCACGAATGGCTCGATAATCCCCGGGCGTAAGCATCAATTCTCCCCCTGTGCGACCGTAGAAAACGTCCCCTCGACGAGACGATCTACCCAATCAATAAGCTGACTGAACGTCGCTTGATACAGGTTTTCGGACAATTGATCCCGCTTTTTCAATGGATCGAATCCTTGAAAACGGCTATCGTTCAGGATTGCCAATGGCTCAGGAATCGCGAACGTCGACGGCAGAACGTCCTCGTCAGATTGGTCGTCGTCCCATGGGACCGCATCAAACGGCCCAGCAGGTAACTGGACTTCATGAAGCGGTTTGAGTTGCGTCGCCGAAAGGCCACTCTCAGCGAACAATCCATTACATGCTTCAACGAATTGGGCGCGCTCATTTTCATCGGCTGAAGCTTTCCCGTGAACCATGGTCAAACGAGTGAGCCATTCTGGCATTTCATTCGGGTTAGAACGGAAGCGAGCAAGGTGCGCGAGCAACGCCTTGTAACCTTGAAACGTTTGAGATTCGTTCAACCCAAATAAGAGTATCTCGGCACCGAGGCCGAGGATTGACGATGCAGTGCTCTCGTGCAAGCCGGCTCGGGCGTCGACCAAGATTGCGTCGTAATTACCAGTATCCGCAAAATAATCGACGAGCGCGCGCACCTGGCCGAGCAGCGTCACGACCGTTCCGTCTGGTCGAATATCTTCCGCGTAGGCCCGAGCAATCTTGGCGAGTATATCGGCAGGATTTTGTAGACTTCGCTGGCCAAAAGCCGGCACAACATGGATACGTCCTTTGGTTTCCGCTCCAGCCAGGTCGGATGCTCCCACCAGGTCTGCATAAAAGGGAGCGTCGAGCCCCGTCAAACCATTTTCCACGAGCGCATCGATAATGCCGAATTCAGGTACCGTTTTTTCCGAAAGAAGAAACGCGCCAAGGCCGGGCGCTTCCATGTCGAGGTCGATCGCCAAAACGCGAAGACCATGCCGCGAAGCCATGTGTTTTGCCACGATCACGAGCGCCGTCGAACGCCCGACTCCACCCTTGAGACTTCCAAAAACAATACGGGGCGGGAGCTTGATCGGCGGAGGTTCGGGAGCATGTAGCCAGTCCGCTCCCACAATGCGCCTGTCGACCAGGCGCACGCGCAAGCCACTCGCCTCGACATAAAGCGCGGATGGCTCGTTTTTTACGGCGTTTGCGCCATAATCCCCCGCGCCTGCGACCACGCGATCAGGGCGCGCGTAGGCCCCGAGCGCTTCGCGCAAATCTGCCGACAAAGCACTCTTCTGCTCTTCATCGAGCGGCTCATTGGCAAAAAACGCCAAACATCCCACAGCGTCGCGAAGAATGGTGCCTGCAATGACCGCGTCATCACCAAGAGTTGCTCGGAGAACGCTGACCATAACGGGAAGACTGTCATCGAAACGAATGATTTTCACAGGTGTGCCTCCATGGCTCCAACTGCATCTTTGGCTTGTGTCTGCCACGCCGTTAGCCATTCCCCTCGGACCTGCCGCGCATCAGCATAACGCATCGAAATATGCCAGTTGTTCATGAATGAATCGTTGAAAACAAAGCGAAACAGCGGGTCGGACGTTCGGCGGCGCCTCTCGAGCGCATCCCGAAGCAGGGTTCGAAGCTCAGGGAAATGCGCATAATACATCGCATCCTTGTCGTACTTATCTTCGATTTTGAGGGGGACGAGCATCTGCTTGATCGCGCATTCCGCCGCAATCCCGTAAAGATAGCCCGCGACGTCCCGGCGATGTCCGGGCGCGATGCACAACAGATCAGCTGCCTGCAGATGGCGCGTCGCCGCCTCGGGAAGATTGGGATGAAACGACATCGACGTCGCGTCTACTGCATCCAGCGATCCGCATCAAGTCTTAATGCCATGTTTTCAATCAGTACCCCTCGCTCGCCTGCCGCATGATACGGGAAAGCCCCAGAATCAGCTACATCCACCGCCACCACCGCAC
>DAOMZH010001570.1:0-1971 GCA_035437985.1 Polyangium sp. (in: bacteria) | reverse complement strand
GCCGGAGTTTCGTTTTGTCGGAGGGCATTGATTGCGACGCAGCCGAAAAGCGGGCAACGATGCTCGCGGAATTCGCGACCAAATTGCGAAATGCTGGGCGTGAAGATATCGTCGTCGAGTTGCTCGATATTGCGTCACAGCGGACGGGCAGGGAGCTGGACGATGTGCGCCGCGCGGTCGATCTCATTGTGGCGGGGAAAGTGATCCCGAAGCGAAACGCCAATATGCCCACGATTCGAGAGCTTGGAAAACGGTGGACGTCCGGCGAATTGTCGCGGCTATACCCTGACCATATCCGACGCAAGCGTTCCGCTGGTGAAGACTTGGAGCGGCTCAAGCGGTACGTTTTTCCGGTTGTCGGGGAAATACCGATGGACCAATTCACGCTCGATGATGCCGAAGAAGTCATGCGGGGTGTTCCGGCTGATCGGGCGGCGGCCACGCGACGGCACGTTGCCCAATTGCTGTACCGCATGTGTCGTATGTCGGTTTTTCCTCTACGTATAATTCGGTCAAGCCCATTACCAGTCGGATTCCTTCCCAAGGTTGGTCCGGGTAAAGCCAAGGGATGGATTTATCCTGACGAGGATGCGCAGCTTCTTGCAAGTCCGAACGTTCCCTTTGAATGGCGCATCTATTACGGGTTTTTGCATCGCGAAGGAATGCGTAGTTCTGAAGCAGCACAAGTGACTTTGTCGGATCTGGATCTCCCGCGCGGTGGTGTGACCCTCGATGAAAACAAGACGAACGATCCGCGTGCGTGGGCGTTATCGTCTGGCGTTCCCGAAGCATTGCGTGCTTTGCTGACAATGCGCAAGAGACGGGGAGAGCGCATGGACGGGAATACGCTTGTCTTCGTCGACGAGGAGGGCAAACCGATGGATGAAGGGAAAGCGGCGGAGCGATATCGCAACCATTTACGAGCGGCGGGCATTACGCGCGAAGTCTTGTTCGAGCGATCGGAGACGCGACAACAGGTGCGGCTGCACGACACGCGGGCGACGTTTATTACGGTTGCGTTGGCAAATGGGAAAAACGATGCGTGGGTGCAAGATAGAACGGGACACCGATCGAGCGTGATGATCAATCGGTATCGGCGAGCGGCGCGAACTGTGGCTGAATTGCGGCTTGGAGACTTTCGGAGATTGGACGAGGCGTTGGGGATCAAAGAATAGCGCATGCAACTTGACAAACTCACGGCTCTGCGCCAGACGATTCCGCCAAACGCCATGCCTCGTCGCGCCACCGGAACCCTTTATCAAAATCCTCCAAATTCCGGCATTTTTTACATTCAGCTCACGCTTGGGAAAACACCGCTGGGAAAACCCAAGCGGCGCAGTTTTCCTTTGCCGACGTGCAAGAACGAGCAGGCCGCGCAAGAGCGAATGGAATTACTCGCTGGGCTCGCTCGACGATTGCGCGATGCGGGACGCGAGGACCTTGTCGAAGAAATCGTCGACCGCGCAGCGTCAGCGGAAGGCCGAGCGTTAGACGAGGTAGTACGGACGGTGGACCTGATCATTTCGGGGAAACTCGCGGGTGTGCCGAAGGACCCGGATCCAATCCCCACGATTCGGCCACTTGGTACGCGATGGACCAATGGCGAATTGCACAAACAATTCCCGGACCATATCAAAAATAAGAGCACGGCCGATGATGACGCTGGGCGATTCGAGAAACACGTCTACCCTGTCATTGGTGAGATTCCGATCGACGCGTTCACGCTTGACCATGCGAATCTTGTGATGGCTGGCATTCCCGCGGGCCGTGCGCCTGCCACACGTCGTCACATTGCGCAGCTATTGCATAGGATATGCGCAATGGCATTGTTCCCTTTGCGTATCATCAAGACGAACCCGTTGCCCGAAGGGTTTCTGCCCCCGATTCCCACCGGCAAAGCAAAGAGCTGGCTCTACCCCGACGAGGACACGAAGCTCCTTTGCGCGAAGCCGGTGCCGCTTGCGTGGCGCG
>DAOMZH010001569.1:0-1972 GCA_035437985.1 Polyangium sp. (in: bacteria) | reverse complement strand
TGAGAAAGACGTTGTCGAAGCCGGTCACGGTGGCCGTGATTCCCAGCGGGAACTCGACCTCCACACCCGCACTCGCCTGCACCGACGTCTGCAAACCGCCTTGCAACTTTCCAATCGACAAACCCGGCAAAGGAATGATGAACGACGGTGGCTGGGTGGCCAGGCCAAACGCATGCAAAATGCGAATACGTTTGTGAACTTGCGAAGTCACTTGCAACCGCGGGGAAACGCTCGTCGCCGACGCTCCTGCCGAGCGGAACACGTCAAAACGAACGCCCGGGGTGACTTTGACCCGTGGATCGATTTGCCATTCGAGGTCCGCATAAGCGCCAAGGGCCGTGTCGTCACGCGGCGGGAAAAGATTGTCGTACGCAATCGTGTCGGGATCTTCGGGATCCGCCCAGCGGCGTTTGTCCGCTGTATAATGATCGAATTGGGCGTCGAGCCCCGCGCGCAACGTCAATTTTGGATGCAATGGTTGCACCAGAAAAACCCGCGTTGCCAGAAGTTTGTCTTGCGCATTGCGCTGCTCACCTAGACGCGATTGATCGTAACCAAGCGTCGTGCCCCATTTCAAGACGCCATTGTTCGAAAGCTGCCGCTCATACCGCGCATCGATCCGGTAAAACTCGGACCCAAACACGATTGTCTCGATGTTGTTCGTGTTGTCAGTCAAAAGATCATAAGCGCCAAACGCGACCAGGCTGATGCGATCGCGCGGCGTGAGATCGTACGTGACCCGAGCTTGGTAATCGCGATACACCAGGCCCACATTCGGCGAGAGCAACGACAAGAGCGCCGCGGTATAGGAATAACGACCACCAATCATGGCCGTTCCTCGCCCGCCCGCAAATCCCGTCTCCATCATGCCGCCCGCATCGAAGAGACGAATCGTGCCTTCGCCGTGAAAATCGACCCGAGGCGACGTCGTATCAGCCGTGACGATGGCCCCTGCATACCGGCCAAACGCCGAAGGATATCCTCCCGAATGCAAATTCACCCGCTCGACCATCGCGGGATTGACGACCGACGGGCCAACTCCGACGTGAAACAAATACGGCACGCGAATGCCATCGAGATAATACCCCACATTGCCTGGAGGTGCTCCGCGCACATAAAAATAAGGCAAACCCGAAATGATCGGCGATACGCCCGGTAAAACTTCGAGTGCGCGAAATGGATCCCCAAACGTTCCCGGAATTTGTCGAACTTCGGCGCGCGACAAGGTCGATACCGAAGGCGCCAGTTTTTCCCCCCGCACATCCACCGTCAAAGCTTCGACTTTCGGCTTTTTTACTGGAGCTTTCGGCGATTTGTCCGAAGTCGTCTCGGGGTTTGTCGCCGGCGCAGGCGGCTCTTCAGCGGCCGGCGTTTCGACGCGCGTTTGATGAAAGGACACCGCAAAACGAATTTTGGCGGCGACCGGATCGCCATTGCGAGTTCCCGGGGTGAAGCGAAATTTTGTCGCGGCTTCTTTGGCGGCCGTAGCAAATGGCTCTTTTCCCTGGGCCACCTCGACTTGCCCCACGCTGCCATCTTTTTGCACCGTGATTACCAGGATCACTTCAGCATCGCCTTGCCCACCCGCAGGATACGCAGCTTCTGGCGTCCCTTGAATTTGCGGAGGCACCAATACGGGAGCAGGTGCCGGCGCGGGCGGAGGCTCAGGTGCAGCTGGTTGCGCCCACGACAAGGACGAGGCGAACGAAATGGGAGCAAGAAACAATGCACCCGCAACGATTGCAGGGCACTTCGGCCAACACAACAGCTTCATGGCGCCTCGTGGTAGATCCGACGTGGCATAGCCCATATCGAAACGCGAGGCAACGTATCAAACTGGGGTTTGGAACGAAATAACGTGGACAGAGGCTGGACGAAACGCATACGGCAAGCCTCAGACGTACGAGCCCCCGAGGTCCCTACGTGCTGATCACTTTTTTACTTGCCCTGCCCGGCTTTCTTGTCTTCTTCG
>DAOMZH010001568.1:0-1972 GCA_035437985.1 Polyangium sp. (in: bacteria) | reverse complement strand
CTGGACCCTCGATGCGACAAACGAAACGCTCGAATTGCAAGCCACGGCAGGCTCAGCGACGGTCCCGGACGAACCGATGGCCCTCGTTCCCGTGGGTGCTCCCGGGGTTGGGCGCATCGCGAGCGACATGCGCCCGCACGTCGTTGATTCAGTCGTGAACGATCCGCTCGTGGGGGAGCGCAATTGGGTCATGCGCGAGGGAATCGTCGCATTCGCAGCGTATCCGCTCATTGTCGAACGACGTCTGCTTGGCGTGATGACCACGCATTGGTTTTACCCGCTCACTGACGAAATGCGGGATGCGTTGTCTTCCGTCGCCGATCAGATCGCACTCGTCGTCGATTATCGACGCGCATTGCGTGAACTCGACGAAGTCAAACGCGAGGTCTCCGCAGTCGAATCGTCAAAGATTCAGTTCTTGGCTGACATGAGCCATGAACTGCGCACACCGCTCAGCGCGATCGTGGGTGTTGCCACGCTCCTCGTGGACACACAGCTCACGAATGAACAGCGTCAACATGCAGACATCATTCGCATCAGCGCCGACGCACTCCTGAATCTCATCAACGACATGTTCGATTTGTCGAAGATGCAGCAGGGAGAGATCAAGGTTGAAGAACAAGCCTTCGATCTGCATGCATGTGTCGAAGAGACGCTCGATGTGCTTGCTCCTCAGGCCCATCACAAGCGTTTGGAGCTGTCCTATTCGCTCGATCCCAAGACGCCACAACGCATCACGGGTGACGGAACTCGATTGCGTCAGGTGCTGATGAACTTGTTGGCCAACGCAATCAAGTTCACGCGGGTTGGGGATGTCTGCTTGACCGTAACGACCCGGGCCCGTGAACACGGGCTTGTCGAGATCGAGTTTGCCATTCGGGACACTGGAATCGGCATTGCGCCCAAGCGGTTGCAACGCATGTTCAACCCGTTTGGCCAGACAGACGCCGCTTCGACGCAAAAGTCTGGCGGAACGCACCTCGGCTTGGCCATTTGCAAGCGCTTGTGCGAAGCGATGAATGCGACGATCGATGTGGTCAGTGAACTCGACAAGGGCTCGACGTTCACCGTGCGTCTCTTGGGCCAAGCGGTAGCGACCGAACCACAACCGCATCTTCGCGTGGCGCAACCGCGATTGCTCGGACGGCGAGTTCTCATCGTCGACGACAACGCGACGACCCGCTCCATTCTTCGCAAGCAGTTCAAAGCCTGGGGCATGGTTGCTGGGGAAGCAGGAAGTTTGTCCGAAGCATATGAGCGCTTGACTCATGATTCGGCATACGAACTCGCCGTGGTCGATGTGAATTTGTCCGAAGAAGTGGCGTTTAACGTCACCGGCGAATTGCAGCGAATTCACGTCACGTTCGCCACGATGCCCACGATTCTGTTGGCGACGCTCGCCGATCACAGCGTCCTCAAGATGCGCAAAGGGCCGATGTCGATCGTGACCAAGCCCATCAAACCTGCGCAGTTGTACAACGCCGTATTCGAAGCGTTGTCCGAGACCACGCCACGACAAGCTGAAAAGACCGCGACGATCGTCGTGACTCCAATGTCCGACCGTGTACCTCTGCGGATCCTTCTCGCCGAGGACTACGTCATCAGCCAACAAGTCGCGACGATGATGCTCGATCGTATCGGCTATCGCTGTGACATCGTCGCGAATGGCATCGAAGTGCTCGTTGCTTTGAGGCGCAACCGATACGACGTCGTCCTCATGGATGTGCAGATGCCCTTCATGGATGGCTACGAAGCCACGCGGATCATCTGGCGCGAGTGGGACGCCGAAGAACGTCCCTTCATCATCGCCATGACCGCGAACGCCATGCCTGGAGATCGTGAGCGATGCCTCGAAGCCGGAATGGATCACTACATCGCCAAACCATTTCGCGTGGACGAACTCCGCGCGGCACTCGAGCTAGCAGGGGCACGCATCGCAGGGCGCGGCGAAGTAGAGATGAGTTTGTCCACG
>DAOMZH010001567.1:0-1988 GCA_035437985.1 Polyangium sp. (in: bacteria) | reverse complement strand
GCGAGGGAAAGAAAGAGAGCACAACAAGTTGCGAGTCGCGATGATGTCATGGGGAACCTCAGTTGAGCATCGAGTCATGGGAGCTGGGACGGTGCGTGATCATCGAGCCAGCTCGGTCCAGAGCGAAGCATCGTAATGGAAGAGACTCGCGATTCGTATGCGTCATATTGTCGCGCTCGAGGCTGATGCGAGCAACGCCTTCGATATGTCCCAAATGTCGTTGCTGCGACACCATGTCGCATGGTCACGACGGTAGCATGTGGTAGTTACGAACCGCTTCTGAATATCGTGGGCGGAGAAGGATCCGGTTTTGGTCAACTAAATCTGCATCCTCACGGTATTCAGGAGCAATTGGAAGTCGGTTCTCGGTAATTCGTCTAGCTTCGACCTTTCCTGGTTGGCACTTTCCCTGGTTGTGCTTTTCTTGCCGTATGCTCCTTAGACTCTGGCCCACGCTTCCTTGCGTCTGTCTTGTGGCGATATCCGCTTGTGACAGCATCGAACCGGCAACTTCAATGGGCTCGACTTCTTCGAGTTCGTCGAGCGGCACTGGAGGTACGGGTGGCACCGGAGGTACCGGTGGCATTGATGGCGGTGGTGGAACCACGATGGACGACGACGTCTTGTGCGCCGCGCTAGGCTCGGCTGGCATGCATGAAACGCTCGTCGCCGAAACCAATCCAATGAACGCCCCATTGATGGCCATGCCCGACATCATCTATGACGTAGCCGTTCCGCCCAATGGAGGGTTCGTCGCGTTGAAAATCCTCAACATGCACACGACATTCGCCATCTACGCACGAGATGTGGAATCGTTCGAAGTCTCGCTCGGGGGCTCGCCCGTCCTCGAATCCATCAACGAAGCCTCGTGCGTGGATGCTCACTTTCGGCGCTTCGAACATCATACGCACACGCCCAGCACATTTGTCGTGTCTCTTCCCGCGACACCCACGAACCAAAGCGTCGTCTTTTATCACTTGCTTTGAAGCAATCTTCGCATATGCGACAAATTGCCGCAGAGTCGGGTGAGCCATTGCTGATACCATGCGCTCAGGAGAAAAAACATGATGAATTGCCGTTCCTTGTTCGTACCGTTTGTCCTCGTCGCCGTGCTTGGTGCCACTTCATGTGCTGAGGACGACCCTGACGGGACGACCATCACGGACCGGGATCAGGATGGCATCACTGCGAATGCCGGGGACTGCGATGACTTCAACAATACGATTCATCCGGGCACCACGGATATACCCGGCGATGGAATCGATCAGGATTGCAGTGGTGCGGACACGCCGGCGGCGATGGTCGGGGACCTCGACGGTGATGGGTTTCCCACCGACAAAGGGGATTGCGACGACAAGAATGATACGGTTTATCCCGGCGCTCGCGAACGAACGGGTGATGGTATCGATTCCAATTGTGACGGAGACGAACGACCGGCCCTTGGGGACAACCATTTCGCCGACGTTGTAGGTCTGCTCGACACGGACATGGATGGAGCGATCTCATTCGAAGAATTTTCGGCCGCGTGTACAAAACATGCCATGGTCTTGGGCAAAGCCGAACCGGGGGTCGTCAATACGCATTCGAGCTGCGCCGGAACGAGTGCTTGTCGCGGAATGCAATTGCATCCGTGGGGCGAGTTTTTCGAGCATGATTGTCGAGGCGTGAATTATTGCGCCGGCTGGAGCTGTACTGAAACAGCCGTGGACCAAAAGCGCGATGCGGCGACACTTTTCAAAGCAGCAGGTTGCAACAATTGTCACCACGAAGAAAACTTCGATTTCGTCGTGCTCGTCCCACAAGGCGAAGACGCGACGGCCGCTCCAGCCAACCTTCTGGCCGAATCCGATGACCACCTGCGATCGTCGATTGCATTTGGAATTCGCGGCGTTCAGCCCAATGGCGTTGCATATCAAAATATGCCTCAGCATTACGACGTGATGAGCCGCGCAGAAATGAATACGATGATCGGCTGGATTCGCACCGCC
>DAOMZH010001566.1:0-1989 GCA_035437985.1 Polyangium sp. (in: bacteria) | reverse complement strand
GAATGACGTGTGGCCACGCTTGGATTTCATTCCTGTCGGGGAGAAGCCGGGACGTGGTAAAGAACGAAAATTGCTTACGAAATGGCGCTACGAGTTGCAGCAATTGCCTTTGCTCGCTGCAATCTCGGCTCGGACGGCCACCGATGCCGTTGCCGTTGTAATCGATGCAAACATCTTTTTCGACCTCGATCCAGAGGGCAACGGACGAGAAGAGTCTCGCGCGCTCGAGGAAGAAGACTGGCTCGAGGACCATATCGAGTTGTGGCTGACGGACGAGATCTATAACGAAATCAAGCGTCGGAGCGCGGAGGCCGATCGCAAGCGCCAGCGCGCTCGAGCGGATGGCGTCAAAAAAGTCCGCTCTCCCGAGCAGCGAATGACCGACGTCTTTGCTCGACTCCAAGCGATGTTTCCTGATTGGACCACAGAAAACGATAAATCAGATTTGCGGCATGTTGCGAAGACCATTGCCGCAGATGTGACTTTTTTTGTGACGCGCGACGGTGAAATTCTCGACATTGCCGACAAAATCGCCGAGCAATTTGAGCTTGAAATCGTATCGCCGCATGAGATCATCCTCAAATTCGACCAATTGAGGCGCAATGCCGAATATCGTCCCCGGCGGCTCGTGGGGTTGGACCTCGTCGAGTCCAAGGTTTTGGGGGAGGGTGCCTCGGCGCGTATTGCGGATTTAATTCACGAGGGTCATTCAGCCCCAGAACCAAGAAATCAAACGGAAGCAAGACTGCGCGATCTTATGGCCTGTCCAGGTCGCGTTGAATTCGTATGCATTCGGGCGCGCGACGGAGAGCTTATTGCAGCGTACGCCATCGAGCGAGTCAATGATGACATCGCAAGATTGCGTCTGTTCGCGGTGGCTGCGTCGGATCTTGGACGCACTGCGGCGCGACATTTTGCCCATCAGATAGTAGTCAGGGTTTCGGGAGAGGGCCGGAAGGTCATCATTGCGAAAGACCTCGTGGGGGGTGCACGGGCGAGCGAAGCATTGTCCGAGGCTGGGTTTTTCGAGCAGGACGCCCGTTGGGTCAAGCTTGCATTGCCTATGGTGGCCGATGCTACTGACGCTGTGCGGGAAATCGAACGAATTGGTGCGGCATATCCCGAGTGCCATTCAACGGCGCAAAATATCGCGACTACGCTTCGGGTATTGCGTGAAGGATCTGATGTGCAACCGCACCTGCACGTGGAACGGGCTTTGTGGCCCTTGAAGTTGAACGGCACGGGCTTGCGGTGTTTCATTGTTCCCATTAGGCCACATTGGGCGCAGCAATTATTCGATACAGAGCTTCCGCAACAAGGACTTTTTCAAAACTCGCTGCTGACGTTGCGCCCCGAAAATGCATATTATCGCTCGGCCAAGTCCCGCATACTCACTGCGCCTGCTCGTGTTCTTTGGTATGTGTCGACGAACAAGGCAGGAGCCAAAGCTCTACGAGCGAATTCGTACGTCGATGAGGTGGTTGTCGATGGACCGAAAGAGGTATTTCGCCGGTTTCGCCGTCTCGGCGTTTATTCTTGGGATGATGTGCGCAACACAGCGGCCAAGGATCCATCGAATCAAGTCATGGGGTTTCAGTTCAGCAAGACGGAGCTTTTTCGCAATCCGGTGGAATGGCCCCTTCTTCAGGAGACTCTCTTGAAACATCTTGGTAAGAATAACCCTCTCGTGGGGCCGGTCGAGGTCCCTGAAGACTGCTTCCTCGAACTCTATCGCTTGGGAATGTACGGAGCTTGAAATGACCTCGTCGACCCTCTTTCTTTCGGTCAAACCCGTTTTCGCCAATAAGATCCTCGAAGGGACCAAAACCATCGAATTGCGACGCATTCGGCCGCACGTGGCTCCGGGACAATCCGTGTTGATCTACAGTAGCTCGCCGGAGATGTCGCTGATCGGGCGAGCGATCATTGAAAACATCTTGTGCGACACGCCGATGAAGTTATGGAACCAGGTCAAAGCGCATGCGGGGA
>DAOMZH010001565.1:0-1989 GCA_035437985.1 Polyangium sp. (in: bacteria) | reverse complement strand
AGATCGCTCCATTAACTTTGTTCGGATTGGAGCACACGCCCGTCATCGGATCACACGTGCCCGCCACGTGACATTGGTCAGAGGCCGTGCACGTGAGCGGGTTTGTCCCGACACAAGTGCCATTTTGACAGGCATCCGTTTGGGTACAGGCATTGTTGTCGTTACACGCCGTCATGTTCGGCTTGATCGGATTCGTACAAATACCCGACGTCGTATTGCAAACGCCCGGGACATGGCATTGATCCTGCGCCATGCACACGACCGCATTGCCAGACACGCACGATCCTGCTTGGCATGTATCCGTCGCCGTACACGCATTGCCATCCGTGCACGTCGTGCCATCCGGTTTACTCGGATTCGAGCAAACACCCGTGCCTGCTTGGCAAGTGCCCGCCAGGTGGCATTGATCGGGGGTCGGACACGCCGATACCGTGCAACAAATGTTATTGACACAGAAGTTCGAGGCGCATTGCAAGTTGATCGTACATGCCGAGCCAGCGGATAACGATGCCGCAACATAACGATCGACATTGGTGAGCCCCACGTTCGTCGCCGAGCCACCCGACACGATGAGCGCATCACCTCCAACGAGCGTCACAGCGCCCACGTTTTCGCGGGCGATGGCGAGGTCCCCCGAATACGCCCACGTCTCCGTCGTCGGATCGAAGATTTCCGACTCGGCACGCGCCGCCGTACCATTGTTGCCGCCTGCCGCCAACACGCGTCCGTCACCCAAGAGCACGGCACCTTGTCGCCCTACGGCCAGCGAACGCGAACTCGTTCCCACCCACGAATTCGTCGTCGGATTGTAGATCTCCGCCCCAGCAAGCGCACCACCTACGCCAAACCCACCGGAAACGAGCACGCGGCCATCAGCGAGCACTTTGGCCACAGCCGAATACCGCAACGACACCATTGCGCTGGTGGCCGTCCACATGCCTGTCGCCGGATCATACACTTCGGCGGTTGGATTCGCGAAACCCGCCGCCATCGGCGTTCCCGACAAACCACCGATGGCCAGCACTTTGCCGTTCTGCAAAACCACGCCCGTCGCCAATCCGCGAGCCGAAAGCATGTTCGGACCGTTCGACCAGGTATTCGTAGCGCCGTTGTAGATCTGCGTCGTATTTAGATAACTCGTGCCGTTGAAGCCACCGGTGAACAGCGCATCACCATTGAGGAGCGCACCCATGATCGCGAAATTGCGTCCGGCGCCCATGACTCCCGTCGCCGTCCACGCGTTTGTCGCCGGATCGAATTTTTCGGCCGTCGTCAGGTACCCCGAGGTGCCCTGGCCACCCGCCACGAGCACTTGGCCCGACGTGAGAACCGCGAATCCCGGACCATATCGCCCCGCCGAAAGCGCCGGCCCCGCCGACCAAACGTTCGTCGTCGCGTTGTAAAGCTGCGTCGTCGTCGGGAACGTCGTCGTATTCGTCGTTCCACCAGCAAGCAGCACGCGTCCGTCGGACAACGTCGCCACAGCCGCCCCAAAACGACCCGTCGTCACCGGAGCTACGGCCGCCCAACCCGGATCCAACAACACTTCCTCGCCTGCCGCATCCGCAAACAACTCGATTCGTTGCCCCACGACATCCAGCCGCAAATCGACCGGTCGCCCTTCCGCACCATAAGCCTCGGGCGCCGTTACCCATCCACGCGCCACGCCCGCGTCGTCCATCAAGGCCACCATACCGTCCATCAAGACCGGCTTCGCCCCCTCGATTTCCCACGCCGCAGCAACATCCAGATCCGAAGTCACCGCGCCCGCTTCCAGGTGCAACCATTCCTCGGCGCCCCCTGTCGTCACCGTCCAAAACGATGTCCCACCGGCTCGTTTGTACACCACCGCGCGATTCGCCAATTCACCTTGGCCCTCGACACCCACCTGACGTACCCGAATCTCGTGCCCACCAGGAGCCACGATCTTCACCGGCTCCCGACCATCCGCCGGCAATTGCACATCCAGCCGCATCGCGAGCGACTGAT
>DAOMZH010001564.1:0-1992 GCA_035437985.1 Polyangium sp. (in: bacteria) | reverse complement strand
CGTAGGGAGGTACGAAAAATGGACCGTTCGGGAGTTGTGTTGTCATGGTTTTAGTCGCACCGTTAGCCGCCGACATGACGCGCACTGCGCGATACGGTGGGTATCCAGATCCTGTGCTGCACGTGTATTGAATTCGACGAAGCAGTGTGCACAAACTGCCTCAATGGTGCGCTGCTCACGAATTTGTGGTTTGACGTTGCGGTGCGATGGCTGCGATAAAAAAGTCCGAAGCTGCGAGGCATAGGGTTGATCCTTGGCGAACAATGGCGACGTTGGGTCTGGTGGAAGTCCGGCTTGAAAATTGTCGATTGCTTCCTGCAATTCGTGTCGACGCGTTCTCGTCTGCAAGATCTCAATCAGCTTTGTCTGCAAATCGGCCGTATGTTCGTCCAGCAGGAGGCTGGTGAAGCCGACGTGTCGGCCTGAATCCAGAGCGGATAACGCGCGGCCCTTGTTCACATCCCCGCCGCAAAAGTGCTCGAGCGATTCGTGCAGACGGGTGCGCATTGCCTCATGATTCGTATCGGGAGCGGCAAACAGGGGTACGAGTGCGGCCAGCGTAAACACATGTTGTTCGAGGGAATGCGCTGTGTCCGACAAACCTTTTTCCGAACATGCAAGTTGGAACCAATTGCGAGCAAATTCGATCGCCCGGGCACGGTCTTTCAATCGGCGCAGGAGCATATGCATGCTTACCTCGAACCAGATCACGAGGGCAGTTCGTCGCACCAATTCATTGTCTGCTCCGATTGCCAGTACATACATTTCCTCGTCGAAACGTTCGAATGCGGTCTCGGCATTTCCAGGCGACGGATTAGATTCATTGGAGTCGTCCTCGCCATTATCTGGGGTATCAGCTCCGTGAGATCTCGCCCCGTCACGAGATCCCGATGGTCCAAGAAGTCGCCGTCGAAGCTGTGCGAAGACCCGTTCGAGCACTGCATCTTCAGCTCCCGTCAGGAGGTCTGACGATACCGCGTTGCTGGATTGTCCGTCCGGATCGGGCGCAATTTCATCGATGCCTACGATCACCTCGATTTCTTGGGTATCGTGCTTCAGGTCGGCTTCCGGCTTCGTGATCGTGATTTGGCGATCGAATAATGCAGCATGCTTCGACGAACTCATTGCGAAGTACTCGAGTAGCGCAACGTCATCTTCCTCTGTTTCCTCCCGATTCAGCATGCGCAGGAGTGACGTTATGCCAATGCGGTGAAGACGTGGCATGCGGAGGATTTCGTCGAGCTGCACCCATCCGCGCGCAGAGCGGTCTCCTCGCGTGAGTTCAATTTGCAAAGCACTTGCAAACGCGAACTTTTCCGATTGAGGGAGTGGCGTTCGGAATTTTCCCATGGCATTGACAGTGACCGCGAATTCAACGAAGTCACCGTTAGCGAGCGTTAGTTTACCAGTCCAAACACCAGATGGATCGAACGTAGAGAGCAGCTGTCCAGTGAGTGTCCCGTCGCCAAGAATTGCTGCATGTACTAGGCAACCTTGGCCCAAACCAGGGGTTTTTATGGGGCGTTCATTGAAGCCGTGCGGGATTGACGTGTTCTTCCAGTGCACGTGTCTCTTCGATTTGGACTCAATGCGCAAGACGCCCACTTCGATATTGTTTGTCGTGCAAAGCGATTGCGATGTTGAGTTGATGCTGCCCGTGAGTGTGAGCATCACGTCTGCCAGCTCCACCTCAATCCATTTTGCATGCAGAGGTCTCTCGTCGTCGGGCAGATCTGCACGGACCGCACGGACCTGTTTGTTCCAGCTTTTCGCCTTGAAAAACGGAAATGGTGAAGCGTTGTCTTCATCCGGCGACAACCCAACGGCGATTTTTGCACTACCGGTTTTTTCGGCCAGCCTGCGGACAGCGCTGCCATCTTTGTCGTGAAAGGGAGAAAGAACCACGACATCATGACCCCCACCATGGGGTGCGCAGGCATCGGCGATTTGATCGACGGCTGAATTGCTTACCGTATGAATAAACCTCGGTTC
>DAOMZH010001563.1:0-1993 GCA_035437985.1 Polyangium sp. (in: bacteria) | reverse complement strand
GAGGGCATGTGCCAGCGTGCTCGATACTTGGAGTGATGCATCACAGAGGAGTAGGCGTTCTCCCAAATCTTGCAAAATCCTTGGAATTGTGGCGAGAGTCTTGCAAGCGAGGTTTCCCTAGAGCTTGTTATGAAATGGGTGGAATGCATTGGGCAGACGGTGAAAACGTGATGGACGGTGAAAACGCGTTGAATTTCAAAATGGCAGTGGACTATTTCCGGAAAGCTTGCGCGGGTGGATTCGGGCTTGGATGCCACGCGCTCGGCATTGCGTATTTCGGCGGCAATGGTGTAGCTCGAGATCTGAACGTCGCCATTCAATATTATGAAACTGCATGCAATCGCGGGGTGCGTGCAGCATGTCAAGTGCTCGGGGACTTATATGATCGGGGCGAAGAGGTTGGCGAAGACAGCACCCGCGCAGCCCATTTTTTCGATGCGGCCTGCAAGTACGGCGATCCGCAAAGCTGCAATAAGATGGGCCATTTTTATCTCGATGGTCGCGGAGTCGACAAAGACGAAAAGGCTGCCAGTGAATGCTTTTTCATGGCTTGTATCGGTGGTTCGGAGATGGATGCGTGTCATCAACGGGCGCTCATGCACGCGAGAGGCACGGGCGTCTTCAAAAGTGAACAAATAGCGCTGCAATTTTTTGAAAAAGCTTGCCATGGGCAATACCGTGAGGCCTGCACCGAATTGAGTTTTTATCAACGTTATGGTGCATTCCAGCCCCAAACTCAGGGCGAAGCTGAGTACCTCTACCTCCATGCCTGTCATGCGGGAAATATGCACGCTTGTGTCGAGTTGGGCTACCTGTATCAAGGAATGGCGCATCCGGTGACCGAAGCTTGGGCGGCCGTGCTGTTCCAAAAAGCGTGCGACGGAGGTATGGTCGAAGGTTGTTATGACCTTGGCGCCGCATACATCGACGGCCGAGGCGTGACCCAGGATGAGAGCAGGGGGCTCGAGCTCGTCGTCGACGCCTGCCATCATGGTGAGGCTCGGGCATGTTATCAACTGGGCCAAAGGTATCGTGTGGGTAATCGCGTGACCAAGGACCTGTTCAAGGCGGTCGCCTTGCTCGAAGATGCTTGTCCCAAACTGCCCGATGCCTGTGAAGAGGCCTTGGATTTGCGAGCACGCATCAAAGAGGAACTCGAGCAGACGAAACGGGATGTCAAGGGCACGCGATCCCCGATTCGATGACCGAATGGTTTGGAGTGGCAATGCAGACGAACCTCCGCGCACAACTTTTAGCCTTCGTCGTGCGTTTCGTCATTCTTGGGGCGTAACCCATGTCGTTCGAGCAACCGGTACACGAGCGTCCTCGATACTCCAATATCTTCGGCCATGCGGGAAATGTTGAAGCGGTGCAAGCGCAGTTTTTCCGCGAGATATCGCGCTTCAATCTGTTCCAACGCCAGCTCCCGCATTTCTTTCAGCGACAGTTTGAGTAATGCTTGAATATTTCCGGGCGAATCCGAGGGCGTAGATGTTGGGCCCCGATCTCCGGTACTGCGTCCCATATTGTCGAAAACGTCGCCGACCAAGTCCGGAAAAAGCAGCAATCGAGTGACGACATTGCGCAGTTCTCGCACGTTACCTGGCCAATCGTGCGCAACGAGCAAATTCATCGCTTGCGGCGGCAGCGCGGAAGTAGGAATAGCTGGTTGCTGTTTTTGGAGCAGATGTTCGACGAGCAACGGAATGTCTTCCTTGTGGTCGCGCAAAGCGGGCACGTGCAATTCCACGACCGCCAGTCGATAATACAAGTCTTCACGAAATGAACCATTTGTGATTTGTGCGCGCAGGTTTCGATGGGTCGCGGCAATGACACGCGCATGAAGGGGTCGCGTTTCTGCCGAGCCTACACGGCGAATCTCGCGCGCCTCGAGGGCCCGGAGCAATTTGGGTTGGAGTTCCAAGGGCATTTCGCCAATCTCGTCAATGAAGAGCGTGCCGTGTCCAGCTTCCTCGAGTAACCCGGCCCGAGC
>DAOMZH010001562.1:0-1994 GCA_035437985.1 Polyangium sp. (in: bacteria) | reverse complement strand
AGTCCGGAACGGTAGTGGAGGACTTTGGTGCGACCCAGAGGTCGCGATGTCAGAGAGGTGCAAGTCCGCTCCTGGGTGAACGCAAACGGCCCAGAAACTGAAAGAAACTGCGAGGAGAAATGAACATTCTCCTGGTGGAGAGCATCTGGAGGTGAATTCTCGACCCGTAATGTCATGTGAACTCGTTTCGGTCTTCATTGGACGGGAGAACCTTCCGAAGATGGGGAAACCTAGACCCGAGCAATCGGCGGAGCGTCGAGCTGTATGGTTGCGTGATGAGAAAGCGGAGACGTGGAAAATGAGGACGAGTGGAGACGGGGCGAGAAGAAGGCAACGCGAACTGAATGGGGAAAGCCCGGTCGTAGGTCAGGTGAGGCGATCGGGAACGAGAGGCTCCACCAGCGAAGAAACGCCGTAATGGGCGTGGAGTTACGGGAGCCAGGAAGGTGGATTCGTGACGAAGACACTGAGGGAATCAGAAACGTCGCAAGTGCGAGAACCGCTAAACAAGACGAACAAACCCAGGGTCCGATGGCCCTGGGTTGCGCCCGAGGTGTGGACGAAACGGATGCTGCAAGCTCTGGTCAACGGAGTAAGCGGCCTTCGTCCAGAAATGGTTTTACTTTCTTCCGAAGGTCCGCCGCAAGCTCACACGGATCCGGCGGAGGATGCGCCGCTGCCGCCGCTGGGGCTGATGCACTCGCCACCGACTTGGGCGCGTCAACGTTCCGCGACGAACCCGAGCACGCCGGCGGAACGAGCAACGACACGACAGGCAAGAGCCACACGTGCAAGGCGAAACGAGGCGATCGGCGATGCATGTTCGTCAGGGTACTACGGAGCGGTGTTCCGCGACAACTGTCTTCTCGCGCGCTGTGATTTGGTCGTCATATTCGAAAAAACGTCAGCCAACGAGTCCGCGCATTTTCGACCTGGTGCACTCTCGCGACATCGAGTACCATGCTCCGCATGACGGCACCGAGTGTCGATGCGGAAACGTTGGCGGCCTATTTTCACCCGCTTCTTCCAGAAACTTGGGAGGATCCCGTGTTGCGTCCGATCTTGCTTCACTTGCAGGCGACCGCCCCCTTGGTGATCGGTGCGGTTGCAGATGTGGATCGCTCCGTTATCTTTGGTGCGTTGACAATGACCGTAGAACAACGTGTGGCCGAGTCGATGCATCAAGCGGCATTCATTGAAGCCATACGCGGGACCAAATAGTCATGGCCGATGCGGAAGCAGGTCGGCGGATCGTGCTGGCGATGTTCGATGCGGGTGTTGAGTTCATCGTGGTCGGTGGCACGGCAGCCGTGATAATGGGAGCGCCCATCGTGACGTTCGACGTCGACATCGTGCATCGACGGAGCGCGGAAAACGTGGACCGGTTGCACGCTTTTCTCATGCAACATGGGGCATACCATCGGCTCGACCTTGCCAATCGCCGATTGCCTCCGGCTCGCGACGTACTGTTCGGCCATGGGCACCTGAATCTCGCCCTCGGCGATGCAAAGCTCGACGTGTTGTGCGAACTCGATGCAGGCGCAGGATACGATGAATTGCTCGAGGATAGCGAGCTGCAGCCATTTCATGGGAAAATGTTGCGCGTGTTGGGATTGCGTCGATTGATTCAAGCCAAAACTGCCGCTGGAAGGCTCAAGGATCAAATGGCCCTGCCTATCTTGCTCGCGACACTCGAAGCGCGAGAGCACGGGAAATAAGGCAATCGTTCATCCGCGCTTGCCCTCTATGGTTCCGCCGGACAATCCATCAACTTCGGCGCGTTTTCCGGTTCGAGGTAGCACGCCAATACGACAGACGGGGTATTGGCGGACGGAGCAGCCGTCTTTGCCGCGAATGTCGATGTGGCCGTTCGGCGCGAACGCATAGTGCGCGTTCTTAGAACGTGTTGAACAGGGTTTGCGAGCATTGATGGGTTTGTTTTTTCTAGTGCTGTGTGAAGCACAACGCGAATGTTGGCAGAAAGTTTGGCCCGA
>DAOMZH010001561.1:0-1998 GCA_035437985.1 Polyangium sp. (in: bacteria) | reverse complement strand
GAGGTGACGTCGAGCAATTGGAAGTCGACGTATTACGAGTCAATCACCAAGCCTGCAGATGCCGACAATGACGGCTTGCCGGACTTTTGGGAAGGACAATTCGGAAGTGTCACGCTCAACAACAATGGCACGGGCAGCAATGTCGACAACGACAATGATGCCTACGTCAATATCGAGGAATACATCAACAACACGATTCCCATTACGATCAGTACCGCCGGGGGTACGCCGAAAACCAATGTGGCGTATGTTGGCTCGATGGATTCGCGCGCGAAGTATGGCGCGCAGCCCGAGGGCGGAACGTGGCGTATTTATCGCTCGGGACCGACTTCGAGCGCCCTGGTTGTACGGTTCAGGCTTTCGTCATTGACGGATTTCACCATTTCCTCAACCGCAACGCTCGCAGTACCTACGGCAACAAGCGACGGTTATGTGATCATTCCGGCTGGGTGGAAGTGGGCGGATATCGTCATGACTCCGGCGTCGACAGGAACGGAGAAGCAAGTCATTCTCGAATTGGCGACGGAGGGATTCGTTGCCAACCCCTCGAATTATGTTACGGCGAGTGGGGGCTCGTCCCAATATCCCTATTTCGTGGGCTGTCCGTCCAGCGCGTTGATCAAGGTCAAGTAGTCTTGCCGCCTGCCGAAAGAGCGCCCCCAATACACTCGAATCGGCTGAAGCTCAAGCGCAAACCTCGAATAGATGGCCATCAGCGCTCGCGAAATAGACGCGTCCGTGCCCGCCCAAAGGATCGGTCGTTTCCCCGTTATCGACGTTTTCCGGGTCATTGCCATAACGAAGATTCTGCGCGCGTAGGCGCTGCACAACCGCATCGAAACCCTCCTTTGAAACTCGCAGAGCAAAATGCACAGGCGTGATTTTCTCTTGCGTCTCGGTAAAGAGAATTTGGGCGCCTGCATCGAGTCGCAAGCAATAAAACTCGTCGTCTGCTCCATCGCGAGAAACGGGCAAACCCAGAATGAGGGCCAAGAACAGGGCACTTTGCCGTGCGTCTTTCGTGGGCACGGCAAGGTGATCAATCATGACGCCGATAGCCATTTCGTTCTCCTTCGTTTCAAGGCTTCTTTTTGGGGGCCGAAGCGGAGGCCGATGTTGCCGGCGCGGTAATGTCGGATTTGGCAGCTTTTTCGATTTGTTTGTCGAGGTTCGCGCAAACGCTGTTTTTGATTCGCCCGATTTGATCCATTCCGACCTTCATGGTTTCGACCGTCGGTGGTCCGCCAATCGGCAATTGCGAACGAATCGTTTCTGGTGAATCCACGGCATACATGGCTTCGAGCGGCATGGGAAAACGGGCTGAAAGGGTCGCGTCGACATTGCGGGGCGTCACGACGACGCGGAGTCCCGAAAGCAAGTTGGCGGCTTCCTTCTGCGTGCGCGTATCGACGTAGGTGTCCGTTGCAGTTTTTCCACTCAATACGAATTGCGCGGCTTCAGCAGGTGGAGCATTTGTTTGATTGAGCCATTTGTATTGCGGGAGAGCTCTTTCGAGTGACTCCTTCACACAAATCGAAATGAGTATGAGTGCGCTGAGATCCTGAGACGAACCTTGTTGCCAAACGTTGACGATGGGCCGTTTGTCATTGCTTTCTTTGTCGAATGCGGCCTTTTCGGCTTGCTCGAGCTTGGGGCCCAATTCTTTCCAGCGCGTCGCGAGCTCGGGCGACTTGGGCGCGAGGGTATCGAGGATTTCGCGAAAGGCCCGGCAACGGCCGCAATAATCTTTGGGCCTGCCAAGGGCGCGATCGACACCCAATCTCGCAGATGTTTCGAGTTCGGATTCTTCGGCTTTCGCCCATTTGGCCAAAATGGGCGAGGTGACTTCAGGAGCGACCTTGTCGACTCCACGACCTTTGATCTCGTCCTCGATGGTCAGGGCGGCCACGACGAAGTCGTTCTGCTCGAGATACTCCGTGAATTTTTTCTCGAATTCGCTCGGTTCGGCGTTTTTGCTCGAGGTTTCGCAACCGACGA
>DAOMZH010001560.1:0-1999 GCA_035437985.1 Polyangium sp. (in: bacteria) | reverse complement strand
AATTCGAATGCGTGCCGATGCGCATGCGCTGGGCTCGTCTGCGCTTTCAAATCATAGGAGGGCTTTTTGCGGCTCCTCCCGACCATGGCGAGTTATCGAGTGCAATCGAGGAACTCGCGAAAAAGCAATGGCGCCATCCCACGACGGGAGAAAGCGTGAGGTTTGGCGCGTCAACCATCGAGAGGTGGTATTATCAAGCCAAAGCGACGCCTGTTGAGACGATGGAGTCGCTGGCGCGCAAAGTGCGTCTCGATGCGGGGAAACAATCCTGCATGCACGCGGTGCTCAAAGAAACGATTCTTCGATTGCACCAGCAGTATCCGTGGTTTTCGTTTCAGCTCCATTACGACAACATCGTGGCTCTGGGGGAAAAGGATCCGACGATTCATCCGATCCCATCGTATTCAACGATTTGTCGATACATGAAGAGCCACGGGCTGCTCCGCGAAAAATCGTCCAAGGCGCGTCAAAAGAAATCGAATACGGGTGAAGCCTTGCTACCGCGCGAAGTGCGGTCTTTCGAGGTAGAACACGTCAATGGGCTATGGCACTTGGATTTTCACGAATGCTCGCGCAGCGTTTGTTTACCGTCGGGCGAGTGGCAAAAACCTGTATTGCTCGCGGTGCTCGATGACCGGTCGCGACTCATTTGTCATGCCCAATGGTACCTCACGCCGAGCGCCGAGACGCTGATCCACGGCCTTTGCCATGCAATCATGAAGCGCGGATTGCCGTGGGCGCTTTATGCCGACAATGGCGGGGCAATGATTGCGGAAGAAACACGCGAAGGGTTATTGGAGTTGGGTGTCGTGTACGATCACACGCGGCCGTACAGTCCCGAGCAAAACGCGAAGATGGAAGTGTTTTGGGCGCAGGTCGAAGGTCGTTTGATTGCGATGCTTCGCGGCGAACCTGCGCTGAGTTTGGCATTACTAAACCAAGTGACGCAAGCATGGGTCGAACAGGAATACAATCGGTCGATTCATAGCGAAACGAAGCAATCGCCGATGGCTCGATTTCTCGATGGTCCGAATACGAGTCGCAAAAGTCCCGAGGCAGACGAGTTGCGTAAAGCTTTTCGTCGGTCGACGACCCGGGCGCAAAGGCAAGGTGACGGCACACTGAGCCTCGAGGGAATTCGTTTTGAGATTCCTGCGCGTTATCGGCCATTGAAGCGAGTCCACATCCGATATGCGAAATGGGATTTGTCTTCGGTGGACCTGTGCGACGAGCGGACAGGAAAAACGCTTTGTACCCTGCTGCCGCTCGACAAGGCAAAGAATGCGGATAGGCAGCGTCGCGTGATACCGAGCGAAATGCTATCTGTGGAAAAAGAATCGCAGGCGCCGGGAATGGCGCCACTTTTGAGCAAATACGTGGCCGATTATTCAGCGACGGGTTTTCCGTATGCGTATTTGGCTCACGAAGAAGAATCGAACACGACGGAGAAAACCACATGAAGTCCAGACTCTTGACCCTGTACGGCCTCAAATACAACCCGTTTCGCCCGGACGTACCTATTGAAGCGTTATACGCTTCGTCAGCGATTGAATCTTTTTGCCAGCGGACGGCAGCAGCCGTGCACGATGGCGGATTCGTCATGATTACGGGTGATCCGGGAATGGGCAAATCGGCCGTTTTGCGATTGCTTTCACACCAGATCCGGCAATTGCCAGACGTCGCAGTCGGCGCAATCGACCACCCTCAAAGTGGCGTACCCGATTTTTATCGCGAACTCGGCGACATTTTCGCCGTATCGCTGCGCGCAAGCAATCGGTGGGGCGGCTTCAAGGCATTACGAGCGCGCTGGGCCGAGCATATAGGACAAACCTTGATGCGGCCGGTGCTCATCATTGACGAAGCGCAAGAAATGCACGACGATGTATTGTCGGAATTACGGCTCTTGGCGAGCAAGGACTTCGATTCGCGCGCCTTGCTTTGTGTCATATTTGCGGGTGACAATCGTTTGCCCGAGCGATTTCGCAGGCCGGAATTGGTC
>DAOMZH010001559.1:0-2002 GCA_035437985.1 Polyangium sp. (in: bacteria) | reverse complement strand
AAGATGCAAAGTCACCAGCGACGAAGAACACGCCGTATCCACCGTCAAACTCGGCCCCTGAAGTCCGAATACATAAGAAATGCGCCCAGAAGCCACACTTCCTGCACTCCCCGTGCTAGCGTGTCCTTCTAATGAATCCAGCATGGTCGCGCCCATCGAGGCATAATCGTGATACATGAGTCCTACGAAAACTCCGGTATCGCTTCCCGTAAGCCGTTCGGCAGGAATGCCAGCGCTTTCCAACGCTTCCCAACTGGTTTCGAGCAACAACCGTTGTTGCGGATCCATCCACGTCGCCTCCCGCGCTGATATGCCGAAGAATCCCGCGTCGAAATAGTCGATGCGGTCGAGCATACCGGCTTCCCGCGTGTACATTTTTCCAATTGCTGCTGGATCGGCATCATAAACCGCGTCGATATCCCAACGTCCTCGCGGAATGACGCGAATGGCATCTTCTCCATTTTTGAGCAATTGCCAAAAGCTGTTTGCGTCGTGTACACCGCCAGGATAGCGACATCCCATGCCCACGATTGCAATGGGCTCTACGCTAGGTGTACGTCGTGGCGCCTGTGAAACCACAGGAGTAGATACTTGATGAAACTTCAATACCCGTTCTAGCAAGAACTTTGCAATGGCTTGAGGGGTTGGATAATCGAATACCAACGTAATGGGAAGGGGCTGACCAATTCGTGCAGCAATGGCTGTACGCAATTCGACAGCCATCAATGAGTCGAGCCCTTGTTCCTGTAGCGGACGATCTCGCCTCAACTCATCGGGCGATCCAAGGCCGAGCACGCGCGCTGCATCCGCACAGATTGCATTCTCGACTTGCGCCATGCGCTGCGCTTCACTCAAGCGGGCAATTCGTTCGGTCCATATCGACGCAGGGCTACTCGTCCCCTGCTGGCGCTCTGCTCCTCCGCGCCGCTCGTTGTCAAAACGCGCCGACAAGATCGACCGCCACATTGGGGGAATCGCGTCATTGGACGCGAGCTTTGGAGTTGACGTATCGAGCGCAAAGATAGCCACTTGAGGATCGGCCAACCGCAGCGCTGAATTCATTGCCTCGAGCGCGCGCTCGGGTGCGAGAATGCCCATGCCTTTGCGAAGCATACGATTACGCTGCGCCTCCGAGAGATTGGTGGCCATCCCACTCTCGCCCCACGGACCCCAATTAATGGTCAGCGCGGCAAGCCCCTGCGCTCGACGAGCATGGGCCAGGGCATCGAGGAAAGCGTTTGCTGCAGCATAATTGCTTTGTCCTGCATTACCGGACAAAGTCGACGCCGATGAAAAGAGGACGAAAAAATCGAGTGGCGTTTGCTGCGTGAGAAGGTGCAGGTTCCAGGCACCACATGCCTTGGGCGCAAATACTTTAGAGAAACGTCGGTCCGTTTGCTCAGCAAGAATGCCGTCATCAAGCACTCCCGCGGCATGAACGATTCCTCGCAGCGGTTTGTCCTTCGGTATCGAATTCAAGAGCTCGGCCATCGCGTCGGCGTCGGCTACGTTGCCTTGGGCGACCGTGATCTTTGCCCCGCTTTCCCGCAATTTGGCAATCTGCTGCAATGCCACATCCATCGGCGGAGTTCGTCCAAGCAATATGATGTTTCCCGCAACTCGTCGCTGCCACATCGAAGTGGCAACCTGCAACCCCAAAGATCCAAGACCACCCGTAATCAAAATCGTCCCATTCGACAACGAATCGCTGGCCGCAACTGATATGCTTCGTGCTGGCGCCCGAGCCAGTCGAGGGACCAGCCGCCGATTGTTCCGCCGAATGATCTGCGTTTCGTCATCGAGTGTGCCCATTTCTTCGACAATGGCCGCCAATGAAGCTTGTGCCCCCATTTCCAAGTCAATAAGCTTCAGGCGAAAATCTGGGTGCTCCTGCTGAACGACTCGACCTAGACCCCAAAGAGGTGCCAAATCGATTCGAATGTCCCCTGAATCCCCAGCGGGTTGCGCATTTTCAGTGACCCAAAGGCATCGTAATGTCGTT
>DAOMZH010001558.1:0-2004 GCA_035437985.1 Polyangium sp. (in: bacteria) | reverse complement strand
CTGGCGCTCGGCTGATGCGTTTCGTCGTGCATGTGACGAAGCCCGACTTCGCGGTGAACGTGTCGCCCTCGTTCCAACCATGGGCGCACTGCACCACGGCCACCAAACCCTCGTGACCCAAGCTCGCAAACATGCCTCCTTCATTGCCGTCTCCGTCTTCGTCAATCCCACTCAATTCGGCCCCAACGAAGACTTTGCGCGCTACCCACGCGACCTCGACGGCGACGTCCAAAAAAGTCTCGCCGCCGGCGCAAACGGAGTCTTCGCGCCCCCCGCCAACGACATGTATCCCGCTGGCGATCAAACCCGCGTTCACGTCGGCTCACTCGCCGATCCACTCTGCGGACCACATCGACCAGGCCACTTCGAAGGTGTCGCCACCGTCGTCGCCAAGCTTCTGATCCTCACAGGACCTTGTGTCGCCTTGTTTGGACGCAAAGATTATCAACAACTCAAAGTCATCGAACGTATCGTCAAGGATCTCTTCATCCCTGTTGAAATCGTTGGAGTACCAACGGTTCGCGAAAAAGATGGCCTCGCCATGTCTTCGCGCAACGCGTATCTCTCCCCGCAAGCACGCGCAAACGCCGTCGCGATTCCGCGCGGTTTGTCCGATGCTGCACGGGCGTTCGCCGCGGGTGAACGTCGCCCCGGAGAACTCGTGCGTCTCGTGCGGACGCATGTCGAACCCATCGCCGACAGCATCGACTACATCGACGCAGCCAACCCCGACACACTTCAAATCCTCGCGCCTGATGACGTTGCTCCTGAACGAACCCTCGTTGCTCTTGCGATTCGAACCAAAGGTGCTCGACTCATCGACAACATCGTTCTAGGCGAAGAACCCGCACCAATCATGAATCAAGGAGACCAGAGCGATGCGTGACGGCGACGATGGCAACGACGGCTTGTTTGTCGTGTTCGAGGGTATCGACGGAGCAGGCACCACCACCCAAGCAGCTCGTTACGCCTCGTATCTGCGTTCTCGACGAAGACTCGTTCATGTCACCGGCGAACCAAGCGGCGGGCCCATGGGTTCCCTTTTGCGTTTGATGCTCAAACAGCGCGTCACCTTGAACTCGCATCATCGCGAATCGACCATGACGCTTCTCTTCGCCGCTGATCGTATCGACCATCTCGAGAGCGAAATATGTCCGCATCTCCGCGATGGTTATGTCGTCATCTCCGACCGCTACGAATTGTCGAGCATCATTTATCAATCGATTGGCATCGAGGACGAAGCGGAGCGGAAAAAGTACGTTTCCTGGATTCGCGAATGCAATCGACACGCAATGAGTCCCGACATCACGATCGTCATCGACGTCGATCCGGACGTCGCCGAGCATCGTCGTCGCATGCGGGGTGGAGCCAGTGATTTGTACGAAGAGCCGGATTTACAAGCTCGGCTGGCCCGGGCGTATTTGAAAGCCGAAGATCTCGTCGGTCACGATCGGCTCATTCATGTCGACGGAAATGGTGACGTCGATAGTGTCACGGCAGCAGTGACCAAGGCGCTCGCCGAATACGTTCGTGAAGCTCCGTAATGGGTTCGTCCCGTCCCTGAACGATTGATCAAATTCGACTTCGTCTCGTCCCCCATCGCGCTCAAATCAATCAAAGTGCAGCATCCTCAATCGCGATTGGTCGGGGCCATCTCCACGTGCGCCCGTAAATCGCGATTGACTTGGTTTTCCAATTTGACGGGGGGATGCCATGTTTTTCCGATTGCGAAACATCGCTACGCAACGTTGCGTCTTGGGTTTTTCGTTTGTCTTGGGCACACATTTCGCCTGCACCGCGACCAGCGACCGGAACCTCGAAATGGCCGCGGACGAACCGCCTCCTATTGATTCTTCCCTAGCCGACGCGGGTTCTGCAGATGGTCCACCCACTACGGATCCTCCGCCTGACGAAGACGTGACCTTCGAGACGGGCATGCCGCCCGATGGAGTCGAATCTTGTGCCCAAACGGGAAGCGAGGCCGAACCTGTCGAACTCGATATC
>DAOMZH010001557.1:0-2004 GCA_035437985.1 Polyangium sp. (in: bacteria) | reverse complement strand
CCGGAGGATATCTTGCGTGGTGGGACTTTCTGAGAAGGCGAGTTGCGCAACAAGGGAGCGCCCGAAGTCTCGCACAACTCGGAAGCCTTGGGCATCCTTCCGATGGTTCACCTCGTCCATGTAGAGTCGACGTGAAATTTCAACCTGTACGGCATGAATGTTGTGCACGGGCTTACCGTAAAACCCGGTCGAAAAACCGCCGCGGTAGGGATCGTCATGACGAACGGAGAATCCGAAGGTCCTGGCGTGCCAATCGACGAGATCGATGACGGCGGGAGCCGCGGTGGTTCGTCCGCGCGAACCGGGTACGATATCGGCTCGCTGGCCTGGTGATTCCTGGTGACCTCGTCGCGCCAAACTCGGCATGGAGTGGGCACAGAGCAGGACGGCAAAGCCGAACCTTTCTTTTTTGCGCGTGAGGATTGCAGCGAGGGTGCGATGGTAGGGGCGGTAGACTGCGTCGAGTCTTCGTTCGACTTCGGCGCGGGGAAGGCGGCGTACGAGGACTGGGTCACCATCGGTGGTCAGTCGCCAAATGAGTCCTCGTGGGAACGGCTGACGTCCACCGCCTTCGACAGTTTCGTGGTCGAGGTCTTGTTCGGCGCGATTGAGATCGACCACATATCGACTCGTATGAGCACAAACGAGTGTGGCACCGAGGGAGGGGGCGTCTTGGAAGAGTTCGTCGACGTACAAGTCGGCGTCGCGAGCGATGCTACGTGCGGGCGCAACCGTGTACGCAAGAGACTCGGGATCGATCCAGAGGCCCGCATGGGGGACCTCGACGACCACTGGACTCTCGCCACTTTGGGGCTCGATGACCTCGAAGGGCGATGCTTGCACAGGGTTCCTTGACTTCGTTCGTAATGCGCGTTGGTCGACCTGGTGATGTTTGGAAGTGCCCTGCACTCCAAACGGACAAACATCATTCGAGCATATTTCGTGACGCTGGGACACCCATCCTTTGCGTCGTTTTTGCAGTTAGCACCCGGGTGGCGGTACGGTTCTGGGGTGAATTTGCACGGCTGGGTCGATGCCTACTTGGATCATCTTCGAGTCGAGCGCGCGTTGTCGCCGCGGACGCTCGAAGCCTATGCGCGGGACCTCGCAAAACTCTGTAGTTTGTGTGAATCGCAAGGAATTGAAACTCCGACAAACCTCGATCCGGCACTGCTTTCGACGTACATGGTCGAACTAGGTCGTCAAGGAATTGGCGCGCGATCGGCGTGTCGACATCTGTCTGCAGTGCGCGGATTCATGAAGTTTTTGTTGCGTGAGCGTGTGCTGTCTGCCGATCCCGCAGCGCTTGTCGAACGGCCCAAGACAGCGCGAAAGTTGCCGCGTGTGTTGTCGGTCGAGGAGATCCTGACGATCCTCGATGCGCCTGATTCGTCGTCCTTTCGTGGTTTACGCGATCGCGCGATGTTGCACGTGATGTACGCGGCGGGATTGCGGGTGAGTGAAGTGGTTGGCCTTCGGCTGAGCGACATCGATCGCAAGCAGGGGTTGGTCATGGCGCTGGGCAAAGGGGAAAAGCGCCGGCTCGTGCCGCTTGGAGAACAGGCGCTCGACGCGGTGGATGCGTACCTGAAACTACGCGCAGGGCACCCGAAAGCAGGGGCGACGCAAGCGCTGTTCTTGTCGCCGCGGGGCAAACCGCTGACGCGTCAAGGGGTGTGGAAGCTGCTTGGGGTGTATGCGCGAGGGGTTGGGATTTCCAAACCGAGCTCACCACATAAATTCAGGCATTCGTTTGCGACGCACTTGCTGGAAGGCGGAGCGGATCTACGAAGCGTTCAGGCGCTGTTGGGGCATGCGAACATCGTGACGACGGAGATCTATACGCATTTGACGGACGATCATTTGCGCACGGTGTACCGCAAGACGCATCCGCGGAGTTGAGTGGGGACAAATTGGGAGCGGGTCCGGTGAGTTGGACGGGGACAAACTGAGAGCGGGTCCGGTGAGTTGGACGCTCGCTTCGCGCGCTAACAAGCGCGCTAC
>DAOMZH010001556.1:0-2005 GCA_035437985.1 Polyangium sp. (in: bacteria) | reverse complement strand
ATTGTCCATTGCGGCGAGAGGTGGGTTTTTCCAAGCAAATACAGCCAATGCCACGGCGTCGTTTTCCGCGAAATGCGATCCAGCTGGCGGATCGCCAAATGGCGCACGACATCAACACCTGAAACTCACGCTGGCTGATAAAAAGCGCGTGGTGCTCGATATGAGCGGCTCGAACTATGCAACATTGCTCGATGTTCGCAAAGGTCCCGATTGTCCGGGCGTCGAGGTTTTTCAGGGCTGTACGGTAGGTTATGGGGCGCAGCGCCGGAGTTTTCTCGATTTGACGCTCGAAGCGGGGGTGTATTTCATTCAGGTCGACGGATATCGCGAAGAATCGGGGCCGTGGTATTTGGATGTTCGCGTGGTCGATCCGACGTGATGGTGCGATCTACGCGGCCTTTTTTGCGCGGGCAATTTGTTTGAGCAATTCGATGATGCGGGGTGGCGCCAGGTCGAGAACGGATGCACCTGCATTTCGTGCCGCTCCAGGCATACCATCAATGATACACGTCGATGCCGATTGCGTCACTGTCAAAGCGCCGCATTGCTTGAGCGCGAGTAATCCTTGTCGACCATCTTCACCCATTCCCGTGAGCAATATGGCGACACATCGGTTGCCTAGGGTCACAGCCGCCGAATCGAACAGAATATCCGCCGAAGGCATGACTTGCCGACCCATAGGTGGTCGAATCGTCATTTCGAGACCATTCATGGCCAGGTGTTTGTCCGCGCGCGCAACATAGACGCGACCGGGCAAGGCCTGCTCTGCCGCATTGACGACACGAACGTCATGCCCTGATTCACCAAGCCAATGGGCCATTCCTTCCTCGAATCCGGGCACGATATGCTGACAGAGCACAATGGGCAGGGGATAAGGCGCCGCGAGCCTGTCGAGCATGCTGCGAAGGACCTGAGGCCCGCCGGTGGACGCACCAATGAGCACAGCGTCGAAGCGGACATAGGTCGTCGGTTGGGGAGGCTCGCTGGGCGTAACACTGACTGCTTGATAACTCGATTTCGTTCCTGTAGGTCTGCGGCGTAATACGCGTGCTTCGGACATGAGGCGCACGGTGCTGAGAAGTCGCTCGGAAAAACGCTCCCGTTCTTCCGTGGTCAAACCTCGAGGTTTGGCCAGGACTTCGACTGCGCCGGCTTGAAATGATTCGAATGTGCGGTCGGTACCTTCGGATTCCAGCGCGCCGCTCAATACAATGATGGGCCGTGGTGCCGTGGCCATGATCTCTTTAATGGCCTCGAGCCCGGTCATTCTTGGCAATTCGAGATCCATCAAAATGACATCGGGCTGCAGTTTTTGTGCGTATTCGACACCGGTTACACCATCGCGTGCCGGAGGTAGCAACGTGATATCGGCTGCATCGCGGAGAATTCCTTCGATATACGTGCGCACGGTAAGCGAGTCTTCAACGAGAAGCAGCTTCATTGAATCAATTCCGTTCCACCGGACAACCGGGCAACGATATCGAGAAACCGAGCTTGTTCGAAGTCGCTTTTGATGATGTACGCATCGGCCCCTGCCTCGAGTGCGCGTCGTTTTTCCGTGGGATCACCGACGCTCGTTACCACCATGACCGGAACTTGGGCCCGTGTCGAGCCACGAATGGCTCGGCAGAGTTCGACTCCGTTCATTCGGGGCATTTCGAGGTCTGTAATGACCAAATCGCAGCGCCGCATGTTCAAGAGGACATCGAACCCCGCTTTCCCGTCGGCCGCGACTTGAACATCGTAATTGCCGGCGCGGAGAATGTTGCGGAGAAGCGTGCGAATGGTCATCGAATCATCAACGACGAGAATCGAGCGCTGGATACGTTCGGCTTGCGGAATCCGCTCGGATTTCTGCGGCTTGGGCAGGTTCGGCGTTGCGCCAACCCCTGGTGCCGACGTTGCTCGGGCAAACAGGGCCGGTACATGAAGAACCGGTAAAGTCGAACCAACGGGCTGCCCGGCGGCACCAGATACATAATGCGCACCGGCAAACGCGCGTCCG
>DAOMZH010001555.1:0-2006 GCA_035437985.1 Polyangium sp. (in: bacteria) | reverse complement strand
CGTTTGCTGCTCGTTTTTGCGCAGTTTTGGCGTTTTTCGCCGGGAACTAACTTAAGCGGATTCTCCCACGATCCGTAGCCTGAGCGGGATTGAAATCGCGCGCTATTTTTGTCCGCAGATACCATCCGATGGGCGACACACGATTCCATGTTTCCGCGCCATGGTTCGTCCTGACGCAACGCATCGGGTTAAAACCGTCCAGTGGGCTCGTGTTTCGCCCTTTTCTTAGGCAATGGTAACTCGGTGCAAGTGGCGGATCCAGGCCCGAGATGCGCGCGGCACGAGTTCTTGATCCTTGCGTTCCACGTGGAGGGATTCGTTCGGGCCCACGGATCGCGCCGAAACGCTGGCGGGGTGAGAGGGATCGCGCCGGAACGCTGGCGGGGTAGGGGCAATCGGTCGAGACTTGTTGTAGATTCGTCCGAATTGGGCGAAGATGCCGACGGGAACATCATGAACAGTAACAAGACGCCGCAAACATCCGAGGACATCGAAGCTTGGCAACTCCAGGTGCAGCTCGATCAGGCCATTGAAGGGAAGCAGCACGAGCTTGTCATTGCTCTTGCGGAACGCTTATTGGAATTGCAGGACGCCAAATTTGGCCCGAACGACGAGAAGTGTTTGCTGACTTTGGATCGTCTTTTGGCGGGCTGGATTCGTCTCGAGCAATGGGAACAGGCGATCGCATTTCTCGATCGACGTTTTGGCGGGAAGAATCACCGGCATGTGCCGGTGTTGCTTGGCGCAGCGGCTCGTTCGTTGATGAATGGTGAGGATGAATCGTCGGAGGAGCGAGCGTTGCGGGCATTGCGGATCGTGCGTGATGTTCCGGGGATAGACGAGTCGCTCACGGCGACATGTCATTCGATTCTCGCAACGTTGGCTCGAAAGCGAGGAGATTGGGACCATGCCTTGATGCACGCGGTGGAAGCATTCAAGCTTCGCTCGACGCATATGTTGCGCGAGCCGGCGATGACGTACAAGGACCTGATCCTCGTTGCGGAGATATTCATCGAGGTTGGCGACTACGAAGAGGCTTGCAAGTCGTCACGATTGGCTGTCGAGTTGGCAGCCGGATCGCTCGATTCGGATCCTCTCCGCATGGCCACCGCATTGACGGTTTATGGTCGAGCGGCTATGGGGGACGACAAACCTGAAGGAGCCGTCAATCCATTCAAAGGTGCGCTCGGGTTTTATGAAACGTTGTATGGCGAAACGGACGCGCGATTGCACGATCCGATCCTCGCATTGGCGAACGCGTATCAGGCCGCGGAATATTTCGACGAAGCCGAGGAGATGTTTCAACGATTGCTTCGTCTTTACAAGGCTTGGTATCCCGACGAGCCTGCGGCGGAAGCATTGCCCCTTTCTCATTTGGGTGAGATCGAAAGTCAGCGAAAAAATCACGCTGGTGCCGCGGCGTATTTCGAGCAAGCGTTGGCGCTCGGCGTGGCCGAGTTTGGCGAGGATAGCCTACGATTGCACGCAATGTTGGACAAGACGGCGCAAGCGCATCTCGACGCGGAGAATTGGGAACGCGCCGAGGAAGTGTCGAGATGGCAGATTCGGGTGATGTTGCCGCATTTGCCGAGCAAAGACGATCCTGCGCTTTTGGCTCCGGTGCGGCGATTGACGGACGTCGAGATTCATCGGCTGAAAGAAAAGCGCGCCAATGAAAAGGAATTGGGGGAGCTGCTGCAATGGGTCACGCGGTTGATGCAGATGGCGACGGATAGGCTCAATGCTGAAACGGCCGAGATCAAGGCGCGGCAGAAGAGTCAATCCGAGCCGTCGTGAATAGGCGCGGCGAGAGTTTCACGGGGTATTGGCAGCGGAGCGCTTAATCCAAACAAAGTGGCAATTTCGCCATTGACGCGTTTACGCTGCCGCGCGTCACCCATCGGTTCTTGTACGAGCACGCACGTTCACGGACGGCGCATCGTTGACGCGCGATCGTTGGCGATTGTCGGTGTCGATTCTTCTAGACCCGCGAACGCACATGTGGA
>DAOMZH010001554.1:0-2008 GCA_035437985.1 Polyangium sp. (in: bacteria) | reverse complement strand
CGTGGACGTTTCCAACGCATTGCTTCTTGTGGTATTGACGTCCGCATGTCGCCTCCCGAGCTTGTCGTCCCCCCGGTTCCCTGGTCTCAACGCAACGCGCATCCGCCGCGGATTCTCTTTCTTTACGGCTCTTTGCGCAAACGTTCCTACAGCCGTCTGCTAGCAGAAGAAGCGGCGCGCATCATCGAAGGACTTGGTGCAGAGGTGCGGTTTTTCCATCCGCACGATTTGCCCGTTCACGGCAGCGTGCCGGATACGCACCCCAAGGTGGCCGAACTGCGCGAGCTTTCGTTGTGGTCCGAAGGGCAGGTTTGGTCCTCGCCGGAGCAGCACGGGACGCTCACCGGCGTGATGAAGAACCAAATCGATTGGATACCCCTGAATATTGGGGCGATTCGTCCGACCCAAGGCCGCACGCTTGCGGTGCTTCAAGTATGCGGTGGATCGCAATCGTTTAATGCAGTCAACGCGTTAAGGATCCTCGGGCGCTGGATGCGCATGTACACGATTCCGAACCAATCGTCGGTCGCGAAGGCTTACGACGAATTCGAGCCGGATGGGCGAATGAAGGATTCTTCCTATCGGGATCGCGTGGTCGACGTCATGGAGGAAATGTACAAGATCACGCTGCTCATGCGCGATCACGTCGATTACCTGACGGATCGTTATAGTGAACGACGAGAGCGAGCGGCCAAAGAAGCGCGGGATGCGGCGAATCCCAAGAATCGAATTGGCAAAGAAGGGCTTTGAGGGGAAACTGCGCACGTATATGGTTGGGCCAAGCGAGCGAACAAGCGCTGGGTGCAAAAAATCGACCGAGGTTTTGCATTTCGAACGCAACTGACGTCCCTGCCAAACGATGGATCCTGTAGAGCCATGCGAACGCCCTGCGGCATGGCCCGAAAGGACCCGTCATGCCTACGCGAAAGAACTCCGCTCGTCATCACGAACTCGTGGAAGACGCCGATGGCGCCCTGCGCGCGTTGTCCCGGCGTTTTCCCGAAGCTTTGCCGCAGACGAGGTTGCGCCCCGGCGAACAGCTTGCATCTGCACGATGGCGAGAAACGCAGGTGGCCGTGCCGCAGTTCCGAATGGACCGGGTACTCGAGGTCGGACTCGTGGGAGGTTCGTCACGGCTGTTGCATGGCGAATGGACCGAACGGCTGACGAGCGAGGTGTTGCGACGAATGGGAAAATATCACCTTGCGGTGGCGTTGGCCGAGTTGGGTGATGTGGAGGCCGCGGAAAAATGTTGGCAAGGGGCTGAAGAGAGGCAGCGACTGGAATCGATGATTGTGGTTTTACGGGGCCGGAAAAAACCTTGGCCCCGAGAAGGGGCGTTCCGCACGACGCCGAACGATACGAAGTTTGGCGGGGCGTGGTTTTACATCGACCCAGTGTATCAGCGAACTGTGGCGGAATTGGAAGCACGGGGCAGTCCATTTTGGTTGGCGTTCGTCCCACTCGCAATCGATGTGAATGAGGAAAAACTCCGGACCGTCATCAAAGGCTTACGAAACCAGGTCGGGGAGGAGGACTTCGACGAACTCGTGGGGACGATGTTGTCACTGACGAGATTGAAAAAAGATCCCCAACCGTTCATGGATGTGATAAGGTCGGCAGCAAAGAAGGAGAAACCCATGCACCCGTTCATGAGAGATGGCCTCGAACAAGGGATGGAGCGAGGACTGGCTTTTTTCATTCGTGCCTTCGAACGGCGTTTGGGTCGTTCGGTGACCGACGCGGAACGACGGAGACTTGGCGAACGTTTCGAGAAAGATCGGCCGGACTTGCTTGTTGACGCAGTTTTCGACTTCACGCCCGAACAACTCGCCACGTGGCTGGCCCCGCGAAAATCGGCGAAGCGGACGCGTGGATCGAACAAGACATCCCGATCAACACGCTCGATCGACCAACAAACCTAGAAACTCGCCCCAGTTTCGCCTCCTCACCCGACCCCACGGACCCCCCAGGCCCTCCACTTCGCCCATGTGGACGCCTGATCACG
>DAOMZH010001553.1:0-2013 GCA_035437985.1 Polyangium sp. (in: bacteria) | reverse complement strand
GGGGTCGCAAATGCCACCTCACATCGTCGTGAGGTGCCAAGAGCCCACCGCGATCACCATCTTCCATCTTCGTGAAGTGCCACTTGGCAATCGCGATCGTCAGTTCACATGTCCGCGAGTCCGCTTTTGGGGTCGCAAATGCCACCTCACATCGTCGTGAGGTGCCAAGAGCCCACCGCGATCGCCGTCTTCCGTCTCCATGAATCGCGATTTGCGTTCGCGATCTCGAGTTCACACCTCGGGAAGGTGGCCTTTTCGCATGACAAAGCCGCAAATTGCCCACGGCAGCGGCAACGCGGAGGTTCTCGGACGAAGTGGCCGATATCGGGATTACGGCTCCCAACGCTGTCCGGTCTCGCAATTCACGTGCTGCATCGAGATTCGCTGGCGGCTCACGTCCATGGTGGCAAACACGATGGGGAGCTGAAATCGACGCGGGCCGATCGAGCCTGGGTTGATGATGACGACGCCTTTGTCTCGGCCCATGAAGGGCACGTGTGAATGACCGCAGACGACAATCGATGCGCCTTCTGCATTGGCCAGTTTGGCGATTTCGGCGCGGAGCTTCGGCCCATAAACGGCGATATGGACGAGCAACAGCGTCACGAGCGGGCCGTCGAGATCCCGCAAATGAAGGGTGATGGCATCGGGAAGTTCATGGGCGCGGACGTCGATATTGCCGCGCACCGCCGTGACGTTCGATAACGTTGCCAATTGGTCGAGTACGCCGAGGTCGCCGATATCGCCCGCATGCAGAATGTGCGTTGGAGCTTGGGCCGCGATGTGTTTGGCACTGTCGGGATGAGGCGCGCTGTGCGTGTCGGCAACGAGCACCAAGCGCCCGCCGCATTTCGGGATTTCGAGGGTTTCTCGGCGATGGGTCAGTTTGGTGGATGTCGGCACACGCGTTTTCACGGGCGACCTGGTAACACGGAGGAAAGCGTTTGGCAATCGAATACCGGGCATGATAGGATGACTTCGTGAAACGTTTGTCCTGCTTGCTCCTGCTCGTCGCTGCGTGCGGACCGCAGAGACCCCTGCCTCAGCAGCGCGAAACGCCGGTCGTGATCAACGTGCCCCCTGCCCCCTCGGCGCCGCCCGTAGCGACTGCAGCGCCGGCAAAATCGGCACCCCCTCCCGAAGAGGCAGCGACCGAGCCGGATTGCTCGGAAGCCGCATTTTCCGCCGCGGAGAAGGAACTCGAAGCTGCAATCACCCGCAACAATCCCGATGAGATCGTGGAGAAATTCGACAAAGCGCTGTTCATTCGCACCCGGGATGTGGCGCTGCGTAATCGTTATCTGAAATTTCTCATCGATCGGGGGCTCGATGGCTCGGAAGAAGCCCGAATTCTCGTCGCAATCGGGGATGACACCAATGCACAGGCTTTGACGCTCCTGGGGATAGACGCCGAAAACAACAACGAGAAAGAATTGGGCCGAGCTTATTTTGCCCGAGCTGCTGCAAGCGATCCGAAGAGCGACGGGGCCGTGCGTCTTGGAAAGCGATCCCGCTGCACGGGGGCATTCACACGAGCCGCTGCAGATTCACCGAAACTCGATATCGCCAAAGGTTGGCTGGGTCTTTTCGAGATTATCGATGCGCTACGCATGGTGCGGGAAGAAGACAAACCCGAGCCCAAGACAGAGGCCGAGGCTCGCAAGCGTGTTTGCATCAATAACACCTTGAACGAAATCACCGAGCATGATGTTTGTCAGGGTAATGGCCCCTGGACGGTGCAGACGGGCCACATGCATTTCCACGACCACCGCGTGATCATCGTTCCACTGCCCAGAAATCGTTTTGCGATCGTCCCGTATTTCACGGGCCTGGGCTGCCGCGGTGGGAGCGATGCGAGTGCTACGTTGTTGGGCGAGGTCATCCAGATTCAAACGACGTCGCTCGTTTCGGTCGTCAACGAAGCGTCGCCTTGTGATGAAGGGATGCACGATGCATTGTCGGGAACTTGCATCAATGGCAGCGCGTTCGATTCGGCTTATTACGATGCTGCCA
>DAOMZH010001552.1:0-2013 GCA_035437985.1 Polyangium sp. (in: bacteria) | reverse complement strand
AAAAGCTCGTCGTGACAAACGAGCGCGATGCAGAAGAAGACGTCGACTATTATTCGAAGTCGAACGATCCGGTTCGGATGTACTTGCGCAAGATGGGCAGCGTCTCACTGCTCACGCGCGAGGGCGAAGTCGAGATCGCCAAACGCATCGAGCAAGGCGAACTCTCCGTCAACGCCGCGATCCTCGATTCCCCCATCACCGTCCGCGAAATCATCGACCTCGGGGAAAAACTCCGCAAACACAAGATCCGCGTCAAGGAACTGATTCGCGATGCCGAATCGGACGACCAAGAGTTTGACGAGGAAGAAGCCGATCGCCGCATCATTCGCTTGATCGACAAGGTCAAACGCCTCGACAAGAAGAAGGCGGACCTTCTCGAAGAACGAAAAGAGGCGAAGACCGACAGCCGCCGCAAAGCTCTCGACACCGAGGTGCAAAGCACGACCGCCGAGCTCGTGACGACGCTTGAAGAGATGCGCCTCAACAAGAAGACGATCGAGAAGATCGTGCTGAAGCTGAAGGGGCTCATTTCGAAGGTCGAACGTGCCGAAGCTGGGGCGACCGAGATCGAACGGCGCACGGGCATGAGCAAGTCCGAGCTACGCAAAGAGCTCTTGAAGGTCAAAGGCAACAAGCTTGCCGAAGCGCGTTTGGCTCGGCGCATCAACGTTCCGCGTGAAGAACTTCTGGAACTCGAGTCCACGCTGAAGAACGCGCAGAAGGGCCTGAAGAAGGTCGAGGAAGAGCTCAACATCGATGTTGATGGCGTGCGCGGGACCTACGACAGTATTCGTCGGGGCGAACGCATGGCCGAGCATGCGAAGGCCGAGTTGGTCGAAGCAAACCTTCGTCTCGTCGTATCGATCGCGAAGAAGTACACGAACCGCGGTTTGCAGTTCCTCGACCTGATTCAGGAAGGCAACATCGGCCTCATGAAGGCCGTCGACAAGTTCGAGTACAAGCGCGGCTACAAGTTCTCGACGTACGCGACGTGGTGGATTCGCCAGGCGATCACCCGCGCGATCGCCGATCAGGCCCGCACGATCCGCATCCCGGTGCACATGATCGAGACGATCAACAAGCTCATCCGCACTTCGCGTTATTTGGTGCAGGAATACGGACGCGAGCCGACGCCGGAAGAGATTGCCGAGAAGATGGAGCTGCCGCTCGACAAGGTCCGCAAGGTCTTGAAGATCGCGAAGGAGCCCATTTCGCTCGAGACGCCGATTGGCGAAGAGGAAGATTCACATCTTGGCGATTTCATCGAGGACAAGAGCGTGGTGTCGCCGGCGGAAGCCGTCATCAACATGAATTTGTCCGAACAAACTCGCCGCGTGCTCAAGACGCTCACGCCGCGCGAAGAAAAAGTTCTCCGCATGCGTTTCGGCATTGGCGAGAAGAGTGATCACACGCTGGAAGAAGTGGGTCAGGACTTCGAGGTCACGCGCGAGCGAATTCGCCAGATCGAAGCGAAGGCGTTGCGCAAGCTGCGTCATCCGAGCCGCTCGAAACAGCTCAAGAGTTTCATCGACAGCTAGGACAAACCATGGGAGGAGGGGACAAACTTCGGGAGCGACCGCTTTCAACACGGCTTGCGCTCGGGTTTGTCGTTCTGCTGATTGGGTTTGTCGTTCCTGGATGTGTGCGGGATGTGAGCGAAGACGATTGTCGGGCGCTTGGAAAACACCTGCACGACATCTGGACGGAAGAAGCGAAGTTCCCTGAAAAGCCTAGCGCTTCGGCAGAAAGAGCCGTGGCGGTGATCCGAAACGAGGGCGACAAGCTCGAGCAATCGGTCATCGCTTCGTGCAAACGCGACCACCTGGGCAAACCCAAGGCATCTGGGGAATTTTCGTGTTTGTCGCGCGCCAAGACGTACGCGGATGTGCAGACATGCGCGACGATTCCGGTGCACTAGCCAATTGAGAAATGGCCTCGGTTTGTCTCCGGGGGGTATGGGGGGCGGAGCCGTTGGGTCAGTCTCTTTGGCGCAGCCAAAGAGATTGTGAGACC
>DAOMZH010001551.1:0-2016 GCA_035437985.1 Polyangium sp. (in: bacteria) | reverse complement strand
CGTCGGCGTTGGTGGTGGCGTACCAAGAGGGGGACCGAGGGGCCACGCGGGTGATGGTGGCGTCGTCCGAGGATCAAGGAAAAATGTTTGGCGCGCCGCACCCGGTGACAACGTCGAGCAATGTGCAAGTCACGCCTGCGGTCGCGGTCTCTGGGGTGTTTGTCTATGCGGCATGGCAGGAAAGGGACAAACAGGGGGCCCGGATCGCGTGCGCGGTGTCCGCCGATCGTGGAAAAACGTTTGGCAAGCCCGTGTATTTGCCGTTCGAAGGGACGCTTGCGGATTCGTGGCTTCCGTCGTTTGCCACGGCCAATGGGCAGGTGTACGTCGTGTACGTGGATGGTTCGTCGGGGAACGAGCGTATTTTGCTCGGGCGAGCGGCCGAAGGAACGCTGGATTTCGCGACCAAGCCTGTGGAAAGTGTTTTGGTGCAACCGCCGGGAGATGTCCGCAACAATCAATGGTCGCCGTCGGTTGCAGCATCGGGTGCTGACGTGGCTGTGGCGTGGGTCGATTTCCGCAATGAAAATTGGGATGTTTTGTTGGCGCGTTCGACGGACATGGGAAACTTGTTTTCTCAACCCGTGCGCCTCGATGACGGCACGGACTCGCTCGAACGTTTGCACGACGATACGGTGGCGATGTTTTTACCGAACGTGACGCCATTGACGTTGGCTGTTGGTTGGAGCGACGTACGGCAGCGTAATCGGTTTTCTTCGGCGCGTTTGTCGCTTGCGGCGGGGGCGGTGGTGGGGCAGAGCCGCATGTTTGGCAAGACGGACTCGAGCTCCCTGCGGCCGCAGCTGGCGCCCTTGGGGCTCACGAGGCTGGCGATGGTTTGGCAAGACGATCGGACGTTGGGGCAGGATATTTACGTGGCGAAGAGCGTGGATGGGGGCGTGACGTTTGGGGATGAGGGGCGGGTGGATGATGGGGGCAATGGTGCGTCCTACCAAACGGCGCCGGTGGTCGCGGGAGATAGTGAGGGCACGATTGCGGTGGCGTGGGAAGACACGCGTTCGGGTCGGCGCAGGATTCGATTTGCGGTGGGGATTCCGTGACTCAGGTTGCGTTCAGTTACGGCGTCTTGCGTGACGCCGCTTGCTCCCGCTCCCGTTTCGAGGGTTTGCCTTCGGTCAGTTGGAATAACGCGAGAATGGATTCGCCGAGCGTCGGACGTTCCGGGAATTCGACTTCGTATTCATCAGCGACGTTTTGCACCACCTCGCGCCAGCGTTCGTCGACGGGTTTGCCCGCGTTGGCGGAGAATTCGGCGAGCGGCTTGATGAAATAACGCGCGCTACCTAACTCCCCTGGATCTTGATAGCGAAACGCGGCTTCGAACGCTGCGAGGGCTTCGGCATGCCTGTCGAGGCCCTCCAATGCTTGGGCTCTGGCGCTGCCCGCTAACCAACGCTGCCAAACGTTATCGAACCCGAATTGTTCCACTTGGTCGCAAGCCGCGAGCGACTCCTCATACCGTTCGGCCTGCCAATATATGAGTGCACGATGTGCAGCAGCATTTCGCGCAAGCCATCCGGTATGGTCACGATGCCGATTGGCCTCTTCAAACTGATCAACCCAAGCCAAAAGCTCGTCGTACCGCTCCTCTTCGTCTAACTCACGATTATCGTAGATTCCCCATCCAAAATCTTCCTGAAGATGCAGGAGATCCAGGCATGACGCGCACACGAGTTCGTTGCGTGTACCTTTACGATTGGTGTATGTGGTCGTTGCAGGTCGTTTGTTGCAGTACCAACAGCTTGTGGGCAGGTCTTGTACGTTTGAGTTCATGTCAGGCTCCATTTCGAGTTAGTTTCGACCATAAGGCGGACACGCAAGGTCGTTCCAAACTCCTTGGGCCAAGCAGTACCCAAAGCATTCGTTACAGATCCCCGGCCGAGTGTCGAGGCATTGATCCAGCCGCTCTCTGCACATCTTGTTGAGTTTTCTGTTCCGTTTCGCCGCCTCAATCGCCTCCTCCGTCGCCACCGCGGCAACATACACCGCGATCGT
>DAOMZH010001550.1:0-2017 GCA_035437985.1 Polyangium sp. (in: bacteria) | reverse complement strand
CATCGAGGGTCCAGATGCGAATCAGCCGGGTGTCGAGATGCGCGACGATCTCTTCGGCAACACGTTGGAGCAATGGTTGGGATGACCCCGAACGCACCAATGTCTTGCCGATGGCCGTGATGAACTTGACCATCTCGTTTCGCATCTGCGCGTATTGCTATCGCTAAAATTCTGCAGGAAGTCGAGAGGGAGTCACGTTCTCGACGCGACTTCCATTTCCTTACGCGCGCGAGCTGCTCGGACGGTGTTCTGCAGAAGACACGCGATCGTCATTGGTCCAACGCCACCAGGCACTGGGGTGATGAACGAGGCTCGTTCTGCAGCGCTTGTCGTGTCGACATCACCGCAGAGTTTCCCGTCGGAATCGCGGTTCATACCCACATCGATGACCACTGCTCCGGGCTTGATCCAGTCGCCCAGAACCATGCGCGCTCGTCCCACAGCCAACACGAGAACATCAGCTTCCCGACAAACACCCGGCAAATCACGCGTTTTCGAGTGCGCCATCGTCACGGTCGCATTGGCTGACAAAAGAAGCATGGCCATTGGTTTGCCAACGATATTGCTGCGCCCAACCACGACCGCCCTTGCTCCATCGAGGGTGATTCCCGTTTCCGCAATGAGGCGCATGCATCCAGTCGGCGTACAAGGGACCAGCGCTGGCTTACCTGTAGACAAAAGTCCTGCGTTGATCGGATGAAACCCATCGACGTCTTTTGTCGGGACAATCGCTTCGATGATTCGAGTCTCCCGAATGTGCTTCGGCAGTGGCAACTGCACGAGAATCCCATCGACCGAATCATCGGCACACAAGGCGTGCACGCATTGCAACAAAGCTTCTTCCGTCGTTTCCGCTGGCAATCGATGCAAACGCCCGCGCATTCCGACTTCGTTCGAGGCTTTTTCCTTGTTGCGAGTGTAAACGACGCTCGCCGAATCTTCACCCACGAGCACGACATCCAGGCCCGGAGGACGGCCGAAATCGCTCACGAACCGAGCTACATCGGCACGAACTTCATCACGAACCTTTTGAGCTAAAACTTTTCCGTCGAGAATACGTGCGGTCATGCGCGCGCATCCTAGTGGATGCGTTCCGCCCGCGCCCGCTCCCGCTCACGACCTTTCGAGATCATTCGAGAATTTCACGAATAGTCCGAAATGATCTCCCAACAAGCTTCGGCGAATTCGCGATAAAGCGCGCGATCGAGCGTCGGTACAGGGCCGCTCATGAGCCCGCTGTGCTGAGCAAACAGCGGCTCGAGCGAAGTTTCGATTTTGCTCGCCGTCTCGAGCCAGAGAAAATCTTCGATGGCGGCAACGATCTGATCTCGAATCAACGTCGGCACGTCCCGCAGCTGCACTTGTTTCTTCATGCGTCGGGCGATGAGCATCGCGATGTTGTCGGCATGTTCGGGCCAGGCCCGTAACGCCGCATGAAACGTCGTCCCGACCAAACGCAGAATCTCTTGCGCCAAGCGCCGCACTCGCGGCCTTTGCACTCGCTCTTCATGCTCGGCAACCATGCGCAAATACGGATCGTCGAAGGCCAGGAACAGATCCTGCGTGAGCATGTCTTGAGACTCGCGCGTGAGCTTTAGCTCGGCAATTTGTGCCAAAAACAAATCTCGAAGCACACCGAGGCGCGACATGATCGTGCCTTCGGGCGTCGTGTCGAGAATCGTGGCCAACGGATCGATCAAGCGCCGACCAAACGTCGTGAGCACACGGTCGAGGATTCTTTTCTGATGTTGTTCACGCGCGAGCACATTGAGTGCGCGGTTGAGCACGCTGGAGTTTGGCGCGTCGACGATGACTTCGCCCGTTCCCGAGCCGTAATCGTAGAGCCGAAGCGAGTTCAACATTTCGCGGAAAGCTTCGAGATTTTCCGCTGTTCCGCCCTCTTCGCCGTAGACTCGAATAACGAGGCCCGAACCAGCTTGGGTGAGAAACAAGCGCTGGATCTCCGCCTCCACGTCCTGCGATGTAATCAGCGGGGGAAGGGAAGATGCCTGTTTCG
>DAOMZH010001549.1:0-2026 GCA_035437985.1 Polyangium sp. (in: bacteria) | reverse complement strand
CCCATCGATCACAACGGAGCAATCAGCACTTCTCGGTCCTTGGCGCCGTTGGCAGGACCGACAATCCCGCGTCGTTCCATCGCCTCCACCATTTTTGCGGCACGGTTGTACCCAACCCCGAGTTTGCGCTGAATCCACGACGTCGAGCACCGCCGCGTCTCCGCCACGATCCGCACCGCCGCGTCGTACATCGGGTCGTTCTCCGTATCCGCTTCCTCGACTTTGCCGTCTTCATCGCGCGGCTTGAGGATTGCTTCGTCGTAGATCGGCTCGCCCTGCGCCCGCAAAAAGTCCGTGATCCGCTGGACCTCTTCCTCACTCACGAACGGACACTGCACCCGACGCGTATCCGTCGCTCCATTCATCTTCACCAGCATGTCGCCACGACCCAAAAGATGCTCCGCACCTTGCTCGTCGAGGATCGTTCGACTGTCGACTTTCTGAGCCACACGGAACGCTATCCGCGTCGGGAAGTTGGCTTTGATCATCCCCGTGATCACATCCACGCTCGGACGCTGCGTCGCCAAAATCACGTGCATCCCCGCTGCTCGAGCTTTCTGCGCCAACCGCGCAACGCTCGCTTCCACGTCCTTGCCTTGCTGCATCATCAAGTCAGCAAATTCGTCGACCACGATCACGATGTACGGAAGTTTTTCCGGCATCGCGACATCGGATCCATCCTTCGCCGCAGGCACTTCGACTTCCAATCCCTCCGCAGAAATCGCCGCGACTTTCGCATTCGCCGGGGGTTTGGGCGGACGAACTTCACCGCGCTCCACTCGCTCGACCCAACCATTGTACGTGCCGATGTTTTTCGTACCTGCATTCGCAAAGAGCTGATACCGCCGCTCCATCTCGTCGACCGCCCACTTCAACGCGTTCGCCGCTTGCTTCATGTCCGTGACCACCGGCAACAGCATGTGCGGAATGCGATCGAACGGCGCGAGCTCCACAACCTTCGGATCGATCATCAACATGCGCAAGTCCGCGGGCGTTTTTCGGAACAGCAAACTCACGAGCATCACGTTGAGCCCGACGCTCTTTCCAGCACCCGTTGCACCAGCAACGATCACGTGCGGCATCGACGCGAGATCAGCAAAGTACGGCGCGCCCACGATGTCTCTTCCGAGCACACACGGCAGCGGCGCTTTCAGATCCAAGAAGCGTTTGTCCTCGACCAACTCGCGCATCGACACCGGGATGCGCCGATCGTTTGGCAATTCAAACCCAATGCGCGCCTTGCCTGGAATCGGCGCGATGATGCGCACCTTGCGCGACAAACCAAGCGCGAGATCATCCGCGAGACTCGCCACCTTCGACACTTTCGTTCCCGCTGCTGGCGCTACTTCGAACGTCGTCACCGTCGGTCCCGGATGGATCTCTTCCACCTTGCCGCTCACGCCATAATCCGCGAGCGTCTTCTCGAGCAGCGCCGCGTTCTCGCGAAGCTTCTCTTCATCCACGACGATGCATTCGTCACCCGGTGGTTCGAGCGCCGTGGTCGAGGGCAACGTAAAACCTTTGCCAAACGACGGAACCACTTTGACGATTTCGCGTACCTTCGGTTTGTCTTCCACAACCGCCTTGGCCACGATCGGTGACGCGTCGTCATGCGTCACGACCGCCGGAGCCGGCGAGTCCGATTCATCGTCGACAGGTTCGTCATTCAAGAACCTCGTGCCTGGTTCGTCCTCGTCCTCGTCGTCGATGTCTTCATCGAGCTCGACGGTACGTTCGACGATCGGTGCAGGCACAGGCGACTCCACTACCACGCGCTTCGCAGTCTTCGTGGTCGCAGCCTTCGGGGCGACACGCGGCGGAGGTGTTGCTTCTTCGTCCTCTGCCTCTTCGTCCTCGGACTCATTCACCAACGCAGGTACGGGCACCGGCGCGGGCGCAGGCACGGGCGCGGGTGCAGGCACGGGCAGCGACGCGGCAACCTTCTTCTTGTTGTTCGTCTCCTCGACAGCCACGTCCACAACTTCCGAAACTTCCGCGCGCACCGTTCGCGCCACGCGCTCGGGTC
>DAOMZH010001548.1:0-2031 GCA_035437985.1 Polyangium sp. (in: bacteria) | reverse complement strand
GAGCGGCCTATTTTGGCAATTCCTACGGAGTCTGTAACCTGTTAAGGTCGCTAGCATGAGCACCGATTTTACCTATCAAGTGGGCATCGCACACAAAGACATCACGCCGACGCAAGCAGAGTTCGACAGCGAGTCGCTCTTTCTCTGGGGTTTTGGTTTTCGCTCCAGCACCGCGTATGTGACCTCGACGCGCACGCCAACGGATCGCTTGCGCGCGACGGCGCTGGCGATCAGTACGGCAACCGAAACGGTGATTTTCTTGGCGCTGGATGTTGGAGCGCTCTCGGAATCGATGACGGCGCAGATTCGCACTGCACTGACGACGAACCATGGCATTCCGGCAGAACACGTTTGCGTCAATGTTTCGCACACGCACGCTGCACCAACGGTCGTCAGCATGGCGTCGTGGCAACCTGGAGTCGCGACGGCTTATGAAAGCTATGTCAATCGCATCGTGGGTCAAGCAATCGATTGCGTAGCCGATGCCTTGCAGGCTCGACAAACTGCCCGGCTTTATTTTGCTCGTGGGTCGACACAAGTCGGAGGACCACGAAACAACGGCGCTGCGGGTTACGATCCGACCCTGGACGTCATCGTGGCCAAATCGTCGACAAATACGACAATCGCCACGGTGTTTTCCGTCGCTTGTCACCCGGTGCTCGTGGGCGACAACTTCGTCTCTGCCGATTATCCAGGCGTGACTCGTGCGCTGATCGAGCAAACCCACGGCGGCGTGGCGATGTTTCTGCAGGGCTTTGCGGGACAAACCAACCCGCGCGTAACCGGGGTCGACCTGGTTGGTCAACTCCTCTTTAATGATGTCGATGGCGTTTTACGCGGAACGCTCGTGCAGCTTAGCGGATCGCTCATGGGCCGGCATGTAACGACGCAATTGCCCCTCGGCGAATTACCTTCGGATTGGGAGGCGATACTTCCGGGAGGTGACTTGACCGCCCGCTGGAAGTCCGTGATCGAGGCGCGAATTGCCGATGGTACGGACGCGACGTTGAATACCGAGGTGCAAACGATCCGCATTGGCCAGGGGGCCGACCAGCTTCGCGTGCTCGCCAGCGGCCACGAAGTCACCTGCGATCTCGGGGTGGCCTTACGCGACATTCTTCCGGTCGAGCGCACGACCACGTTGGCCTATTGCAACGTTCAGTGCTGCTACATAGGCTCGAAGACGGTGCTCGAAACGAATGACGTGCGGTCGCAATGGCCCAACGTCAACATGTCTCAATATGAAAATTATGAGGGCGGGCAATCGTTCTTTTGGTATGGGCGACGGGCTCCGCTGACCAACGATGCGATTGATCAATACCTAAACGCGTTTCGCTCGGTCGTGGACGACCCATGGGCCTTCGTAGGTAGCGCGCCGGCGGTTACGGCAATGGCTGCATCCAGCGACACGCTTTTTGCCGCGACCTCCACTGGCCGCCTCTTCACCCGATCCACAGCCGCAGGCACGACTTCATGGGAGGACAATGGTGCCGCAGAGAATATCGTGGGGCTTGCGGTGTTTGGCGGAAATCTTTTTGCTTGCAATGGTGCCGGACGACTGCTGACCCGCCCCGTATCCAATGCCAATGCTGCATGGACCGATATTGGTTCGGCCGAGAGTGTTCAAGCAATGACAACACATCGAGGCCAAATCTACGTGCTCACAGGTCTAGGCACGGTATGGGTACGGGCGGCGATGACGTCCGAGATCGTGTGGTCCAGCGCGGGAACAGCTCCAGCGCTCGTGGGATTGACCTCGGTGCGGGGTATGCTCATTGGGGCGACGGCGCAAAACGAGCTGCTCTGGCGTCAACCTTCGGGGAATTGGATGCGTTTCGGACGCGTAGAGAGCGTCGTGGGATTGGCCGCGATTGGCAGTATGCTTTATGCCGTCACGAGCTCGGGGCATTTGTGGCAACGAGAAATCTGAATACTTCGTGACGCGGTGCCCAATAAGCCGCCTCGTTTCTCACCCAGCCCGCTTCATCTCCCGCCATTCCACGTCTTTATTCCCCACGAATACCATCGTCC
>DAOMZH010001547.1:0-2036 GCA_035437985.1 Polyangium sp. (in: bacteria) | reverse complement strand
AATCAAGAATAAATTGGCGGGTCTCAAGTCACGGTGCACGATGCCATTGGCGTGCGCTTCCGCAACGGCCTCGCAAGCTTGGTATGCATAAAGTGCGGCTTCGTCGACCGGTAACCCACCCCGGCTTTTCACCACTTTTTTCAGGTCCTCGCCATCCAGGTGCTCCATGACCATGTAGGGCAGCCCATTTTCGAGGCTCCCGACATCGTGCACGCGCGCGACATGTTCCCCCTTGAGCTTCGCGGAAGCTCGTGCTTCCCGCAAGAAACGCTCGATCGCGTCGGGATGCTCGGTCGCTTTCGGAAGCAACATCTTGATGGCGAACAATTCGCCGAGCTGCACATGGCGAGCGGCAAGCACGATGCCCATGCCACCTTGGCCGAGTACCCGCTCGACGCGATATTTACCCAGCAAAACATCGCCTGGTTGCACAGCGGAAGACATAGTCGTCGTCTCCAGGATCCACAGCTGCAACGCCTTCTTGAGGAAGAACGCCGCTCGTGCGCCACGATATCAGATGTTGCGCGTGTCGAGCAAGGGCGATGTCAAGTTCGATTTGCGAGGCGCTGGAAGATCGACGGTTGTGCGATGGTGCGGCGATCATGTACAGTCGCGGGAACGAACTTGTTCATGAAGGAGATGCGCTGTGATGACAAGAGCCAAGGCCCCGAATGCGCATGTTGTTTGGGGAAAGCGATCGCTGGCAGCGTTGGGCATGGCGGCAGGAATTTCAGCTTGCGTGCAAATCGGCGGCATTGACGAACCCATTTTGGGCGACCCAAACGAAAGCGGTGGCGCGGGTGGCGCGGGTGGCGCGGGTGGGTCGGGTGCAGCAGGTGGAGCAGGCGGGGCAGGCGGGGCAGGCGGGGCGGGTGGGGCGTGCATGCCTGACATGACGCGTGCGTGTTACACGGGCGACGCGCAGACGGCCAACATTGGGACTTGCACAGCCGGCATTCAAACGTGTTTGGCGGATGGAACGGGATATGGTGCGTGCGAAGGCGAGATTTTGCCCGCCATGGAAGATTGCGTGAACGTGGGGGACGAAGATTGCGACAAACTCAGCGATATCGACGATCCTGAATGCGCTTGCACCATGGCTGGTACGGTCGTGGCGTGCGACACGGGCATGCCTGGTGTTTGTGCTGAAGGAATGGGGGTTTGCAGCGCGGATGGCCGATCGATCAGCAATTGCGCCCCAACGACTGTGCCATCTGTCGAAAACTGCGTGACGCCCGAAGACGAAGATTGCGACGGCTCGGCAACGGCATGTTCGGGTGATCCGGTCTGGTCGTATACGCCATCCGGGGCGCCCACATCGCCGAACGATGACGGCATTTTCGCGGTAGCGGCAACGCCGGATGGTGGATTCGTCGTTGCAGGTCTCGTCGACGGCACGCTTGGTGTGGATGGGTTTACGGTGACGGCTGGTAAAGCTTACGTGGCCAAACTCGATAATAGCGGCGCGGTATTGTGGGAAAAACGATACTCGGCTGGCACGTACGCGATTGCAAGGTCTGTGGCTGCCGATAAGAATGGAACGATCGTCGTGGGCGGGCAATTCTCGGGCAACATGAACTTGGAAGGTGTCAGTTTGGTGTCGTCGACCGCCGACGCCTTCATTGTCAAATTGAATCTCGATGGGACAGCGGCTTGGGTGCGTTCTTTCGTTGGTTTGAAGACGCAAACCATCAGGGGCGTGGCCATTGATGCGAACGGAAATGTCGTCGTCGCTGGCCACACGGACGATGCGGTCGACTTTGGGAATGGCATGACGACGCTGCCTACGCTGCAAGATGTTTTCCTTGCGAGTTATGCGCCGGATAATTCCTATCGGTGGCACAAGCTTTTCGTCAATGCAGGGGCGCAATACGCTCGCGCCGTGACGACAACCCTCAATGGAGACGTTGTCCTTCTTGGAGATTCGGACAATTCCGATGTCAATCTCGGTGGCCTTACGCTGCCCAAGGGCGGCAATTACGATTTCTTCCTGGGTCGATACTCGAGCGCCAATGGGACCCACCAGTGGAGCAAGC
>DAOMZH010001546.1:0-2040 GCA_035437985.1 Polyangium sp. (in: bacteria) | reverse complement strand
GAAGCCAGCGCCGTCGCAAAGCCCCCCGGTTCCGCATGCCGTATTGCTGGCCTCGAAGGGATTCGACGGGATCCCCACGGTACAAATGTCTTTGGTGCAAGCGTTGCCATCGATCGGCACATCGGTATTGTTGGCGTTCGCGACGATATTGCCCTGACCATCGCATTCGACGACTTTGCAGTCCCCCGTGGTTTGGCCGGTTGGAAGATCCGTACCTGAAGCCGTGAAATCTTGTCCGCACGTTCCATTCGTGCATGTGCGCTTTTTGCAAAAATCGTCCATTCCCGAACAATCCGTGGCCACCACACAACCCACACACGCGCCCATTCCGTCGCAAATCGAACCATTACCGCACGTCGTGTTGGCGGCTTCCGGCGGATGTGAGGGAGTGCCATTCGTGCAGACGTTTTTCGTACACGGATTGTTGTCCTCCGGCACGTCCAGGTCATTCGCAGTCGTCATCGTCGCCCCAGCGCCATCGCAAAAAGCGTCTTGGCAATCGCCCATGGTTTGCATCATCAAAAGCGTACCGGTTGCGGTAAACGTTTGACCACAAACATGATTGTCGCATGTGCGCGTCTGACATTCGTCGTCTGCAGGCAGTACCGTGCAATCATTCGGACCATTGCATTGCCCGCAAATACCATTGCCATCACAAGCTGTGGTCCCATCGGCTGCGCAAATTGTCCCGGCAGGCTGATTATTCGTGACGCATGCATTCGCCACGCACGTAACGGCTGCACACGGATTCGTGGAAGCTACGCAATCGCCGTCGACCGTGCATTCCGGTCCGCCCCCTGTACCCGCAGCGCCCCCTGTACCTGCAGCGCCCCCGGTGCCTCCGGTTCCCACCGTGCCGCCAGCTCCCGCTTCCCCCGAGCTGCTCGAAGTTTGTCCCGGTTGATAATCTTTGTCGAGTTCCAATAGCTGCGTACATCCGCCAAGGGCGCAGATGATTCCGATCCAAAATGATTTCGGGGCTTTCATCAGAATTGTCCTTCCACGCTGAGGAATGCTCCGTCGAGACTCGCGGTTCCGCCGACGCCTGTAATCCACCCGGTTTTCGGTTTGGCCTTTGGCGCCGTCAAAACCAGCACCAGACCCGATGCGGCAATGACCCCGCCCGCCGCAAGACCAATCGTGCTCATGTTCCCAAACGAACGCCCTTGGTTCACGGCATCGAGGCCCGTGGGATCACAATCGAGGTCTGCGCAATGCTCTTGCACGACGTTTTTCTGGCCCAACGCCAGGCCGCCCATTACTCCACCAAAAATCAATCCCGCAGTCCCTGTTCCGAGCAAGACAAACCCGACGGTACGCCGCACGTTCGTCTTGCGTTTTTCTTCGCCGATAGGCTGCGATCCCGTTTCGATCGCTGCTCCTGCCGCGAACTCCACGACTTTTTTGTCCTTGACCGCCAGCGTGACACGTTGCTCTGCGTCCGCGTGACCCGGCACTTTGACCACGAAAACGTGCTCACCTGGATCCAGCGGCACCGCGGAATCAAGCGTCGCGCGATCGACTTCGACGCCGTTGCGCGTGATGACCGATCCCGCGGGCAAACCCCCAGCAAACGTCAACTTCAACGTTGGAATTTGCGGTTCGAGCGTTTTCACATAACCACGCGCTGAATTCGCGCGCTGAGCGTGACGCTTGCGCACGTCAGGCTTGAGCCCCTCGTACTGTTTCAAATACGCCTTGAAATGCTCGACCGAGCTCTTGATTCTTTGCCCCTCACGCTCGCAGTCGGCCCATGCGAAGAGTGTTCCCGGTCGTGGATCGAGCTTCTGGCTTTCGCCGATGAGCGGACACGCCTCGTCGTACTTACGGGCTTCGCTCAGCTCAATCGCTTTGTTGAAAAGCTCCTCGGCTTTTTTTTCATCAGCAGTTTGTCCGTACGCAAAGGACGAATTCAGGAGCAGTGCGGCGCATATGGACCCGGCATAGGAACACATTGACCATTGCATGGATCGAACCTTCACCCCTCGAATCGTTGAGATTGTGAATCAATCACGGATCCACTTGTCCTTCTTCTTCGTC
>DAOMZH010001545.1:0-2045 GCA_035437985.1 Polyangium sp. (in: bacteria) | reverse complement strand
AGAGGCCCATGAATTCTTGCGTCGGTGCGTGGCGCCGAGGAGTTGATGGCTCACGAGGTTTGGTTTGAAAACCCCCCGCATGTCCGAGTTGGCACCCGAGCTCGCCGATGATCCGGTCACGAAGCGGTCAAAAGCGCGTATTGGCTCCGTTTTGCGCAGTAAATGGAGAATCGACCGGCTGCTTGGGATTGGGGGGATGGCGGCGGTTTACGAGGGCACGCATCGCAACGGCAAACGCGGAGCGATCAAGATGCTGCACCTCGAATACTCGACCGATGCGGACACGCGGACGCGTTTTTTGCGCGAAGGGTACGTTGCAAACACGGTGAACCATCCGGGAGCGGTGAGTGTCTTCGACGACGATATCGCCGAAGACGGGTCGGTGTTCATCGTGATGGAGCTGCTCATCGGAAAAACGTTGGCGGAAATGTCCGATGCGCGTCCGGACAAACGCCTCGGAGTTCTGGAGACGTTTCGCATGGCCGACCAGCTGCTCGACGTGCTGGCCGCTGCGCACGACAAGGGGGTTGTGCATCGCGATCTGAAGCCGGACAACATCTTCGTGATGGACGAAGGGCCGGTGAAAATTCTGGACTTCGGGATCGCGCGCATGCGTGAGGTGCAAGCGAACGCGAAAATGACGAAGACCGGGAGCGCGATGGGAACGCCGGCGTTCATGCCTCCAGAACAGGCGCTTGGGGAATGGAACCGTGTTGATGGGCGGTCGGATCTTTGGGCTTTGGGAGCGACGATGTTCGCGGTGCTCACGGGGCGATTGGTGCACGAAGCGGAGACGTTGAACCAGCTCTTGCTCAAGGCGATGACGCACCCTGCGCCGCCGATTCGTAACGTTTTACCAGGGCTACCGAGCGAGATTGCAGAGCCTGTCGACAAGGTGCTCTCGTTCGACATGAACGCACGTTTCCCCGATGCGCGGACGATGCAAACTGCCATTCGTCGGGGGATTGCATGGCTCGAGAAAAACGGCGAGCCGACAAACCTCGTGCCCACGCGTGCGGAGAATTCGAAAGCGCTCGTTGGATTTGCAGCGACGGCTCTTCCTGTTGCGCTGCAATCGCAACAGCAACCGCAACCACAACGCTCGAAAATGATGGGGATTGTGGTGGGCGCTGTGGTGCTGACGGTGGTGACCCTTGGGATCGTGATCGCGGTGAAGTCATCAGGGCCGAGCGTTCCGATCACGTCAGCAAGCGACACGGCAAGTGCTGTTGCCACACCAAAAGTGAGCGCAGTGGGTCCGATGCCATCGGCGGCGCCGACTGCCGCACCAAGCGCGACTGCATCGGTTCCTGTGCCCATGCCATCGGGAACGACGCCGACGGCACCGACGACGGTCAAGGTTTCCGCAAGCAGCACAAAAGCCATCCCTTCCGCCTCGGGTTCAGGCAAGATATTCGGCGGGTTCCAGTGATGATGCTTTCTCCGCTGTTACGTTCTGGTGTTTGTCTTGCTGCAACCTTTGTAACGTCATCGGTGGTCGGGTTTGGCTCTGCTTACGCGGACGAACCCGACTCCAAAGCGCGCGCTCAAGCTTTGTTTCTCGAAGGGCGGGACGCGATCGATGGTGGGGATTGGGCCACGGGATGCCCGAAAATCCGGGCGAGTCTCGAACTGTTTGTCGTAGCGAACTCGCACTTCACGTTGGCGCAGTGCAACGAGCGCGATGGTAAGCTAGCAAGTGCGTTGGAGCATTGGGAGCGAGGTCTGGAGCTGGTGGGGCCGACGGATCAGCGGGCAGGTGTCGCGAAGGAACACATTGCGACGCTGGAGCCGCATGTGCCTCGGTTGCGGGTGATCGTGCCTCCGGTGAGTGGTCATGCGCAGGTATTTTTGGACGACGTGGAGTTGACTGCGGCGGTGCTTTCGACACCGCTACGTGTGGATCCGGGCAAGCATGTGTTGCTCGTGCGTGCGGAGGGGCGTCGGGACAATCGGACCGAGATTTCGGTGATCGAAGCGGAGAAGAAGGAGGTGATGGCGTACATCGGACCGCCTTCGGATGAGGTGTCGGGTGGTTTGGGGAT
>DAOMZH010001544.1:0-2046 GCA_035437985.1 Polyangium sp. (in: bacteria) | reverse complement strand
ATGTACGTCGGCCCATCGGCGCCCGTCGCCCCACTTTGACTCACCAATCCTTTCACGAACAGCGTCCCCGTATCCACCGGCGTGGGATTGCGATACACGACGCTGTTGTCGCGAGCATCGAGCAAGAGCGGAATCACCTTTTCGCTCGTCATGTCATAAGCAAAAATGCCGCTGCTCCCATGATAAACGATTTTATTCTTGTGTTTGCTCCAGCTCCCGTTGTTGTCCGGGTAATGCGCCTGGAAAAACGTCTTGTTCATCGTATACCCGGCTTCGATTTTCTCCGTGAGGTTTTCCCGCGTATCGGTCGCCATGTCGTACCGGTAAAACTCGGCGCCCTGCGAATAAACCACGCCCCCGTCGTAAAAGTTCGCGCTCCCGATTTCCTTGTCGTTTTTCACCCACTTCGCCTTGCTGTCCGCAAGATCGGCCATCCAAATGCGCCCACTTTCCGCGAATATCAGCGTCGTCCCATCCACCGCGAAATCGAGAAACTCCCCGACCACATTCGGTGTTATCAAGTCATCGAGCGCCAAAAGTGTCGTAAATGCCGATTGGCTCACGCTCCACTTCTGAAGCATGTATTTGCCCGAGGTCGAATCGATGACCACGACGAACACATCTTCGCCACTCACCGAATACGCCCACCAACGTTGTCCAAATGATGGCGCAGGCAAACTCAGTTTGCCCAGGAGCTGTTCCGGAAATCCCGCGGCGTACACATTGCCACCATCGAGCACGTTCATCGTGGCAATCGTCGATGACGAAGCGTGATAATTGATCGTGTCCACAGGATTGGGTGCGCTCGTGCCCGTGAGGAAAACCTTGAACGTATAATCGGTACGTTTTTTCGCCCCGTCGTCGAAACTGCGCAAAAGCGGATTGCCCGACCCTACCTCGACCCAATATAACGTGTTGCCCGCCGCATAAAAGTCCTGCGCCGGCGTCTTGACGAATTCTTCGCGCGTCGTTTCGAGCTCTTTTTGCAAGCTCTCGTATTGCGCAATATCGTTTTCGAGGGCCTGCTGCGGGTCGATTTCATCGTCCACGCCACCACCACAAGCCCAAATCGTCGTCGCCAAAACCAAGAACAAACCACGTCGAAGCATGTCGCTCATGGGAACTCCTTTGTGAATGGCCATGGACGGAACCAACCGAAGCTCCATACACACCAATCCTCGTAAACTCGGACGAACAATGTCCGGCCATGATAAAATGATATTTTCTTTGCGTCGGGACACGTTTTCGGCGACCATGCCCCCGAGCTTCAACGATGTCTCGACGCCTGATCTTCGCTCTGCTTGCATTCGTACTGCTCGGTGCGGCTGCGGCGACCTATTTCAGTAGACGTCGTTCGCATGTACACAAACCATTTGTCCTGGATTCATCGGCGGCCGAAGCATTCCGTGCAGCATCTGCAGCGCCGAGCAGTTCGGCTCCGCGCGTCTGGCCTACTCCGTTCTCGGTTGAACTAAGGGGTTTGCCTCCACAAGACGCTTTGCGACCGGGTACATTGCGAATTCTCGTCATTGGCGATTCTGTCGCCAAGTTTTTGGGTTTGGCGATGCGGTACCGCCAAGATGAACGAAAATCGTTCGTCGCGGAACGAGGTGTGGGGGATTGTTCTATTTTCGCGACGAGGCCCTACGTCGAAAATGGCAAAACATTGCTCAGCTCTAGTTGTTCGATGAACTGGGCTGCCGATGTGGCCGAATTGCATCCGGACATGACGCTCGTCGTGATGGGTGGGGGATTTTTTAGTTCCGACGCGTGTACGACCAAATTCCAAACCGAATATGAAGCTCGCGTTTTGGAACTCGCCCGGGCCATGGGTCGCAATGCGGGGCAATTGGTGCTGACCCGGGTCCCCTACCCCGTCAAAGATTGGCGCCATTCGAATGTCGTCGAACGTGTCGGTTGCTTTAATGAAATGCTCGTGCGCATCGCCAAAAAAGGCGGATGGCCGATCATCGATTTGATGAATTACGTTTGTCCCACGCTTGCTTGCAACATCATGAGCGAGGGCAAACCCATCCGTCCCGATGG
>DAOMZH010001543.1:0-2048 GCA_035437985.1 Polyangium sp. (in: bacteria) | reverse complement strand
GCACTTTCAGCTTCGACCGCCAACCACGAGGCGATTCCACTAGCGGGGCTGGTTCGAGCGGCGTCGCTTGGCGCGGATCCGCCGGAAGCCACGCGGGACTTGCCCGATTGCTCATGTACGGAACTCGAATCACCGGCGAAACCGAAGGCGCACACGGCGTCGGATCCAATCCGGCCAATTCCTTCAAACTCGAAGCAGTTCGGCGAAGCATTTCCTCCTCGCCCTCCTCCGGTCGACCAAATGTCCCTAAAAGCTCGTCCACTCGCCCCGGTGCGTCACTTGGATTGTCCAGCGCTTGGAATCCCGGCAATGGCGTCGCCGTTTTGGCATCTGCCTCCGCCTCTGCCTCCGCGATTGCGTCGACCGTGGACGATTTCGATTCGTCGTGCCCACCTGCGAAAAGCTGGTCCGCATGCACCTGCATTTCGTCATCGGATGCCCGCACGACCGCATTCGTTTCTTTTTCGTCATTGACCAATTCGGCCAACGGATTCGTCACGGCGTCATTGGCTGCCGGCAATCCCGCTTCCGGCAAGGTCGATGGCGTGACCACGATGTATTCCGAACTCTTTAATGCTTCTGTCGAATTCGGATTGTCCGACGGTGTCGAATCAGGCAATACCGGCGCGAGTCCCACCAGCGTTTCATGATAATTGGGCGCCGATTGCGTATATCCATCGTGGCAATCCGGGAATTCTTGGCTCGATGTCCGCGGTTGACCAACCAGCGAGATGACTTCGGGACCCGATGGCGCAGGCGCGTCGAAGTTTCCAACGGAAATCGGTTCCACTCCGGCCGACGTCAACGTGATTTCTTGCGGACTTCGAGGAGGTTCGGCACGACGTACCCGCCGTCCTGTCGAGACGGCTTTGGTTGACTCCTCGGATTTGGGCGCTCGCAATGCAGGATCGACATGCACCTCGCGTGCCGAAAGTTGGGTCGGCTCGCAGGAAATCGCCGTGTTTGTCGAGTCGAACCCTGGTGATTCGAGCGGTGGATCATGAGGTACGGATGCAGGCGCGACCGCGAGTGAATCACCTTCTTGGTACGTCGGAGTCGCCCCGAAGATCGAGGAATCCACATGCGCTTCGGTCGCTACGGTTTCGAGCCCGAGTCCAGGGGTCGTGGGCGTGACGGGAATCGCAAAGGGATCGGATGCATCGCCAAGCAGGGATGGAGGTGGTGTGAGCGGCGCGGGCGGAGGAGCGGGCCTTGTGAACGTCGGTTTGACCACGGGGTTTGGCGCGACGAGCAGAGGCGCAATGGCTTCTTTGGCGGCTGTCGGAACTTCTTTGGCGGCGGTGCGAGCTTGCAAGTGAAGCGCCAGGTTTCCGGATTCGATTGCCCGCAACGTTTCTCGAGCCAAACGTCCCAAACTTCGTTTACCCGCAGCCCGGTTCATTGGGACGAGCGCGGCCTCGACTTCTGCCGCCACGACTTCGACACTTCGTTCTGCCGACAGCTCACGACTGCGGGCGACCGCGGCGAGACGTGGGGTTGGTCCGGTTGTAACCGCAAGCAGTCGCGAGAACAGATCGCGCATCGCTTGCGCTGCTTCTGGACCGGCAACGACCTTTCCTTGCTGCGTCACCTCGACCGTGCCTTCGGCGGATAGCTCGATTGCGCTATCCGGCACGATGAGCGGTAAGCAGCCAATGGCCTCACAAAGTGCCAAGACCAAGTACCCCGCGCTTTCGGGCACCATATTCGCGTGGCGAGCGGAAGCGGCGACAAGAATTTGCGGAAGCGTCACATGCGATCGGTTCACGACATTTCCCTCGGTTGCAGCGTGCAGGGAGCGGGTCGTACGGTTAGCCCGCGTTTTTCCAAATAAGCTTTGACGTCGGCGATGGTGTACGTGCCGTCGTGGAAGATCGATGCGCAGAGCGCACCGTCGGCACCACCCTCGGACAAACCTTCGTAAATGTGCTCCAAGGTGCCCACGCCACCCGAAGCGATCACGGGAACGACAACGGCGTCGGCCACGGTACGCGTGAGCATCAGGTCGTAGCCTGCACGTGTTCCGTCGCGATCCATGCTCGTCAAAA
>DAOMZH010001542.1:0-2048 GCA_035437985.1 Polyangium sp. (in: bacteria) | reverse complement strand
GATCATTCGCGCAACCAGCAAGTGCAATCGAGGCTGCGGCGGTCAATGCCACCGCTACGCTGCCAGCTGTCGTGACCGAAGCCCTCGCGCAGAACGGACAAGACGATTCCGATGCGTAAATGTGGCGTTTGCAAGTCGAACAGCGGACGAGGTTGGTCATGGCGAATCTCCGCGAGCCATGATGGCTCAAGGTTTGCGTTGCGGTATCGGAGTCATGGGCGATGGGGCCCCATAAGCTGCGGCAGGAGGCGAAATTGGCGCTTGGACCGGCGGAGGTGCACCATAAAGAGGCGCGACGTTTGGCGGTGGATCCGGAGAAGGTTGCGGATCTTCGGCTACCTCTTGGGGTGGTTTCGCAGGCGAATCCGGCGGAACCGCAACTTCAATAGGAGCTTTTGCAGCCGGCGCTTCCGATCCACAACCCGCAATGGTGAGGCCCGCCGTGAATGCGGCTGCGAGGATTGCCGGCGTCGTATTGGTTTGCCGGGCGCAGAACGGGCAAGATGATTCCGTCGAGTAAATATGACGTTTGCAGCTGGGACAACGAGTGAGCGGCCTATTCATGGATTGACTCCGAATTCGAAGAAGCTTCGATCAAAGGCAAACGTTTGGCGCGGGACGGTTTTTCAATCGGGAGGCGCACAACCCCTTCGTCCCGATAAGGTTCGACGACGATGTCAAAAATCCCGTGATCAAATGGTTCTCCGGGGGGTGGTTCGACCTGGACGAGGCGTTCGCGCAGACCTTGGTTTTTATGTTCCAAGGCGCGATGGTGGCAATACGGATTGTTTCCGGCGCGGCCAAAAAAGACCTGGGACGTCCACGTGCACCCAGCACGGCAGATGTCTGCATAATAGCAAGTGCGGCAATATCCCCACAAATCAGCGACCGTGCGATCCCGCGTGTACCGCAACTCCTTGGTCGTATCCCAAATTTGGCGCAAGGACATCTTGCGAATATGCCCGCCCGTCCAATCTTTCGTGGTCAGCGAAGGGCAACCTTTGATGGCTCCATCCGCTTCAATGCCCATCGTCGCCATCCCCGCCCCACAACTCGTCGTATGCGCATTCTCGCCATACGTCCATTTTCGCAATTCGGATTCGTGCGGCCCGAAATACCCGACATTGTTTCCCGTCCACAAACGCACGCCGTTTTTTTCCGCTTCTCCTGCCAATTCGGCGACCCGCGGAATCACGTGCAACAATTCATGAGGTTGCATCAGCCATTCCGGACGATCAGCAGCGCGACCCATGGGCACGGTAAGTTGAATTTGCCAAGAATGCCCGCCTTCCTCGACGATCAAATCGAGAATATCGCCAAGCTCGGGATAACTCAGGCGATTGATTTGCGAATTGACCGATACATCGACCCCCGCCCTGGCCAAGTTTTTTAATGCAATGCGAGCGGCATCGTAGCTACCATTCACGCCGCGTTGCATGTCGTGCGTCTTTCCAATCCCATCGATGGACACGGATACACTTTGGATACCGGCGTTGAATGCTTCTTTTGCGCGCTCCGGGGTCATTCCGCGTCCCCCGGTCGTCATCGTGCATTGCATTCCAGCATCGCGAATGGCCCGGGCAAGCTGCGTCCAGTCTTCCCGCAAATAGGCTTCGCCCCCAATGATCGTGACTTCTTTGGCGCCCATTTCCGCAATTTGCCGGATCAAATCGAGCGCTTCGGCCGTCGTCAATTCATCGGCGCGCGACTTGCCCGCACGTGAACCACAATGGCCACACGCCAAATCACAACGGAGCGTGATTTCCCAGACGACGTAGACGAGTCCCGACGCAGCCACGCGCAGATCATACACCCGCACGCCTCGTGAGGAAACGAAAAGACGCACCTATTTTGATTTTGAGGCGACGAGCACCCAAGGCGACCCAAGCGCGTAAAATTGGGGGTATGGGGGCGCAGCCATTGGCTCAGTCTCTTTGGCGCAGCCAAAGAGATTGTGAGAGCCAATGGCGCAGCCACCCATCACAAACAAAACGCTCGAGTCTGGCCCGGACTCGAATTCAATAATCCAATTGCAGCGTACGAATCAA
>DAOMZH010001541.1:0-2050 GCA_035437985.1 Polyangium sp. (in: bacteria) | reverse complement strand
CGAGGTTTGTTACGTCAGCGCGGATTTCGCGGGCACGCAAGGCAATCGAGTGGCAAGCCGGTGAAACCCCCCTCCCACGGCGCTCCTGCCTACGCTCCCACCCAACAAAATCCACATGCCTGCCGAATACGATGCTTGCGCAGGCGCTGTCGGCTATTCCAATAACAACTCCCGGCCAAATCGTCATCCTCGCAGGAAATAGCAACCTGTGAAGGAACTCGAGATACGTTCTAACGAATCCTATCTCGACAGATCGCATTCACCAAAAGCCCTCGAGCGACATCACAATGCTCATTGCAGTGGCGATGTCCGATCCCCAAATATGTCATTGTTGGGTGATGTTGGGGCAGTCGAACGGCGAGTGCCATTCATTGTGCCGCTGCATGTGTGGGGGAGTGCCGCGATAGGACTTTGCAAGATGCGGAAGCGCCCGCAATGCGAGCGCTCCCGTATGACCTCTGAAGTAGGCCCGCAATGAGAGGCGAGTCAGTCAAAGCTGAACAGCTCGTAGGTTGCGTCGTCGACCTGTGGAATGGCAAGCCCGCGGGTCGTTTCGGTCGCGGTCCCAATCATGATGGGATTGGGACTCGTGAAACTGACCGAGCAAAGACGGCCATCAGGGACTGCGACGTTACCCCGCGAGAACAATGCTGCACCGCCTGCTTCCGCAGATTTCGTGGTGACGTACGTGGTGAACACGCTGCTGTTCGCGATTCGGCACGTATACGTAGCGGTAATCATTGCAGATTGGGTGCCCATATTTTGAACGTATATTTCGGTATTCGCAGCCCCGGAGCTCGTGGCACTCGGATAAGCGAATTTTACTTGCGGCGCAAGGAGCTTGTCTTTCGGGAAACTCGAGCATTGAAAACCAGTTTGTCGCAGACTCGAATCTTCGTCCGAGACGACCGCCAAGATTGGATGCGTCGAGTCGACAGACACGGCGCCAAGACCACCAACAGGGAAGCCGCCAATCGTATATTCGTTTCCCGCATACGGCGAAGCCACGACGCTCGTGCGCCCCGGCACGTTGCGGAAGACGTAGGAGTACGTATTTCCTGATGCCGGATTCGCCGGATTCACAAGCCCTTTGAGGGTAACCGCGATATCTGCGTTTGTCGGCGAAAGGTTCATGATCGCAATCCCCGTGCGCGTGCCCTCGCTCTGGAACAAGTTCTTGAATGGTGCACAATACCGATGCTTGTGCTCGCTGGCGAAGTTACCGTCCTTATGAAATGTATTCGCAAGGATCTGGGTAAGCGGACCGGTGCTTGTCGCGACATGTTCAGTCGCCACGGCAGCAACACGCAAATTCGCTGAGTTCGTCTGGACTGTCACAGAACCAAAGCAAGCACCGCCCGTCGTATTCGCAGGTCCCGAGCAACCTGAAGGCATGGGACTACCATCCGTATCGCGTCGCAGATCCGAGGGGTGAATGGCAGCCGAACGCCGCGAGTCCAGAGATATCTGCCCGATATATTTGTTTCCCGCATTCGTACGAACTTCAATGGTCACCATACCGCTGTTGTTCGTGGTGTTTTGTACGAAAAGCGTCGATGATTTTCCATTGAATCCGCTTTTGAATGTCGGATATATCAAGGCTTGGCCCGTTTCCCAACCATTGGAGCGCAAGGATTGGCCCACGTAAAACCCTTTTGCCGCACCACCACTCACACCCATGGGCGCGAGCGGAATGTTGGCAACTGCCGTCACGACGGCGACGCGCTGGTCCGATTCCAACATAAGCGAACCTTCGAAGTTCTTGTTGGCGATTTCCGGAATGCCAATGGTGCCAGCAATGCCCGGGTTATCGATGCGAAACACAATCGATTCGTGCGGCTGAAGAGAAAACGTCACGGCAGCATCCGGATTCGCTCCTCCCGCACCCTGTTTCCAAGTTGCGGTAATTTTGATGTTTGCGGGCAAATCGGAGGCGTTCTGAATCATCGCATTCGTATACCAACCAGCATTCGGTAATGCGCTGGGACCAAGACGTGTATCCATGATGGCCGGAAGCGCCAAGGCATAGTCGGGATTGTAAGACATCTCC
>DAOMZH010001540.1:0-2050 GCA_035437985.1 Polyangium sp. (in: bacteria) | reverse complement strand
CTTTTCGAAGCTGCTGGTTCGCCATGTTTTTGTCGCTTCTGGCATTTCAACGGGACAAACAACGAGTGGCTCGACAGGTGTGCCAACGCTCCAGAGGAAAATGCCGGGCAGCTTGCCCTCGCGTTGGCCGAAGGTAGTGACGAAGCGCGTGGTCTCGTGGCGCTCAATACCGACGCACAAGTCGTGGGCTGGCTGAAGGTCGCGCCCGCAGGCGTGATGCGCAAAGCCTACGATCGTCGTTTCTACAAGCAGTTGCCGGTGCTTCAGGGAAACCGCGAAGGCGTGTTTCTCATCGCCTGCGCGCTCGTGCATCCCGCATCACGGAGAGAAGGGGTCGCGAAAGCGTTGGTCGGTGGAGCCGTGACGCTCGCCCCGACGTTTGGCGCGACAATCCTCGAAGCTCTCCCTTGTCGACCCAATGAACCCAAGGTCATGGATGAAGCCTTGTGGACGGGACCGATGGGCGCATATACGGCGCATGGGTTTGTCGAGGTCGGAGGGTTCGACATGTATCCGGTTCTGCGTCGCGTGCTCGAGTCGAGGTGATCGTGGGACGTCAAACGGTTCTTCTGGCTCTGCTTCTCGTGCTGCCCGCGTGCTCGCGATGCTCCGGCTCGACGCTCATTCCGCCCGATGCTTCGACCGACGCAGCCTCCGAACCGAAGGTGCTGACCGTGGATGTTCTGCCAGCTCCTGCAGGTTGGACGTTCGAACCGGTGCGCCTAGGACCGTGGTTTCCGAGTGTGGCGTTGCCGGATGGTTGCAAGAACCGCGAGCCCTTGGTGCACGCAAAAGTGAAAGCGACGTAGAGGTTTGTCGCGGCAACCCATGCTTTGGGAACGTTGGTGATCGCCGATGCCGACATGACGGAAAACCCTCCGCGGCTTGTGGGTGTGGCCGCGCTCGAGCTCGATCCCGCAGGTACGAGCAAAAACCCAGTGCTCCTCCCTTGGGTCGAGGCAGGTTCGATGCCGCGACTTGGACGAACCAACACGGGCACGTGGCTCGCAGCGTACGCGGAACCTTCCGCGGGCAAACTTTCCGAGGTGTTTGTCTTTCGAGACGGCAAGGCCACGGCGCTTGGCGAAGGTGACAAGTTCGAGCCCATCGATATGAGCTGCAACGATGTGAATTGTTTGTTGCTCACGACGCGTTTGAGCAAGGTTTCGCCGGCCGGGGCTGAAGTTTGGATCGGAAAACCTTCCGATCCCGTAACATCTTGGCGCAAGAGCGAGATCATTCCGACGGCGGGTGACAGTGATGCGCGGCCTTCGTGTATTGCGCGAGCGGATGCGCCATGGACCGACAGTGCTGGCGCGAGTGGACGCGGGCCAATCGTGGCGCTCTTCGAAGGAACGGATTTGGTTTTTTGGGGACTCGATGCAGCCGACAAACCCCACGAATTGGGCAAGGTCGCGGCCCCTCACGGCATTGTGGATGCAACGGTGCTCGGACGTCCCATGGCGCTCGTATATGGCGCGCCAGTCGACGACGAAGGATGTGCGCAGCAGGGTGGATTGATGCGGTATTCGCGTCTCGGCGCGCCTGATATCGAGTTTCGCGAGCATGCCCCAGCGTCCAATGGCGCCGTGCGCCCTCTCGCCCGCGGGGGCCTTGTCACGTACCTCGCGCCGCTTGGCTGCGGCATGACCCGCAAAGTCGCTTTTGCGGTTGTCCTGGATGACGAGGGCAAACCAATCTCGCAACCAATGCCGGTGAGTGATGCTTCGAGTTTCGCCGTGACGACCCAAGGCGAAAAGGTGGATTTGTGGATTCAGCGCGACGAAGAGGTGGTTTGGATTCGCGCGACGTGTGCGGCCCCGTGAGGTTGGCGAGGATATAGGTCGGCGATTGCGTCGCGCGCCGTCCCATTTCATCGATAACTCGAGCACCGCAATGCACCACCACGGTCGAGTTGGCAAATCATGCGCGTGAAGGAGGCGTCAACCATTGTCAGGTTGCGCTTCATGCATTGTACAAAACGCAGCAACCACAGTCTGGTTGGCGCATTCATTTTTTAAATCGTTGCAGCAACCACGGTCTGGTTGGC
>DAOMZH010001539.1:0-2051 GCA_035437985.1 Polyangium sp. (in: bacteria) | reverse complement strand
GCGCCCCGCAAATTTCCCCGCTTTATTAAAGTGCGAAACGACCAGCGCGGTTTGGGGCATTGTGGCAATGGCATCGAGCATCGCCGTTTGCTCGAGCATACTTCCTGCCAGCGTTGCAATGAATCGATCACCATGATCGAGGCATCGGTCGGAACTGCCTTTAATGCATTTCGCCAATCGACCTTTGCCCCTTTTTTACCCTGTCGACTCACGAGTTTCATGCGGTTCATCGGCGAGTTCGTCCGTCCGAATAGTTCGGAAACCAGTTGCTTGTTTTGCTCGCCGTCGAGCCAATACCCTTCACCGTCGAGCTTCTCAGCAATTTGCGCAGCAAGCTCCGCGCATAACGTCGATTTTCCGGCACCTGGCACTCCACCCACGAGCATTTTCAAACCAAGCACCACGCCCCCGAGCGCTTGCGAGAGAATCGCCTGAAAATGCACGGGACGAAGAGGTTTTGTATTATGGTCGAGCGATTCGATTTCGATTCCCGGCGGAGCTTCGTGCGGGATGAGTTCCCACACGTAAGCGCCGCAAACGCAGAATCCACCATACACCTCGACCCTTCGCCGTTGACAAACGGCGCAACGCAATGCTGGTTTTTTCATGGCCTCACCAATAATTCGTAATCGCCAACCTCGACGGCGGAATGTTATCGATCGACGAATTCAAAATCGTCGGATCGACACGACACCACCTTCCCCCGACAAACACTTCGGCGAGAATATGCGGAAAATCATATTGTGGACGCACGGGCAATTCCCGCGCCCGTACGCCGCTTGCGCGACATAGCGTCACGAACACACGCGCCTTCGCATCGCAATCGCCATACCCGCGAAGAAGCGTTACGGCAGAATCTTCGAGGACCTCGCGCTGTGGATCACGCACGTAATCAATGTTGTATTGGCAAAATTTCAATATTGCAGCCGGTCGTTCCAGCAAGGGCAATTGACGAAACACGGCGGCCCAGCGTTGCACCTCGGGCAAACTCTGGTCGGCAATGCTTCCGGCCGCCATGAACCGGGCTTTTTCCAAATTCGTTGCGAATACCACTTCTCGAACGCGAATCATAAAGCACCCCCTTCCGCCCCGAACAGCATATTCAAAAATTCCGTATTTAATCATCGACGGTCATTTCTCCGTTCACGACGGCGTCCCGCAATGCTTGGTAACGCGGATCCTGCATGATTTTTTGTGCCTCGGGCGAATTCATGCCTTCATTCACCACCTGGTCGAAATCGTTTCCGATCAAATCGGGCAAGTCACCACCTGGGTCAGCCATTGCGTTTTGGACGACCGGTTTCGATTGCGCTGAATGCGCCGGTTGCTTGGACGTTTGTCTTGGTTCAACGATTGCTTGCGGCCGTGGTGACCGCTCCGTCGCGGGCGGTTGTTGCGGCTTTTGCACGTGCGGTTCTGGAGCCGGCGCAACGGGAGGCGGCGGTGGCGGTACCGGATGCGGCACTGGCCGCGGAGAAGGCGCCATACGCGTCGTTTGTGGCGGCGGCGGTTGCGGAGGCACCACAGGCGCGGGCGGCGGCGCAATGGGCAAAGGTGGCGCTGCAATCGGCATCGGCTGCGGCGGCGTGGGCGGCGGTATGTTCGGAACGCCAACCGGGTACGAGTAATGCGGTTGCGGCGGCGCTTGATATTGCGCGCCATACGCCCGCAGCAGCGCGAGCGCTTGCTCGAACGGAATATACCCCAAACTCGGGTGATACGTGTACGCAATGCCCGTCCGCGGATCGATGAACGTATTGGGCGGGAGATTGGGCGCAAATGGAACCGGCGCTTCGGCTGGCTTCGGCGACGGCGGCGGATTCGATTTCGGCTTTTCTTTTGCTTCTTCTTTCTTTTCTTCGTTTTTTTCGTCGGCCTTTGATTTCTTTAGCAGGCTCAGGCCCGTGGCTGCGGCAGTGATTACCGTACCCCACGGAATTTCGTCTCGCTGGCCCTCACCTGCCAAATCTTTTCCCATGGCAATACCCCTTTCGAGCATTTTCACCGGATCCGAACCATTGCTTGCCGCGGGTTGCGGCGCGTTCATGGTC
>DAOMZH010001538.1:0-2054 GCA_035437985.1 Polyangium sp. (in: bacteria) | reverse complement strand
GAGCGCCCGGAGCTCGTCATTGGCACTGAGGGCGAAAATGGGTTTACGAACCCGCAGATAATCAAAAAGTTTGCCGGGAACGAAATACGGCTCCAGATCGTAATCGCAGAGAAACAAGGCTTCAGCACCGCGGAGAACTCCCAGTCCTTCCTCGTAAGGCATCATGTTCGACACGACGACGAATGCGGACAAACCCATTTCCTGGAGTTTGGCAACGTCGGCTTGGGCCACATCACCGAGAATCAAGATTTGAATATCTTTCGGGGTCAGTTTTTGGGTTTCCACGGCCGTACGAAACGATGACAAGACCCGATCCAAGCGCCGAACTCCATAAAAACGACCAAAATGCGCAATGGCCACACGTGGCCGCGACGGCGCGGGCCATGGGGCTCGGGGCGCGTGAGGCGGATCTTTGTCGAATCCGCTGTAGATGGTTTGAAGTTTGTCTCGGTGTGCGGGATACAATTCCGCGTATTTGTTTTCCGTGGCTTTTGCAGCGAAAAACACCTTACGTGCCGCGGAAAATACTTGTTCTTCAGCTGCGCGGTCGCGAGCCCGAAGGCGCGGAGAACGCTTGTTGAAAAGAAAGTTGAAGCTCCAAGGATCGCGCAAATCCGCGTAAAACGGGAGGCTCAAACGTTTCGCGACCTGCATGGCGACAAGGTGCGACGAATAAGGGGCGGATGTCGAAAACACCGCACCGACGCGATGTTCTTCCGCCAAAAACAGGGCCCGGCGCAGCGCAAATGGAGCGAGCCATGATTTGCCATCGATTGGAGGACCAACGATTCGGCCCATTTGCGAAAAAACTCGCGCCAAGGGCCCCGGATGATATTCGCTGCCCTGGGATCCATGATAAAGGCGCCAAAACCATTCGGGTACGTATTGGCGATCGACGACGACGCCGTCGGCATCGGTGGCTTGGGCCAAGTCGCAATCAGCCTTCGGGGGTAGAGGGGTCGTCAAGACAATCGGATCTATGCCCAGCGCAGGGAGGCGCGAAACGAAACGATGCACCCGTTTCCCACCAATACCCTTTTGTGGCGGATAAAAATACGAAAGAACGAGAAGTTTCACGAGTTGGCCTTTGTGCGCGGGCGCGAGTGTAGCGCACAGAAAACTGGGCGCCAGTGAGGAGACGAAAACGAGTTGTAAATTCGGGAACAGTTCCGAGGGGTGCGCAACCGTGACGCATCGCCTGTGGGTTGTCACGGCAAACGTTCGTCGAACGGTGCAAATTGTTTGCAACGAGGTGCCGAGGCGTGTAGCGTGCGCGGTTGCGACCTATGCGAGTGACATTGACGACTGCGATTCTATTGGCTCTGGGTATGGTCTCGGTGGGGTGTAGTTCCCGCCAGCATCCTTATTTGGCGTTTAGCGAGCAAGACGTGCCAAGTCTCGTCGCGCGGTCGAAGAAGTTTCCTTACGACCGGTGGATCGAGATCGTGCGGGCGAATGCCGCGTGTGGGTTGAAGTTCAAACCCGGTACCAACGATAATAAGCAATGCCCGGAGCAATCCCCAGTACCGCCGGGTATGTCCTGTTCCTGGACGAGTGCCGCGACGAATGAATCGTGTCAATCTGGCTATGCATTCAACTTGGCGCTGGCCAATACGCTCGAGCCCAACCCGGCATATGTGGCGAAGGTCATCGAATTGCTCAGGCAAGCCGGAAAATACGAGAGTGGCTGGCAGAACACCACCGGAGGAGCGTGGTATTGGGGATCGGACCTGCTCAATTATGCATACGCATACGACATGATTCAGCCGTACTTGCCGGAAAGTCAAGACAAATTCATCAAAAACGTGTTGGAAGGCATGGTGAGTGGCACGATGCCGGCGTACTTCGACCATAAAAACTATGCGTACGTGACGAACATTCGTCTGCGTGTGGGTAGCGGTTTGGCCACCTTGGCATTGGCGCTCGATGGCGCGGGTTTGTCTTCGAAGCGGGCCGAGGAGGTCGAACGAAACCTGTTTGGTTACTCAGTTCGGGGTGTGGGTATTCCGAACAGATATGTATCCACGACCGTGACGCCGGAAGGGACGCTGAAT